>CAZVMS010000341.1:0-58195 GCA_964628795.1 uncultured Haloferula sp. | reverse complement strand
GCCCACGGCCTTTTCGGATCGAGACGGCGCTGGATTCGGCGCTTGCGGTTGCGCAGGGTCCGCTGGTATTTCTTGCTCACTCGAAATGTCCTTTCTCGGTTTGATGTTTGGTTTTGACAGACAACACCAAACCCTGATTTTCAGGGCATTTCGAGTTTTTTGTGGCCAACGGGCGCTTCAATCACGCTTCTTCAAGGCCTAGAGGAGTTCACCCCCTCCTCCAATTCAAAATCATGCCAAGCTTGATGCCGCCTTCTTTCGATTGAAGCCAATCGGTGACGTAGAACCAGGTGGAGCTGCCATCGGTGACGTCTGTCTTGATGCCGCCAACGGCTGCGGCGTATCTCGCGAATGGTCCGGGATCTCCACCTTTCAGCTCATAGGGGGAGGTCACGATATCGAAGCGTTCGATAACCGCCGCTTTCTCCTTCTGGAGGGCGCTGATGGTTTTGAGGAGTTCAGCTTTCTCTTCCGGGCTTGGGTCGCTATTCACGGCGATTTCTGCCACCGCGACTTCGCTTGCCTTGGCTTTGAGGATGCCTTGCCAGCCTTCCAGTTCGGTCGCGAGTTCCGCTTCGGTCAGTGGATCGACGCGCAAGGCGAGGTGCTCGGGCGAGATCGAGGGATCAACCGTGGTCTAAGGAGTGACAGTCTCTTCGGCAGATGAAGAGGTCGCCACGACGACGACGGAGAGCAAGCTGGCGAGAAAGGCGGTCTTCACTTTCATGCGCCTCACCCTGACGAGGAGCGGGGTCAGGTCAACCGTCGAAGCAACCTTTAAAATACCTGCTTCCAGCCACCGTTCGCTCTCTCCAGGTCATAGACCCAGGTCGGAGGCGGATTTTCTTTTGAAGTCTTGCTAGGTCCGACCATGACCATGATGCGTTGGTCACCGCTTGGTCCGGGAGGGAGCCGCTTGATTCGGACGGGAGTCGTCGGGTCGCCAATCCGGGTGAGCCACTCTCCATCCTGAGGGTTGCTGTTTCGCACCCAGGTCTTGGAGTCGCCGGAGTTGAAGATGGGCAGCGTCTCGGCGAGATCGCGGAGGTCGGTGGACTTGGGATTCCGGAGCGGTTTGGCGTCAGGGATGAATGGGGCCTCCATGCCGGTGTAGGGGACGACTTGAGGAGTAGAGGCGCAGCTGACCAGCGTGCCCGTGACGAGGCAGGCGATGGAGAGGGTTTTTAGTAACTGAAGGATGGAAGGAGTCATGAGGTTTCGGCGGTTTAGGGCTTGGGGCTGAATTTTCGAGCGCAAATGAGAAATTTATGGAGCATCGGGCTTGTGCCAGGCAAACAGTTTATTTGGCTCGGTGACCAAGCGCGGGCTGCTGGGGAAAATAGGCACCGTCCAGGCCTTTATCCGGCGCTTGCAGGATGAGGATTGAGGGGGAAGGATGACTCCATGGATGCAGTTGCCCACGGGAAACGTGTGATTGAGATGGAAGCCAATGCCCTGCGGGTGATGCAGGATCGCTTGGGCGAGCCGTTTGCTCAGGCCGTTGGGATGCTGAAGGTGGTGCTCGACGAGCGCGGGAAGATCGTGGTGGTGGGGATCGGAAAGTCGGGTAACATCGGACACAAGATCGCGGCGACGCTGAACTCGACGGGTTCGACGGCGGTGGTCCTGAATTCCCAAAACGCGCTGCACGGTGATCTCGGTCTGGTTTCGGACGGCGATGCCGTGATCATGCTTTCTTACTCGGGTGAGACGCTCGAGTTGCTCGACCTGTTGCCACACATTAAGCGCTTCGATGTAAAGGTCATCGCCCTGACGGGAAAGCCGGACTCGACGCTCTCGCAGCATTCGGACGTGACACTCGATACTTCCGTTGAACGCGAGGCCTGCCCGATGAATCTAGCACCGACTTCATCATCGACGGCGATGCTGGTGATGGGCGATGCCTTGGCGATGGTCTTGCTGGAAGCGCGAGGATTTGATGAAAAGCAGTTCGCAAGATTTCATCCGGGCGGTGCTCTTGGGCGGGCGCTGTTGACGAAGGTTTCCGATATCATGAGAGCTAACGATCTGTTAGCGCAAGTGGGCGAATCGGCGACGGTGCAAGATGCGCTGGTGGCGATGTCGACCGCTCGTGCGGGGGCCTGTGTAGTGCTCGCGGCGGACGGGAAGCTCGCCGGGATTTTCACGCACGGGGATTTTGCCCGGAGTTATCAGGCGGACCCGATGGTTGGGAGCCGGGCGGTGGCGGACCTAATGACCCGGGGACCAATTTGCGTCTCGGCGGATTCGCTGGCGGCGGAGGCTGTTCAAACGATTGGCTCCCACCGAATCGACGACGTGGTGGTGCTGGACGCCGAGGGGAAACCGGTCGGTTTGGTCGATACTCAGGACCTCGCGCGGCTGAAGATTGTCTGAGCCGCTGGAATCCGCATGACAGATCAGAGGAAGGCTGGCATCTTCCCGCCGTTCTCTCCGAATCCTGTTTTTACCATGATCCGCCAACTCCTGAGTTTCTTCGTTTTTGCCGCATTCTCCAGCACCTCCGCCGAGGAAGTGCTTCGTGCATTGCCGGTTGATCCTTCGGATATAACGCCGGAGTCGGGATTGAAGGTGGTCGATCCGACCCCGCCTCCAGCGGAGGCAAAGCCATTGCCGCCCGGTGAGGTGGTGCTTCCTGAGGTGAAGAAGAACCCGCGCTCGGACTCGCCGGATATGCCGAACTTACCGAGCGGGGATGATGCGGTGCGACTTCAGATTTTCCTCGATCAGAGCCATTTTGGCCCTGGTGTGATCGATGGCAAACCGGGACGTTTCACGATTCTTGCCGTGAATTCTTGGAATGAAGTCAACGGCCACCCACCAGGCGAGATTGGCCCGGTGATGGCAGCGGCGCGCAAGGCGGTTCCGAATCCTTTCGCGGTGGCGATCGTTCCTGAAGTGGCGACGAAGTGGGTCAATAGCAAGTTGTCCTATAAGAAGTCAGAGCAGGCGAAAGAGAAGCGGATGAGCTACCGGAGTTATGCCGAGTTCATGTCGGAACGCTATCACACCGATGTGGAGTTCCTGATCGACCTGAATGGGTCGAGCAAGACTTACGGTCTCCAGCCGAGGTCATCGGTGATCGTTCCCAATGTGCAGCCCTTCACCATCGAGAGCCTAACAGGTTCGCGCTATGAAACGGAGGAACTTCTCAATTCGCGTCACGTGGTGGTGGATACAAAAATCAATCAGGCCCGGATTTATGAGGCAGCGCCGAAGGCTCTGATTGTCACGGATCCGGATGCACCGGTGCTGGTGACGGCGAACAGTGCCTTGGTCGCCTCGTTTCCGATCACTCCGGGGAAACCCCAGTTCATCAAGTATGGCCAATGGGAGCTGAAGAACTGCGTGCAGCTGCCGGTGTGGCGTTACGATCAGTCGCTGCTCGACGGCAAAGGGCGGAGTAGCAAGTACCTGAACATTCCGCCGGGTCCCAATAGTCCGGTCGGGGTGATCTGGGCGGGTCTCAGTGTTTCGGGTATCGGGATGCATGGCACCTCAGATCCGGAAACGATCGGCCGCGCCCAAAGCGCTGGCTGCATTCGCATGGCAAACTGGGATGTCGTAAGGTTGCCGGACTTCATCCGCCCGGGGGCCACTGTGGAGATTCGGTGAACGAATACCCCGTCTTAGGACGTCTTTATCCCTGTTAGCCCGTTATGCGCCCTGCCAAGAATTTCGTTGTCCGTGTGTTCGTGTATTCGATCGGGCTGCTCTATCTGGCAGGGGATCTCTTTCTCTTCGATGGGCCGGTGAATCGTAAGATCCAGTCCGCACGTCCGGATAGTCCGGAATCGCTTGCGCGGGCGAAGGCGCAGGGAGTTGTTGCGCAAGTCTTCGGCCATTCGATTTATCTTTCGCAAGTCGAGCGGGCGACGAAGGAACGGCTTTGGCTGAAAGGAAAGAAGATCGAGGATCTGAACAAGGAACAGCGACGCATTGCAAGATTAGCGGCCTTGAATGATCTGATCGATCACCAGATTTTACGGGTGAAGGCGCTTCACAATGCGGATGAGTTGACTGTTTCAGAAAAGGAAATCGATGAGGCGGTGCTGAATCTCGCGACGCGCTATCCGAGCCGAAGTGCGATGCAGGCGGAGTTGGCGGACGAGGGGATCGATACGGAGGAGGAGCTTCGCTTGAGGCTGGGTGCGAGAATTCAGCAGCAGCGGTATGTCGAGACTCGGATTGCCGATGGCATTGTGGTGGGTGAAGAAGAGGGACGGGAGTGGTTTGAGGAACATGCAGATGACTTTGCTTTGCCGCCACGGGTTCGGGTTCGGCATCTCTTTCAATCGACGCTTCTTCATGAATCGGCGGCGGCGAAAGAGGCTCTTGAACAGGCGCTTGGAGATTTGCAAGCCAAGCGAAAAAGTTTCGAGGAACTGGCAAAGAGCTTGAGCGAAGATCCACGGACGAAGGATGTCGGTGGTGAGCTGGGCTGGGTGACAGAGGACCGTTTGCCGGCGGATTTCGGGACGCCGGTCTTCGCGATGGCAATGGGTGAGCCTGTTTTGATCCGAACCAAGATCGGTTGGCATGTGGTCGAGGTGCTGGAGAAGAAGCCTGCGGAGAAGCGGTCTTACGATGAGGCAAAGGAGGAAGTCATCGCGGCGATCGAGGCTTCGAAACGTGAAATCATGGTGGATCGTCTGCGCAAGGCGCTACGTTCTCGCGAAGATATCGGCGTGCATGTCTTTCCTGAAATAATTAGCGGCGAATGAGAGGGATTTACTGGGTTTTGATGCTTCTTGTGATTCTAACAGGAGGCTGCCGGAAGGAGGCGCCGCCGAAGACGGTGGCGATTCGTGAGGATGGGGTGTTAGAGTTGACGCTTTGTAGTTTCAATGTCCGCTATGAAGGCGATCAGGATAAGTCGTGGAGGGCGTGGCCGAATCGGATTGATCGTGTGGTGAAGAGTCTGAGGGAGATCGATCCGGATGTGTTTGGCATTCAGGAAGCACTTCATGGGCAGGCGGCGGATTTGCGGGCATCGATGACGGACTACGGGTTTTTCGGGGTCGGGCGCGATGATGGAAAGCACGACGGCGAGTATGCCGCGATCTTGTGGAAGAAGGATCGCTTCGCGCCGGATGTCGAAGATCAGGGGACGTTCTGGCTTTCAGATACGCCGGAGAAAGCGGGTTCGAAAAGCTGGGGAAACGAGGTGGTGCGCGTGGTGACCTGGGTGAGGCTGGGGGACCGCTCGACCGGGCGGTCATTCTATGTTTTCAACACGCATTGGGATCATCGGAGCCAGGCATCCCGCGAGCGCGCGGCTCCGTTGATCGCGGCAAGGATCGATGGGAGAAAGCACCCGGAGGATCCGGTGATTCTGGTAGGTGACTTCAATGCAACACGTGGGAATCCGGCGGTGGATTACTTTGTTGGTGAGCGGGTCATGCTTTCCGGGAAGAACCTCGGCCCGTGGTCTGGTGCGATGAAGGATCCTTATCAGATGCTGAAAGGTGGGGAGAAGAATCGGAGGACGCTACACTTCTGGGAGGCGGATGATGGGTCGAGGCTCGATCGCTTGAAGGTCGATCACATTTTCGTCAACGGCGAGGCGAAGTTGTTCGATGCGGGAATTTGCAAGGCGGCGACGCGGGAGGCTCAGGCTTCCGATCACTATGCGGTTTGGGCGAGGGCGGCTTGGGTGGATTGATTGGACTGGCGACTGAAAGTCGCCTTGCCCAGCCATGGCGCTCGTGGAGAGCGCCACTCCGTTCAGTCCAGGAACTTACCGGGATTGAGGGTGTCTTTAGGGTCGAGGGCGCGCTTGATGGCTTGGTGCACGGCGAGGTTGTTCAAGCCGAGGGCTTGCTTGATCCAAGGCTTCTTGGCGAGGCCGACGCCGTGTTCACCCGTGATGGCACCAGCGTTTTCGAGCACCCAACTGAAGAGCTGATCGAGGGCTTTGTCAGCTTTCATCCGGACCATTGGGTCGCTGTAGTCCGCGACCATCAGGTTGGTGTGAATGTTGCCATCACCCGCATGACCGAAGCAGGCGACGGCGATTCCGGTCTTTTCTTCGAGGCTGCGGGCGAACTCGACGAGTTCGACGAGCTTCGAGCGGGGGACGACAATGTCCTCGTTGAGCTTGGTGAGGCCGGTATCGCGCAGCGAGTAGGAGAACTGACGGCGTAGTTTCCAAATAGCTTCGCATGCCTCTTCGTCCTCGGCCCGATCAACCTGGGTGGCTCCGAGTTCACCGATCAAGGTGACGAGTTCCTCGAGTTCGGCGGCGACTCCTTTCGGGCGACCATCGATTTCAACGATCAGGTGTGCTTGTCCTTCGGGAAAGACTTCGGGGCCGAGTCGCTTGCGGGCGGCGGCGAGAGTGAAGCCATCGGTGATTTCCAGTGCGGATGGAAGATGGCCTGCATTCAGGATCGCTTGCACGGCGGCGGCAGCCATCGGGAACTCCGGGAAGACGGCGGCCAGCATGGCACGAGCGGGCGGTTTAGGAATGATGCGAAGGGTGGCTTCCGTGATCACGCCAAGCATGCCTTCGGAGCCGGTGAAGAGTCCGACGAGGTCAAAGCCGGTTTTGTTTTTGTGCACGCGGCCGCCGCAACGCATGACATGTCCATCGGGAAGGACCACTTCCAGTCCGAGCACGTAACTACGAGTCACGCCATACTTCAAACATCGCGGACCGCCGGCGTTGGTGGCGATGTTGCCGCCAATCGAGCACTCTTTCAGCGAAGCGGGATCAGGCGGGTAGTCCCAGCCGAGGGCAGCGACTTCCGACTGGAGCACGCCAGTGATGACGCCGGGCTGGACGACAGCGACACCGTCTGCCGGATTGATCTCAAGAATGCGATTCATGCGCGCCACGGAGAGTGCGATCCCGCCATAAATGGGAACGCATCCCCCGACATAGCCGACACCGGCACCGCGGGTGGTCACGGGAACCTTGTGACGGGCAGCGAATTTCATCACGGCGACGACGTCTTCCCGCGATTCAGCGAAGACAACGAGATCCGGGCGGTGGTTCGCGTTCCACTTGTCCGTGGCATGGGTGGCGATGTCTTCTTCGGTAAGGGAGATCCGGCGCTTGTCGATCTCGTGGGAAAGGAGTTCGAAGAGAACTTCTGGAGAAATGGTGGTGCCAGTTGGGATTTCCTCCTCAGTCTCCTCATCCAGATCACGGAATGCCTCGTCATCGAATTTCAATTCAAGCCCAGGGCGGCTTTGTGCGACGGGCCGATCGCGTTCGACCCATGAGTTGCGTTTCGGAGGCAATTTCATGACTGGGACAGTGCTTTGGGTTCAGACGATTCGTCAACTGACATACAAGGAAAGTCAATCTCCCCATGGCCGGTGAATCTGGGACGGATCGTGGCGATTTCAAGCTGACTGGACGAACTATTTTTCAGCCACAAGCCGGACGCAAGTGACCCAGAGTGCCGAGAATTGTTGGGAACCGGACGTGGCCTCTCATTACGATCGGCTGCGCTCTCGGGGCGATGCGCGACGTGGTCTTGACCGCACGACGGCCGTAGGGTGATCGAGTTAGGGTGAAATCCAGCCCCATCTGAGAGGCTGTCTGAAAATTGGAGCGCGGATCTTCAGTCCGCTTGTTTGTGGTGGCAAATGCCGGATGACAGGAAGATTTTGAAACCACGATTCAGATGAATTCCACAAATCTTTTGTTTTTCAGACAGCCTCTGAGTTTTTTCGGACCAAGATGGCTAGGATGGATAGGATTTTGAAGTCATGATCCTATTTATCCTGTTCCGATTCCTTCCTCAGCTTGATCGACCTGATGACGGTCGCTTTGATCGAGGCTTGCACCCTCGGCGATGGAAGGCACCTTTGAGCCATGGAACAGCGACGACTTGGGACGAGCGGCATTGTAGTGAGCGAAATCTGCCTAGGGACGATGACCTTTGGCTTGCAGGCGGATGAGAAAGAGAGCTTTCGAATCATGGATCGCTCGGTCGATGCGGGGATCGATTTTTTCGACACGGCGGAAGTTTATCCGGTGCCTCCCAGTGCGGAGTTGGCGGGCGATACCGAGGAGATCGTTGGGCGTTGGTTGAAAACAAAGCCGCGTGAGGGTGTCATCATCGCCACGAAGATCGCGGGTGCGGCGCATGGCTGGTTCAACCCGCCGATCCGTGATGGCAAGGCGGCGCTTGATCGGGTGCACATGAGGAGGGCTCTTGAGGGGAGTCTGCGTCGCTTGCAGACGGATTACATCGATCTCTATCAGCTCCACTGGCCGGATCACGGGATGCGTTACGATGACGTGCTTGAGCCGCTCGATGACTTCGTGCGTGAGGGGAAGGTGCGGGCGATCGGAACAAGCAACGACAATGCCTATGGCATGATGAAATCGCTTTGGGCGGCGGACAGCGGCGGATACACGCGGATGGATACGATTCAGAATAACTTCTCGCTGAACAACCGTCGCTTTGAAGATGAGCTGGCGGATGTTTGCCGACGGGAAAAGGTGAGCCTTTTGCCCTACAGCCCGATCGGTGGCGGCGTTCTTTCCGGAAAATACAACGATGGTGCCACGCCGAAAGGAGCGCGCTTCAGCGACTACATTCAGAACGGTGGTCCGCGTCAGAAGGCGATGGCGGCTCGCTTCGTCAATGACAAGTCGGTCGAGTCGACCAAGCGCTTCATGGCCATCGCAGCTGAAGCCGGAATCGATCCGGTGACATTGGCAGTCGCTTGGAGCAAGCAGCATGACTTCGTGGCGAGCACGATCATCGGCGTGAGCGCGGAAAAGCAGCTTGATCCGATCCTTGCGGCGGCGGGATTGAAGCTCGATGACGCGACGCTTGCGGCGATTGATGCCGTGAGTCAGGAGATCCTTTATCCGATGGGATGAGCGGGAGGGAAAAACGGCCAGCCTTGGATGGTGGGTGGGCCGAGGCTTTCCTGTTCGAAGTTGCCCATGCACTGGGTGAAGGTGAAGGCGTTGATCGCAGGTTGGCAATCGGCCATTAGCGGGTCGCCGGATAGGTTTCGGAAAATGGCGAGGTCTCGATCTGAAATCGGGACGTCAGGATCCGGGCCGCGCCATTTCATGTGGAAGGCGTGCACGGGACCGGATGCGACTTCGCGGATTTTTAGAAGAATGAGGAAGCCGGTGGCATCGCTGTCGCCGAAATGGTGGTGCTCAAGGTGAGCTGGCAGTTTTCGCAGAAAAGTGACGAGCGCGGCCGTCGGAAAGGAGCTTGCTACTAGAAGTGTCGTAGCATCTTCATTCGCCGCGGCGAACTGGCGGAAGGTGGTTTTGCTGTTCTCGATGGTGAGCAGGCGCTTGGCGGGTGTTTCGATGCGGGTGGCGAGTTCGAGGTCGGCGAGGGAGATCTTGTGAGGTGCTCGGTGGCTGTAGTCGATGGATTTTCCGTCGGGAAAATGGAGGATTAGCGGGCCTTGGGTGAGAAGCATCGCCTCGCTCATGACGAAGCCCAGTTCGGCGAGGCTGCTGGAGCGCGCGAACATCAGGCTGAGGCCGGCGTTGATCGAATGCTGTCGGCGTTCGAGGAATTTGGAGTCGTAGCCGAGGTCGACGCTGGCGCTGCGGATGAGCGTTCCATCCTTCCATTCCCGGGATGTTAGATTGAAGAGGAGTTTTAGCAGCGAGGCGAGGTTGTCGGGCTGACGCCAACTGAAAGGGCGCAGGCTGGTGCCTTCCCGGAAGAGTCCGTGAAGCTTGGCGAGGAGCGTCGACCACTCGTCGGGAAGCAGTGGGTGCTCAGGTTGCCAGTCGATGATCTGAAGGGAACGGCTGAGAATGGCGGCGCTGTCTTCGGTTTCGAAAAGCTCGTGAAGCCAGTTTTCTGCCTCCAGTGGCAGGATCAGTCGCTCGATGATCTCGGTGCGATACTTGTGGCGCTTGAGCGAGAGTTTTCCCTCGCGTTCGAGGGCTTCGGCTTCGCGGGTGGCGGTGCGGATGTCCTCGGCTCGGGTGATTCCCGCGGCATCAAGGAGCTCGGGCCAGCGCATGCCGTAGGCGCGGGTGCTGGCTCGCGTGGTCCGGCTGCGGGCAGCGTGCCAGCGGCGATGGAACTCGGTGAGCCAGACGGGGTGATTCATGTGGACTGTAGGGTGTTGGGCATAATTCAGTGAGATAAGGGTGAGCTTAGGTATCTTTCGGATTCTTTTCGTAAAGCGAGGCGGCTATCGATACTCGACTCGGAAGTTGCTCGAAGTGGTAGCTACTTCAGGGGAAGCAGGCCGACTATTCAAGAGGTGTGTATTCAGGATTGGACCCGATTGAAAGGGCTTTCCGTGAGCCGATCGGCTGGCTGGCTGGGTGAAGCGTAGGATTGCCTAGTTCACGCCGATCAGTCACGTTTGCCGTGTCGCAAGGGACTCTTGCGGCCGATATTGAATTAGACATGCGATTACTTCACTACATTGAGATCCAGAACTTCAAGCGCTTCGGAGATCGGCAGCGGATTGAGCTAGATCATCCAGCGGTCTTAATCGGGCCGAATAACTGCGGGAAGACTAGCGCGATTCAAGCGTTGGCGTTGTGGTCTCAAGCGGTGCGAACTTGGTTTGATGTGCGGAGGGAGTCATCGGCAAAAGAGCGTCCGTCCGTTCCTTTGAACCGATTGAATATCGTGGCGGTTCCGGTTCAGCGCACGAGGTTCTTTTGGCATAATTCACGAGTTAGTGGTGTCGATCTCACATTGACCGTGGGAGTGGAGTTTAAGGGAAAAGTTCAAGCGCTTAAGATGCGATTCACGCAGCGGGGTGATGAGGTGATTTACTGTGCCCCTGACGACGATGGGATGGCGGACATGGAATTGATCGAGTTGGCGGCTTCGGTTAGAGTTGAGTTACTTTATCCCATGTCGGGCTTGGAAACCGAAGAGCCAATCCTGCAACCTGGTAGAATTGACGTCCTGCTTGGTCAGGGACAGACGGCACAAGTTCTGAGGAACCTGTGCCTACTGGTCTATCAGAATTCATCAGACGACTGGAAGCGGATCGTGAAGCTGATGAATCGGCTGTTTCACGTTCAGCTGGGTACCCCTGAGGAAACTGCTAGAGGATCAATTGAGCTACAATATCAGCAGGCGGGTGTGAAGGATGCGCTGGATGTGGCGCTGTCTGGTCGTGGATTCCAGCAAATGCTGCTGATTTTCGCCTATCTTTATTCACATAAACGCAGCGTGCTTTTGGTGGACGAGCCAGATGCTCATCTCGAAATTCTACGCCAAAAGCAAGTATATATCCTTCTAAGGGAGATCGCTACAGAAAATGGATCGCAGGTCGTGATCGTTACTCATTCCGAAGTTATTTTGGATGAAGCTTTGGATAAGAATCTCACCTTGCTTCTGGAAGGTCGTGCTGATGACTTGGCAAAGAAGGCTGATATTCGTAACAGCTTGAAGCACTTTGGTGCAGCGCACTATGTGAAGGCGAGAGAGCGGGGTTATGTGCTCTATGTCGAAGGAGGTACTGACATCGACATCTTGCGTGCCTTTGCGGAACGCCTTGGTCACCCTGCTGCTGCCTTATGGGACGAACGGATCAACTCCTTCTATGTTGCTAATAACTATCCCGAATCTAGTGCCGATAGTGAGTTGGAGCGAGTTGAAGGTGGTTTTGGTGTTACTCCCTTGGATCACTTCAATGGCTTGCGCGAATTGCTGCCTAACCTTAAGGGGCTGGCAGTCCTCGATAATGATGGGAGGGGACGGCAGGATGTTGATCGTGGTTGTCTGCTGATTCGCTACTGGAAGCGATATGAAATTGAGAACTACTTTGTGGCTCCGGAGTTGCTCCGGCGCTACGCCATATCGCGATATCAGGGTATGGAGTTGTTTGATGGTTTTCGGAGTCAAATCCAGTCAGTTTTAGATGGTTTGATACTTGAGACGGTTTTTGGTGGAGAAAGAGGCGATTTTGACACATGGAAGCATTCACCAGCTAATGCAGCTCGGATCATTTGGGAGGCGAAGACCGAGCGGCAGAAGCTGAGCAGTTTTGCGGAAGAGTTCTTTAGGCGTTTGGCGCACGAAGTTGGAGGGCAGATGTTGCTTCGAAAAGGGGAGTTTCATCGTCTGGTCGAGCACCTTGATGTGAAGTTGATTCCGTCTGAAGTGTCTTTGAAATTGGATGAGCTTAAAGTTCTCTTTGAGGCGGCGCTCAAACGTGATGAGGTTCCTGAGAAGTGAGTAAGCTAAGCGCCTGTCGTTCCGATATGTTCTAAGCACAGTGTGCGACTTCGCAATTCGGATAGAGTCGGATCGTGATTCATGTGAGAGCCTCGGCGAGCAGGTCGCGGTCGACTTTGACGACCCAGTTTTCGATGTCGGCGATGGCTCCGTTTCGGGTGCTGTCGTAGGCGCGTTCGACGCGGCATTGAAGGACGGTTTCGGCGTGCTCGATCATCGTGGGAAGGCGGTCCTCGGGGAAGGCCATGACGAGTTGCAGGCCGAAGTTGCGGGCGAGGGCGAGACAGGCGTCGATGCGGTCGCCGGAGAGTTTCGAGAAGGCCTCGTCCATGATGATGACGCCGAGATTGGGCTTCGGGTTGCGGTCGCCGAGGTCATAGACGCGCTGGAAGGCGGCGAGCATGGCGACGAAGAAGGGTGCTTGGTTTTCACCGCCACTTTGCTTTTTGGCGCTTTTGTTGAGTGAGACGGCGGCACCTTCGCCCTGGCCGACCGGATGGGCCTGGATGTCCCAGTGGTGGTAGTAGCGGTAGTCGAGGGCGCGCTGGTGACGGGGTTCGTCGGCGTTCTCGATGGCTTCCATGAGGGCGGCTTTGGCGTTTTCGATTTCCTCTCTTGCGGCGGCGGCCATGAGTTCGAGGCCGGGGTTGAGGCCTTTGTCGACGAGTGCCCAGATGGCGGTGTGGCTGAGGTCCTTGCGCATGCTGAGTTGATAGCGCCAGCCACCGATCTCGTGATCCATGGCCTTGTTGAGCTCGCGTTTGGTGCGCTCGGCTTCGTCGAGTTTCTCTTTTAAAACATCTAACACCTGATGCTGGAGACGGTCTTCCCACTCGCGGCGGGCGTCTTCGGCTTCCTGCGTGAAGCGGTCGAGGTCGTGCTCTTCGAGCTCGATGCGGCGGAGGTCGTAGCGGGTGTTGTCGTCGTCTTCGGGGTCGAAGGCGTCGGCGGTTTCGGAGTGGGATTCGGCGAGGGCGAGACGTTCGCGCTGGCGTTCGTCGCGGGCTTTGTCGGCATCGTGAAGCTGGGTTTGGGCGACCAGCGCGGCGGCTTCGATGCGCTTGGACCAGGTGGGAAACTCGGCGACACAGGCGCTGAGTCGTTCATCGATTTCGGAATCGAGGAAGCCTTCGAGGGACTCGCGGCTGTGCTGGCGTTCGATGCGGTAGCGTTCTTCTTCGGTGGCGAAGTGCTCTTCGTTGTCGCTGAGTTCGGTTTCTCGCTGGCGTGCTTTGTTCATCCGCTCGTCGAGTCGGATGACGCGTTCGGCGGCACCTTTGTAGGTGTTTTCGAGCACGCGGAGTTTTTCAACGACCTCCTCGCGCTCGGGGGTCGCGAGCAGGCGGATGGTTTCTTCGAGCTGCTGGAGTTCCTTGCGGAGGTCGGGGAGTTTGTGGAGGCGGCTGGTGCCTTCGGGGCGGGTGGCTTTGTCGAGTTCCCAGTGGGTGCCGCGATGGAGGAAAGTCTGCCACTCGTCCTGCTGGCGACGCAGGCCGGCGATCTCTTCTGTTAGAGCGGCGAGGTCTTCTTCGAGGCGCGCGGCGAGTCGGCGTCGGCCTTCTTCGCCGATGGTGAGATCCTTCGATGGCTGAAGGCGGATGCGTAGCGGAGGGTCCTTGAGCCAGCCGTCTTTCGAAAGGGCGCGAGGATGGGTGTCGAGTTTGGCGGACTTATCGACCGTGATGAGATCGCCGTAGCGGTGCTGGAGAAAGCGAGCGGCGAGCGGGTGCTTGGTGTCGAAGAACGAGGCGACCGAGCCTTTGGTCGGCTTGGATTCGGTGGTGAGTTCGTCGGGGTGGACGAGGGATTCATTGCTGATGCCAACTTTGTTTGCCTGTTCCCAGGCGGCGCGGAAGTCATCGGCGAGGACGGCTTGGCGGTCGTCGCCGAGGAGGGATTCGAGAAGCGGCCACCACGCTTCGGCGGTGGGTTTGACTTCGATGACGCGGGCGAGGGCCTCTGCTTTTTGGCCGCGGGCTTTCAGGGCATCGAGCAGTGGTGATGCTTGCGAGCTGCCTTTGTGGGTGAGGTCTTCGAGTTCGCGTTTGAGGCGGAGTTCGCGGGCTTCGAGGTCGCTGAGTTTTTCGCGAACCGGGCGAAGTCCATCGGTCGCGCTGTTGTGAAGCTCATGATAGATGCGCGGCATTTTCTCGGCGGCGTCGAGCCCGGCGGCTTCATCGATGCCGCGCATGGTTTCGAGCCAGTCGGCGGTGTTGTCCGGGGTTTTGAGCTCGAGGCCGTCGGCCATTTTCAGCCACTGTTTCCAATGCGAGACGCGGTCGTGAAGATACTCGCGGGCGGTTTTCGCGGCTTCGTTCAGACCGGTGAGTTCGCTGGCGACTTCGTCGCGGCGGCTGCGTTGATTGGCGAGCGCGGTGATCTGGGTGTCGTTGCCGGCGACGAGGCGGACTTCGCGGAGTTGAGCGTCGAGTTCGTTACGCTCCTTGAGGGCGGCTTCGTGGTCGGCGCGCTGCTCGGCGTGTTCGTGGCGCAGGGTGCTGAGTTCGGCGCGGCACTTTTCGAGTTTTTCGCGGCGTTCTTCGTGAGAAAGGGCATCGCGAAGGTGGCGGAAAAGCGCGGACTCACGGCGGGCTTCGAGCCAGGCGTGGTGACGTTCGCTGATGCGGGTCAGGCGCGCGTGCTGGTCGCGCATTTTTTCCAAGCGGTCCTGGGCGCGGCGGTGGGCATCGACACTGCTGCGAACGGTGGTGACATCGGGAAGCGCTTGTTCTAACAGATACTCACGGATGAACTTTTCGAAGGACTCGACCGGCTGGAAAGCCATCGAGTTTGGCAGGGTTTTGTTCATCTGCCGACGATCGAATCCGAGGTGCGAGCGGGAGCCCATTTCCTCGAGGTAAGTCGTTTGGCGATCGAAGATTTCGCCGCCGAGTTCGCGCTTCACGTGGACGCGGAATTCGTCCTCGGTGAGGAATTGGAGGGAATCGGAAACGAGGTCCTGACCGAGGAAGTCCTCGCCTTCAAGGCGGGTGGGCACGGTGAACCAAACGGTGCGTGGTTTGGCGGTCGGGCCTTCGTATTCGATGCGAGCGCCCCAGGTTTCGCGGCGTGGTTCTTCGCCGTCTTTGGCGGGCCATGAAAATTCGAGGGCGCCGAGGGTCACGCCGGAGGGGCGGAGGTAGCGTTCCTGGCCGTCTTTTCCGACCGTGTTGGTATCGCAGAGGCAGTAGCCACGCAGGGTGCGACCGCTGCCAGCGCCAGCGGCGGCTTTGTTGAAACGGCTGTGCTGCTCACCTAACAGAACAAACTGAAGCAGGTCGAGGAGCGCGCTTTTTCCTGAGCCATTGGCCCCGGTGATGAGCGAGAGGCCGGAGAGCTCGATGATGCGGCGGTAGCCATACCAGTTGTAGGCGACGATGCGGCTGAGGTGGACGCGGGTGTTCAAGGTTGGTGAGGAAAGGGGCCCGGGTTTGGGTGGCGATGGAGGAGGCCGTCCCGGGATTTTGACGGCGTGGATGCCGTTGTGAACACTGATTTATCAAAGAATCTCGCTCAGCGGAAGATGACGCTTTTCGGGTCGAACTTTCCTTCGCGAAGGTGACGAAGGAATTCGGGGTCCCAATCGTGTTCTTCGGCATATCCCGACTCGGGATCGAGGAGGCCCAGCCAGCCCCAGATGCCGCCGCAGTCTTCCGGCGGGGCGATGCCGAGCCCGGCGAGGCAGACTGGGCCTCTTTCCCCGGGGGTGGATTTCACTTTTTCCTCGAGTCGGATGAGGTGGGTCCATTTGTCGCCGAAATCATAGACGTAATGGATTTTCGAGCCTTTGCGTTTGAAGACCTCTTTGATCAGGGTGTCATACTCGGATTGGTCGTCGTATTCGTCTTCCGGTCCGATGCTGCTGACGGTGCGACTCCCCTTACGTTTCTGGAAAGTGTGGCAATGGTCGCCATCCCAGTCGAAGAGCGCCTGGATGGCGTAGTGCAGGTCGTAGAAAGTGGCACCGCTGCTGATGCTGAGGCGTCGCCAGACGGGAGGGCCGGAGCTTTCGAGGTCGATGCGGAGAACGAAGCGTTCGCCGATTTTGCCGTCTATGGGCTTTGGAGCTGGGGAGCGGGGGGCTTCTTCCGCCGTATTGAATTCCATTTCCTTGAGGGCGGGGGAGTCGAGCTTTGGGAAAGGGGTGATCCCCTCCTCGGCTTGCGGAAGTAGTGCCTTGATGACTTCGTCGCCACCGTCGATTTCAGTAATCCGGGCGACCAGATCCGCCATCACTTGTGGGGTGATCTGGTCGAGCGGGGGAGCGCTCGCCATGAGGGAATCGACTTGCTCCATGAGTTCGGGAGAGAGCTTGCCTAGCGGGTGATCGTCGGAAAGCATGTCGGCACCCTGACAAAAGTGGCCGACGACTTCGTCGAACTCTGGGAGTTCATCCTGCAAGATGACCTTGAGTCCGGGGATGTCCTCGAAGACCCTCTTGGCGAGGGGGGTGCGGACCTTCAGCTTCTCGGGAAGGTGGCCGGCTTCGCTGATGGCTCTCAGGAAGCTCTTCCGCAGGCCTATTTCAGGGGCTTCCGTGCCGGGTAGGAGTTCGGAGCCCAGCGTGAAGCCGCTCTGCTCGACTGCGGCGAGATGAATGACAAGCCATGTGGGACGACCGCCGGTCATGACGGCTTTCCCGAACTGGGCGCTGTCGATTTGCCAGGTCTCGCCTTTCCGCAGAGGATACGCGGCGACGCGGGTCGGGAAAAGCTCGTCGGGTAGGTAGGGTTCCGGGCCCTCGACTTCGGGAAAGCGGACGGTGGTGAGTTCCCACTGGTCGGCCTGGCCGCGATCCTTTTTTCCCGGGAGTTGGTAACAGGGAATCCACGGCATGAGGTCTCCGAACTCGGCTTCGTAGCACTTTTGCGGAAGCTTTTTCCACTGTTTGAGGAAGCGGGGGACCAGCCGCAGGGCGTCGAGGAGCTTGCGGGCCTCATCCTCGGTGGGGTGCCAGTTGACACAGCCGGGGAGGGTCGAGCGGAAAAGGAACGAGTCGAGATAATCGACCTCCAGACACGGGTCGTGGTCTTCATTGCGCGCCATGTCGGTCTCATCGAGGTCTTCTTCATTCCATGAGACGAATTCGCACGAGACCATGCGGTTTTGATATTGGCCCAGGGTGATGTTGGGTTCGTCGTTGAGGAGAAAGTCATTCCAGAAACGGATGCCTTCATCGGGGAGGTAAACCTGGACGGCGAAAAACTGCTTGGCGGCCCCCATGATGGCGACGACGTGGGTGTCGCCAGTATCGGGATCCACGATACCGAACCAGTCGGTATCGTGGAGGGTTTTCCAAGGTCTGGCCTTCAGGGTCTCTCCGGCGGCGCAAAAAAGCTGTTCAAGAAGGTTGCTGGAAATTTCGGGGACGATCGGCTCCTCGGGGTCGGGAGCGTAGGGGAACGGCATGTCGAAAATCATGTGGGTAAGATTATGCCGGAGCAGCCGTGATTGGGAAGCGTGAAGAGTTCAGGAGGGCGCTGGAAGATGATTGATGGCCCCATTCTTTTCGAGCTTCGCTCGCCGGTGCTTCTGAAACAATCGCTCACCAGCTTGGCATGCCTGACCCTTTCGATCCAGCGCTCGCCGATTTCCCTGGGATGAGTCGGGAGTATGGAAAGTAGCTCCCAATCCAAGCCTTGTCACACGAGACCCGGGTGGCGGTGGACGAGGCCGGATCGACTAACTGCGGTCAAACACCCCGAGGTGATGCTTCAGGACGAAAGTCTGAATCCTAAGGTTTGCGGCGGAAAACGAAAAGAGAAGTGACCGCCATCAAAATCCCGGACGAGGGTTCCGGAACGGTTTCGAAGCTTACCTCGCTCAGCATTGTCCATGCCTGTCCGCGAGTGAAGGACACTTGGAGTTGGTTGGTGTTCACACTGAAACCATCCATTACGATTGGCAGCATATCGCCGGCACCTGCTGGATTGGTCACATTGAAGGTTTGCGTGAAAGAGGAATTGGGGTCGGTGAGGGTGATGGTCAGAGGCAGACCCACTCCGGCGGCTCCATCGCTGTCAGCGGCCCACACGGTCACTCGGCTGACGTTGTAGCTGCTATCGAAAGTAAACGTGGTCGAAGCATTGGTATTAAGCCAGCCAACGAAAGGTCCGATATCACTTGCGGTGATGGTATTGCCACCACCCCAAGTGGGGACGTCGCCGATGCCGTCGGTCAGTTCTTGATTGCCGCTATCAGGATAGGATGAGCTCGGTGCCGGCGAGTGGCTGTAGGATTGCACCGTGACGACTCCCGAGGCACAGTGACTTCCCGCGAGGGCGAGGATGACGATTGTCGATTTCATAGATTGATGAGGGCTTAAAAGTTCAGTCGACCTTCAGACAAACCGCTTCACCTTTGTTGCTGCGGGCGAAAATCATACCGTCCGAGTAAGCGATCGGTGCCCAACAAAGTCCCGAGAGCGGCTTCACGCGACCATGTTCTTTCCAGCCGGTCTTGGCCGGACTCCCTGCAATAATATCTCCTGTTTCGGAAAGAATCACCATCGTGTCTCCAACCATCAGAGAACTACCACGCGTCCCCGGCATCTCTTCGCGCCAACGAATCTCGCCCGATTTCATGTCCATGCGGATCAGTTCAGCATCGATGTTCTTGTCACCAAACACCCCTAGGATGTCTCCCTCGACCAGAATACTGTTCTGGAAAATCATGCGCGTGTCCTCTTCCTTGTGAAGCACCGTCGCCTTGCTCTTCGTGACATCGACCACCGCGTAGCCCATCCCGTAACCGGAGGCCAGGAACATCATGCCATCGTAATACTGCGGGTTGCTCGCATTGATGTCATAAGACGTGCGCCAGGTGAACTCAAAAAGCTCCTTGCCCGTGTTCACATTATAGCCGACCAATTCGCGCCCGAAAAATCCAGCCATCGCAGGCGTCCCCTCGTAGTCGAAAAAGACTGGAGCCGCATATCCGGGCTTGGTCTTGCCTCCGAACTTCGATTCCACCTCACCGGTCGCGGCATTCAGCACGTAGACCGCTTCGTCCTTCGCACAAGGCAGGCAATACAGCGCCGTTCCCCGCATGATCGGTGAGGCCGAGTAGCCCCAAGACGGCGCCGTTCCTCCAAAGTCGGTTTGGTAGTGTTTGTGCCAAATGACATTGCCATCCACCATCGAGAGGCAAAATAGATTCCCCGTCTTGCTCAGCGTGTAGACGAAATCGCCATCAATCGTCGGCGTAGCATTAGGCCCACCCGCATAGAGTTTCGGCTGAAGATCTTCCTCATACGAATACTTCCAGATCACAGTACCCGACTTCGCATCAAGGCACCAGACGGTGTCCTTGCCGCCGTCATTTCCCATCACCACCGCTTTGCCACCAGCGATCGCAAAACTCGTGCATCCTGCACCCAGCTGCTTTTTCCAAAGCTCCTTCGGCTTCTTCGACCCCCAATCGGTTGAGATTTTTCCATCGACCCGCGCATTCCCATCAGGGCCGAGGTAGCGAGGCCAGTCTTGAGCCACGGAGCTTCCGACCATCGCGGTCAGGGCGAAAAGGAATATGGGAGCTTTCATCGTCGCGAATCATATCCTGCAAACTCTTCCCCGCAAGTGAGGAGTGGCGCTTTCCGAAGCGCCATGAGTGGAAAGGGAGGCTTTTGGCCGTCCGCCCCTCACTCCCCGGCAATCGCCATCAGTGATTCCTGGGTCCGCAGATAGCCCACGCCATCGGCGAATATCGGTGAGCAGCGAAACGGCTTCACTTCCGTGCGAGCCACTTCTTCATAAGTCTTCCCGGGCTTCACAAATGCAACCCGTCCATCTTCTGCACCGACCACGATCACCTCGCCCGCCAGAGTCAGACTTGGATAGGCCGTTCCCGTCAGTCCTTTCACCTTCTGCTCATAAAAAAGCTCACCTGTGGCCGCATCGAGCGCCTGCAGGTCGTAGTCGCGTGTGATCAAATGCACCACGCCATCCACCACCAACGGCGATGAATAGTAGCGGTTTTTCACCGTTTCCGTGTGCCAAATTTCCTTCAGGCCGGCCTTTTCCATATCCGCCACCGTCGAAGGAATCCCCAAGCAATACGCATCGCCCTGCTGGCCTTCGCTGCCATGCGCGAAGTAAATGCGGTTCCCAATCACCGATGGTGTGTTCATGAAACACCATGGCTTGGCTTCCACCTCATAACCCGCCGACCACAGCTTCTTGCCATCATCCACTCGGATCAACTCCCCTCGTGGCGTGATCAAAAACGCTTTTCCTTCCAATTCAAAGTTTGCCGCCGCATTGAAAACCACGCCTTCCGACGGCGTTCTCCAAAGCTCCTCACCCGTCGCCGGGTCAAGCGCGTGGTAGTCCTTGAAGCGCATGATCAACTTCCCTCCGACAAGCGTCGGCGAGCACGCGCCACCCCAATCATGGTCCGGACCTTCAAACCGTTTGTGCCAGACCCGGTTTCCCTCGAAATCATACGCCACCACCACACCGATGCCGTAACAAGCGAAGACATGTTTCCCATCCGACACCGGAGTGTAGGACGCATAACCATTCGTATCATGAGTCTTCGGCTTCCGGTCGCTTGCGGAATTTCCTCCGGTCGCTTTCGTGATCTCAGCAATCTTCGCCTTCAGTTCCGCCACCTCCTTCTCAAGTTCCTTGTCACCGCGGTTCCGTCTCAGCCTCCGTTCCGCCCGATAGAGATCGCGCTCCAGCGGCTCCGCCTTTTTCGTCAATGCTTCTGCCTCCCCCTTCGCCGCCTCGGCCTTGGCCCGCTCTTCCGGCGTCATCTCCACCAGGTCGCCATACTCGTTCGACTTCTCCCACAGAATTTTCCCGCTCTTCGCATCCACACAGATCAGCGTCGCCGGCTCGGCTGTCAGGAAAAGCTTGCCGCCCACCAGAATCGGCGAGGCATTGCTCCGAGAATCCAAAGCCGTTACCCATTTCAGTTTCGAATCAGCCTTCCAGTCGAGAGCCGGCTTCGCCTCGGGAAAGAGACCATTGCCCCCATTCCGCCAGCCTTTCACATCGGCGGCCGACAAAAACGAAGTGATGACGAAACTCGCGGCAATAATTGGGTGAAATCGCGTATTCATAACGTATCTGGCAATCTACGGCAGTTTCTGAAAACTGTCTCATCCTGCCAGCGAAAGATTGACCCGTCAAATATTACTCCCAAACTCCCGCCTGAATGCACTCCACTCGAATCACCCTCGCCATTTCCGCCCTTTGCACGACTTTCGCGACGTCGCAAGACCTCGAGACCCTGCCCACCACGATCGTCGAAGCCGAACGCGCTGAAGAAAACCTTTCGGCCGTGAGCGTCCTCTCCACCGATTCGCTCGACCTCTTTCAAGTCGAAACCCTCTCCGACCTCACCGGCCTCGTCCCCGGCTTCAACATCGTCTCCGCCGACTCACGCGGCTACGGTCAGGTCGTCACCATGCGTGGCTCGACCAATACGCTCTTCTTCGGCCCACCAGCCGTCGGTCTCTACGTCGATGACGTCCCGCTCGGCGATGCCTACACCTATCCCTCGGACCTCCTCGAGCTCTCCGAGGTGCGCGTTTACCGCGGCCCGCAGGGACCATGGTTCGGCAGAAACGGGGCCGCAGGCATGGTTGAAATGACCACCCCGAGGCAGACCGAATCCCAATTCACCAAACTCACCGCTGAATACGGATCCTACGACCAAGTAGGCCTCCGACTCCTCAATTCCGGCCCGCTCGGTGGCGACTTCTCCTATTCACTCCAGCTGTTTCACGATCAGCGCGACGGCTTCATCCGAAATGTGACTTACAACACCGAAACCGACGACCGCGAGTCAAGCGGCGGCCTGCTCAAACTCTACTGGAATCCCAGCGACGACTTCGAGCTGAGCCTGCGCTTCTTCGCGGAAAAGGTCGACGATGGCTCACAGCGGCTTTCCCTACTCTCCAGCCCCGACCCCTTCACCGTTCTCTCCGACAACCCTGGAGTCACCGAACTCGAGCGCTACCAGATCTCCCTTCATTCACGGAAGGACCTGAGCTGGGGAAAATTGGAAACCATCTCCAGCTACCAAACGTGGAGTCTCGACCCCTCGACCGTCGACCTCGACCTCCAAACACGCGCGATACCCTCCCCACCATTCGGCGGCTTCCCTGTCGATTCCCGCTCGCAGATCGTTCAGCGTCAGGACCTCATCTCCAATGAAATCCGCTTCTCTTCCGCCGAAGACACCCCCATCCGCTGGCGCACTGGTCTTTTTCAGATCTGGACTGAAAACAGCGGCGTGACCGGACGCCAGACCCAAGCACCTTTCGGCCCCGGCGGCTTCTTCGTCCCCGTCCTCGACGAGACCACCGACTTCGAGATCGATCAACTCAACCTCGCTGCCTACGCCAACGCCACCTTTGCCATCAACGATCGTCTCGACCTCGATGCCGGCCTGCGCGTCGACTACTACGATACGGAAATCAACCGCACGAAGATCGCGCGCGCACCGCTTCCAGGAACCAACGTCGTGCGCGACTCAAAAGACGAGACCTTCGTCTCGCCCTCCCTAGGCCTCACCTATCAAGCGACGAACGCCATCAGCCTCTTCGCTCGTTCCTCGATCGGCATCAAGCCCGGCGGCTACTCCGCATTCGTCGATAGCACGATCAACCCCAGCTACGACCGCGAAGAAAATTGGTCGAACGAAATCGGCTTTGACTATTTCTGTAAATCCCAAGCAGTCCGCATCGGACTGCGCGCCTTCTGGGATCAAATCGACGACTATCAGGTCAATCAAGGAGCCCTGCGGACCACGGACTTCTTTATCCTGAATGCCGATGAAGTCACCTCCCGCGGCATCGAAGCTGACATCGCCTGGACCCCCATCGATCGCCTCATGATTCGTGGTGCCTTCGGCTACACTGATGCTGAATTTGACCGCTTCATGACCACCGACCCCGGCACGGGCGTGACCACGAACTACAACGGAAATACCGTCCCTTTCGTCCCGGAGTATACCGGCAGCTTCGGTATTCGCTACGAACTGGATTGCGGCTTCTATGTCGGAACCACGGCCCGGGTCTTCGGCCCAACAAAGTTTGATTCCGCCAACACCGCCCGTTTTTCGCAGGACGCCGCCCTCACCTGGGATGCAGAAATCGGCTACGCCACCGAAAACTACAGTGTCGCCCTCTTCGGCAGCAACCTGCTCGACGAACCATACTACACCTTCATCAACCCGCAGATTGCCGCCGGCGCTCCCGGAGCTCCCCAGCAATTCGGCATCCGCGTAAGCACCACCTTCTAAGGAAAAAGAAAAGGGAGCAAGGGCGTTCCCGCCCTGCCCACCAGCTCACCCACCAGCTCACCCACCTTCTCCCTTCCCTCCCAGGAAGAACCCGCCACCATCCGCTCAAATACCCCAATCGCTCGTCGACTCCCGACCCGCACCTATTTGAAATTTAAGAATTAGCCTCTAGGCTCTCGCTTCATGAAACCTTTCTCCACCCTCGCGCTCATCGCCGGCCTCGTACTTGCCCCACACCTCCACGCCGAGGTCACCGGCTGGCTCAACTGGCGCGGCCCTGCCCAAACCGGCGCATCGGCGGAGAAAGACCTCCCCACCGACCTCCAGCCCGGCAAAGAGCTCTGGACCTACGAAATCCAAGGTGCCGGCACCCCCGTCATCGCCGATGGCAAGCTCTACGCCTTCGGATTCTACGGCGAAAAAGGCGAAGACACCCAAGAGGCCCTGCTCTGCCTCGACGCCACCACCGGCGAGAAAAAATGGGAAGTCCGCTTCTCAGACTATATCTCGGACGTCGTCTACAACCGCTACGGCGTCGGCGCACCCATCGTCGATCCCGAAACCGGAAACGTCTACCTCCAGACCTCCAACGGGCGCTGCGTCGGCTTCACCCGCGACGGCAAACAGCTCTGGGAAATCTCGCTCATCGAGGAATTCGGCCGCCTCACTTTCCCCAACGGCCGCACCGGCTCGCCCGCCATCATCGATGACCTCGTAATCTTCCACTGCGTCACCGCCAACTGGGGCCTCACCGGACCCGCTGCCGACCGCTTCTACGCCTTTGACAAAATCACCGGCGAACCCGTCTGGGACTCCACTCCCGGCGTCCGTCCCGTCGATTCCTCCTTCGCCATGCCCGTCTTCGCCAAACTCGAAGGCCACGACGTCTTCTACTGCGGCGGTGGCGATGGCAACGTCTACGGCGTCGATGCCCGCACTGGCAAACCCCTCTGGCGCATGCCCATCTCGGCCGGTGGCGTGAACTCCCAGGTCATCCTCCTCGGCGACGACAAACTCGTCGCGATCCACGGCTCCGAAAATCTCGATGCCTCTACCACTGGACGCATGACCTGCATCAAGATCCCCACCACCTACCCGAAGGAACAGCTCGTCCTCGGGAAAGATGCCGAAATCTGGCGCAACGATGACTACACCGCCTTCACCTCATCCCCAGTCCTCGCGGAAGGCAAACTCTTCACCACCATCAACGTCGGCGAACTCCTCTGCACCGACCCCGAAACCGGCAAAACCCTCTGGCGCAAAAAGCTCGCGCCCGATCAAATCCACGCCTCACCCACCTACGGCGACGGCAACCTCTACATCCCCTTCTTCGACGGCCACTTCTACGTCGTCAAACCCGGCGAAACCGGTGCCGAAATCCTTTCCGAAGCCAAACTCGCCGAAAACTGCCTCGGCGCCCCCTCCATTTGGGCAGGAAAGGTCTACCTCTTCACCAAATCGAAAATCCACTGCTGGGGAGACGGAGCGCGGACTTCAGTCCGCCAGGCAGATCAAGAAGAGGAAATGATCGGAACAGGCAGGGATTTCAAAAAGCTCGGTGAGCCAATCACCGGCGACATCGCCAAAATCCAAATCGTCCCCAACGAATTCGCCCTCAAAGCCGACCAGTCCGAAACCTTCAAAGTCTTCGGCCTCGATCCATTCGGCAAGCGCGTCAAAGAAGTCACCCCAGAGAAATGGGAAGTCTTCATCCCCCCCACCGCCAAAGTAAAAGCCCAAGTCGACGCCACCTTCCAAGGCAACACCCTCAGCGCTGGCCCCGACGCCCAACTTTCCGCCGGCGCCTTCAAGGCCACCTTCAATGGCATGAGCGCCACCACCCGCGGCCGCGTCGTCGCCGGCCCCGGCTACGCCGAAGACTTCGAGAAAATCGAGCTCAGCATGAAAAACGAGTTCGACGAAACCGAAGCCGTCAACTTCCCGCCGCTCCCATGGCTCGGCGCGCGTATCAAATGGTATGTCCTTGAAAAAGACGGCTCCAAAGTCCTCGCCAACCGCCTCGACAACGTCCTCTTCCAGCGGACCATGAACTTCTTCGGCAACGTTCATGAAAGCGACTACGTCCTCCAAGCCGACGTCGCCACCGATGGCAACCGCCGCATCATGTCGAGCGTTGGCCTCGTCAATCAACGCTACCTCATCGCCCTCGTCGGCAACGCCCAGATCCTCGAAGTCTCCTCGAACTACGAGCGTGTCAGCCAGTCCGTGAAATTCAAGATCACGCCAAACACCTGGTACACCCTCAAGACCCACGTCAAAGCTAACGAAGACGGCACCGGCACCGTCTTCGCCAAAGTCTGGCCACGCGATGAAGACGAACCCGCCGCCTGGACCATCGAAGTCCCCGTCAAACACTGCCATCCGAACGGTGCACCCGGCGTCTTCGCCTTCTCCCCACAAGCCCAGAAGCGCGTCTATATCGATAACATCAAGCTCGATTCCGGTGGCTGAGGCTTCTAGACTCATCGCCAAACATCCCAACAACCGGACCGCGCGACTCCGGTCGCGCAACCTCCCGCCAAAGATGCTCCGCATCCCCACCATCCTCCTTCTAATAAGTCTAAAAATCTTCGCCACCCGCACGAAGACCTCCCGATCGACGCCTCCGAAGAAGCCCGCCAAGCCCTCGCCAAAGCCAAAACATTCACCCTGGCCGAAGGCCTCCCCCACCCATCCAAAGAATCCTCCTTTCGTGTATTCCGTGGTTCCCATTTTTCTCTTCAAAAACATCTCTTAAAATATCTGCGTAAATCCGCGTTCATCTGCGGTTGAAAATCTTAGCCATGAAAACATCCCTTCTTCTCCTTGCCCTCACCACCCCGCTCATCGCCAACGACTGGCCCATGTGGGGCGGCACTCCCGACCGCAACATGGTCGGCACCGCCAGCAAGCTCCCCACCGAAATCAACCCCGGTGAAATCGGCGACGACGAACAAGTCGATCTCACCGACTCCAAAAACATCCTCTGGGCCGTCAAACTCGGCTCCCAAACCTACGGCAACACCGTCGTCGCCGACGGCAGAGTCTACGTCGGCACCAACAACGAAGTCCCCCGCAACGCCAAACAAAAAGGCGACCGCGGCGTGCTCATGGTCTTCGACGAAAAGACCGGCAAATTCCTCTGGCAGCTCATCATTCCCAAACTCGGCGCAGGCAAAGTCTCCGACTGGGAATACGTCGGCCTTTGCTCATCACCCGATGTCGTCGGCGACAAAGCCTACATCGTCACCAACCGCGGCGAAGTCGTCTGCCTCGACACCAAGGGCATGAGCAACGGGAACGACGGTCCCTTCAAGGATGAAGCCAAGTTCTCCACCGCCGACCCCGCCGCCCCCTACGAAGTCGGTCCCGAATCCGCCGACATCCTCTGGGTCTACGACATGCGCAAGGAACTCGGCATCTTCCCGCACAACGTTTCCTCCTGCTCACCACTCGTCGTCGATGGTGTCGTCTACACCGCCACCTCAAACGGCGTCGACTGGTCCCACACCAACATCCCCGCCCCACTCGCCCCCGCCCTCGTCGCCCTCGATGCGGAAAAGGGAACGCTCGTCGGCGAAGAAATCTCCGGCGTCTCCGAGCGCGTCCTCCACGCCTCCTGGTCATCACCAGCCTTCGGCAAACTCTCCGGAAAGAACCGCATCGTCTGGGGCGGTGGCGACGGCTTCGCCTACGCCTTCGAGCCCAAGCCCACCTTCGACAAAGAGGAAGACCTCGACGTCCTCAAGGAAGTCTGGAGCTACGACGCCAACCCACCTGAATACCGCAAAAAACCGGATGGCGAACCCATAAAGTATGCCACCTTCAAGGGCCCGTCGGAGATTATCGGTACGACCGTCGTTTACGAAGACCACGTCTACGCCGTCACTGGCCAGGACCCTGAGCACGGCGATGGCATCGGCATCCTCACCTGCCTCGATGCCAACGGCCAACCCGTCTGGACTTTCAAGGACATCGGTCGCTCCATCTCCACCTGCAGCATCCACGACGGCCTCCTCTATCAGGCCGAGTATGACGGCGACCTTCACTGCATTGACATCAAGACCGGCAAGCAGCTTTGGGTTCACGAAACCCAGTCCCGCATCTGGGGCAGCACCCTCGTCGCCGACGGCAAAGTCTTCCTCCCCACCGAAGACGGCGAAGTCCACATCCTCGCCGCCGGCCGCGAGAAAAAGGAGCTCGGGCTCTACTCCTTTGACGCCCCGATCTACTCCAGCCCCATCGTCGCCAACGACGTCCTCTACATCGCCACCATGACCCACCTCTACGCGATCAAAACAGGTGGCTGAGGCTTCCAGCCTCATTGCCAAAACACGCCGCACCAAAATGAAAACTCCGGTCCTCATCTCCATCATCACCTTCGTGATCCTCTTCGCCCTCCATCAGGACAGTTGGAACTGGGGCAACACCTCACTCGTCTTCGGCTTCCTCCCCATCGGCCTCGCCTACCACGCCGGCTACTCCATCACCGCCGCCCTCTTCTGGTTCCTCGTCTCCAAATTCGCCTGGCCCCACGCCATCGAGAAATGGGCGGACGAACCGAACGACTAGCGACCGGACCGCGCGACGCCGTCGCGCTTGGCTTCCCACTGCTCACTCGGCACTTCTCCATGACCAGCCTCTACATCATCGCCGGATACCTCCTGCTCCTCATCGGACTCGGCATCGTCTCCAACCGCTTCTCCAAAGGCACCGCCGCCGACTTCTTCGTCGTCTCCCGCACCGTCGGCTCCTTCCTCCTCTTGATGTCGATCTTCGGCACCACCATGACCGGCTTCGCCCTGGTCGGCTCCACCGGCAAGGCCTATACCTCCGGCATCGGCACCTACGGTCTCATGGCCTCATGGTCCGGCCTCATCCACTCCGCCGTCTTCTTCCTTGTCGGCATCCGCCTCTGGGCCGTCGGAAAAAAACACGGCTACCTCACCCAGTGCGAATACTTTCGTAACCGCTTCGACGCCCCATCGATCGGCTACCTCCTTTTTCCGATCCTCATTCTACTACTCATCCCGTACTTGCTCGTCGGCGTGATCGCCGCCGGAAAATTCATCCAGGCCTCTACCAAAGGCATGTTCCCGGAAGCCTTCCCACTCTACATTGGCGAAAAACTCCACCCCCTCAGCGGCGGCATCCCCCCAGAACTCGGCGGCGGAGCCATCTGCGCCATCGTCCTCTTCTACGTCTTCTTCGGCGGCCTGCGCGGCGCGGTCTGGGCAAATACCTTCCAAACCATCGTCTTCATGGTCACCGGCGTCATCGCCTTCTGGATGATCTCCTCGAAACTCGGCGGCCTCCAAGCCGCCAGCCAGGCCGTCCTCGAAAGCGACTTCGCCAAACCCCGCGCCGCCCGCGAAGGACTCATCGGCCAAGCCCAGTTCTTCACCTACTGCTTCATCCCGCTTTCCGTCGGCATGTTCCCCCACCTCTTCCAGCACTGGCTCACCGCCAAAAGCGCCAAAGCCTTCAAGCTCACCGTCGTCGCCCACCCGATCTTCATCATGATCGTCTGGGTCCCCTGCGTCCTCATCGGCATGTGGGCCGCCGCCCACGTCGGTGCACTCCCTCCTGGCGTCAGCCCGAACATCATCCTCGGCCGCATGGTCGAAAGCCTCGTCCACTCGCCCGTCCTCAGCGGCCTCGTTGGCGCCGGCGTCCTCGCCGCCATCATGTCCTCGCTCGACTCCCAATTCATGTGCCTCGGCACCATGTTCACCCGCGACATCGTCATCCGGAAGTTCGGCGAAGACCGCTTCACCGATAAGCAAAAAGTCCTCATCGCCCGCGGCTTCATCCTGCTCATCGTCCTCATCACCTACCTGCTCGCCTGCGCCCTCATGAATACCGCCCAGGTCTTCGCCCTCGGCGTCTGGTGCTTCTCTGGCTTCGCCGGACTCTTCCCGCTCATCGTCGCATCCGTTTACTGGAAAGGCACCACCAAAGCCGGCGCCATCTCCTGCATCACCGTCACCGCCACCGTCTGGTCCGTCCTCTTTTACCACGACATCATTTCCCAAGCCCCCGGCTCCGAAGAAGAACTCCTCATCGCCGGCATGATGCCCGTCACCCTCATCATCGCCGCCAGCGCCATCACCCTCGTCGTCGTCTCCCTCCTCACCAAAAAGCCAAGCGACACCACCCTCAAAAAGTTCTTCGCCTAGCACAGTAGGCGTGGCTGGAGCGTCCCGCTCCAGTCAGTGATCGGAGCGTCTCGCTCCGATACTACCTCCTAGGCCGCCCCAGATTCGACAATCCGACGCTTCCATTCTAAACTCCCTCCAATGAGCAAAGAACTCCAAGAACCAATCCGCCGCAAAGTCGGAGGAAGCCTCTCGGTTCGACCACCTCTCCAACGACTGGAAACACTCCGCCGCAACGCACGCTGGCTCACTGGCGGCAAATGGCAACAACCTGCAGACGATGGAACCCACGTTCGAAAAACTGTTGGTTCGACTCGCTGAGGCGAACGTCCAATTCGTTGTCGTCGGCGGCATCGCCGTCACCCTTCACGGCTACATCCGTCTCACCGAGGATATCGATATCCTGATCGAACGATCGCCAGAGAACATCCAGCGCTTCCTCGACTCACTCGCCAACTATGGCGAAGGCTTCGCCCGGGAACTCTCCATCGATGACTTCACGGACGAAGAAGGAGCCATCCGCATCGTCGAAGAAACCGAAGAGAGTCAAATTGACATTTTCACTCGTATGTCTGGCCTCTACTTCAGCGATCTCCGCCAAGACGCTGAAATTTTTCAAATCGCCGGCCACTCCATTCACTACGCATCAAAAGCGGCATTGATCGGTCTCAAAAGCCGCTCCGTTCGTGAAAAAGATCAAATGGACGTCGCCGCCCTCAAGCGTCTCGATGAGGACCCGAAGGCTTTCGATTGAGCATCTTCGCCATCCACTCGTCAGCCTCCTCATGGCTGTTGAAGCGGTAAACTCCCTTAGGCACCGTCCGACGGTCGCGAAGGGCAGACTCGGGGTTCGCCATGGAGGCTCCATTCTCCCCCGCAAAGGGATCACCCTTCACTCGCTGATCTCCAGATTGTTTCATCGCTCTTCCGCTGCTCACTTCTCACTCGGTAGACCGCCGGAGGCAGAAAGATCCACCCGCACCAACTCCTCATCATTTCTAACAAAAGCCGACTTCATCGCAAAAGCCGGGGCCGTCCAAACCACGTCACGACCGAAGGTCTCATTCGTCGGCTTCATTACCTGCGCCTTGTCCAACTCCTTGTATCCCTTCGGAGTCAGCTCCGCGATGATCAGCTCGCCCTTCTCATTGAAGAGATAAAACCGCCCGCTCGGCTCATGCCGCGTCAAAAACACCGTCCCGTGCCGCACCCGCGAACCCTCTTCACCCGTCACCGGCAGGGTCGTTTCCCACAGCCGCTTGCCGTCCTTCAAATCCACCGCCATCAATTGGCTCGTCTCGATGTCCGGACCATACATCGTCCCATCGAAAATCACCGGCGTCGCATTCGAGGAATAAAGCGAAGTCTTGGGCTTCCCTTTCCACAGCTGTTTGGCCGCCGGTTTCTCCGCATCAAGTTGGTAGAGCGCCCCGATCCGTCCCATCCCGCTCGCATACAGCTTCCCATCCGAGAACTGCGGCACCGCGATCGACATGTTGAAATTCACCTTCAACGGCTCCGACCAAAGCACCTCACCCGTTCCCGGTTTCAAAGCGGCCAACTCCTCCGGCGTGAACACGATCATCTGCTCCGTCCCGCCATACTCGACGACCGTCGGCGGACAATAGCCCGGCTCCTGCGATGAAAGCGCCTTCCACTTTTCCTCACCCATCGCTGCATCAAAGGCCACCACCGAGCTCCCCTCGCCACCCACCATCGTCACCACCAGCCCGTCATGAACCAGCGGATGCGCCGAATACCCCCAGATCGGAAATCCCGGCTCATAGAGCTTCACCAAATCCTTCTCCCAAATCAGCGCCCCGCTCTTCGCATCGAGACACATCAGATGCCCCATGCCCCCCAGCGCATACGCCTTCCCTCCGCTCACCGTCACCGTCGACCTCGGCCCCGCCGGATACGAAAGCTCATACGCCCGCTCCGTCGCATGCTCCCAGATCGGCCTCCCCGTCTCCGCATCAAAGCACCTCACCCGCTCCTTCCCCTTGATCTCCACCGCCTTCCCCGGATTGTTGACCACCTCGCCCTCGGTCTTCAGAAAATCCATCAAATACACCTTCCCTTCAGAAACCGACGGCCCCGAGTACCCCAGCCCCACCGGCTCCCTCCACATCACCTTCGGCCCGCCTTCGGGAAAATCCGCGATCACCCTCTCCTCGTCCCAAGTCCCATCCTGATCCGGCCCCAGCCACTTCGGCCAATCCGCCGCCATCACCCCACCCGACATCAGCAGTCCAAGCACAATTCCCTTCATGCCTGCATCCTTCGGCCGGGAGAGCGCCGTCGTCAATCATGCAAAGGACGTCGCCAGTTCTTCCCGCTTTGGGATACAGAGGTCAGGGGTCAGGGAGAGTCTCCATTGCTCGACGAGACTCACCGGTAGCGACCACCTCAACCGCCCAAAGTCTTCCCGGCGGCGCAAGCTCTCCGACCGCCATCCCACGAAAATATCCACCCCACCCTTGCCCAATTCCCCGTATGATCTACCCATAAACACTCGTAAGATCACCTCCCAAAAAAATCTGCGTCCATCCGCGTTTATCTGCGGTTAAAAACCTGCCTTTCCCAAAATCAAGAATCCTCAAACCTTGGCGTCCTTAGCGTCTTGGCGTTTCAAAATCCCTGCCTTTCCCAAAATCCTACCCATCCCATCCATCCTGGTCCCTCTTAAAAAGATGTCCTCCACCCTCACCATCCCCGAAGCCGCCGCCCAGCTCGACGCCCACACCCTCGAAATGGTCAAGTGGCACTTTTCCCCCGAAACCGGCTGCCCCTACTGGCTCGAAAAAGCCAAGTCCCTCGACTTCGACCCGCTCACCGACATCCAGAGCTTCGCCGACCTCCTGAAGTTCGATCACTTCGACGACGAAATCCTGCGCAAGGAAGACCCCGCCCGCTTCATCCCGAAAGCCTTCGCCGGACGCCCCTACAACGTCTTCGAAACCGGCGGCACCACCGGCATGCCCAAGCAGCGCATCGGCTGGGACGACTACAAAACCGACTACACCGAATTTTCCGAGCACTACGGCCCCGACTTCTTCCCCGCCGGCGCCAACTGGCTGATGGTCGGCCCGACCGGCCCGCGACGCCTCCGCATGGCCATCGAGCACCTCGCCAACATCCGCGGCGGCGCCTGCTACTTCATCGACCTCGACCCGCGCTGGGTCAAACGCCTCATCGGCATGGGTGAAATGAAAATGGCCAAGCTCTACCAGGAGCACGTCATCGACCAAGCCGCCACCATCATCCGCCACCGCGACATCGGCTGCCTTTTCACCACCCCGAAACTCCTCGAATCGCTCGCCGAACGCATGTCGCTCGCCGACGCCGGCATCGGCGGCGTCTTCGCCGGTGGCACCACCATGACCCCGCAGTACGTGCGTTTCATCGAAGAAGAAGTCCTCGAAGGCAAAGTCAACTTCGCTCCCACCTACGGCAACACCCTCATGGGCCTCGCCATCAGCAAGAAGCGCGCCCCCGGCGAATACTCCCTCACCTACCACGCCCCGCAACCGCGCGCCGTGCTCCGCATCGTCAACCCCGACGACACCAACCAGCTCATGGACTACGACGAATACGGCCGCGTCGAGCTCACCACCATGACCAAGGAATTCTTCATGCCCCGCTTCCTCGAACGCGACGAAGCCATCCGCCGCAAACCCTGCGAAGAATTCCCCTGGGACGGCGTCGGCGACGTCCGCCCATTCCAGAGTGGAACGAAGACCGTGATCGAAGGGGTCTACTAATCAGGAGCGCGGGTTTCCAACCCGCTACTTCAGCAAAAGGAGCGTGTCCTCACTACCTACTCGCCGCTGCACTCGTCATCCGCGTAAGAACGTGAAAATCTAACACTTCCCACTTTTTACTTTCCACTCGTCACTGCCGCTCCGCGGCCCTCAACCATGAACATCCCCATTCTCCGCCTCGGCGAAAGCTACACCTCTCTCGACCTCGTCGAACTCGACCTCGGCCACGGTGAAACGCTCACCACCCACACCGCCAACCCCGGCCTGATCCGTCGCGACCTCCTCAAAGTCGCGAAAGCCAAAGCTGCCCTCGACGCCATCCCCGCCGAGACGCTTGCCGACTACTGCGAAGCCGCCGCCGAGCTATTCCTCCACGCCGATCTCCCCTGCGGCGACTCGACCCAATCCCCGCAACAATACATCGAGTCCCTCTCCGCCCTGACCCGCCTGCCGCACACCCTCGTGCGCATGAACATGGGCAAGGTCCACGCCGCGATGTCCGAGATCCGCACTGTCATCGGCGGGCTCACTCGCAAAATGCCGCTCGAAATTTTCGACAAAGGCCTGACCCGGATCGACGACCTCACGATCAACTTCTTCCCCGCCGCCAATTCCCTCGGCGTCTCCCTTCCCAGCAACGCCCCCGCCGTCAACTCCCTCTGGATTCCCGCCCCGGTGATGAAGATCCCCGTCTTCCTCAAGCCCGGCCGCGAAGACCCCTTCACCCCGCTACGCATCGTCCAAGCCATGATTGCCGCCGGCTTCCCGAAGGAAGCCTTCGGCTACTACCCCACCACCCACGAGGGCGGCGACACCATCGTCACCCTTTGCGGTCGCGGCATCTCCTTTGGCTCCGACGCCACCGTCAAAAAGTACGCCCCATATAGCAGCGTCCAAGTCCACGGCACCGGCCGCTCGAAGATCCTCATCGGCGAAGACATGATCGAACGCTGGCCCGAGTTCCTCGACGTCATCGTCCAATCCATTTCCGCCAACGGCGGCCGCTCCTGCATCAACACCTCCGCCATCCTCGTCCCCAGCCATCGCGACGAACTCGCCGACGCCCTCGCCAAAAAGCTCGCCGAGATCCAACCGCTCGCCCGCGACGACGACCACGCCCTCCTCTGCGGCTTCGCCAACCCCGCCATGGCCGACGGCATCGACGAACTCATCACCGCCTCCCTCAAAGAACCCGGTGCCGAAGACATCACCGCCAAGCACCGCAGCAGCGACCGCAAAGTCGAGGCCTTCGACCAGTTCTACCTCAACCCGACCCTCATCTCCTGCACCGACAAGGACCACCCGCTCGCCAACACCGAGTTCATGTTCCCCTACGCCAGCATCGTCGAAATGCCGCAGAGCGAAATGGTCGGCAGCATCGGCGAAACGCTGGTCGTCAGCGCTTTCACCGAGGACCAGCGTTTCATCGAAGAACTCCTCCTCAGCCCCGACATCGAACGCCTCAACCTCGGAGCCTACCCGACGAACCGCGTCCAATGGGAACAACCCCACGAAGGCAACCTCTTCGAATTCCTCTACCACCGCCGCGCCATCCAGGGAGACGTCAAGCCTACCAGTGGCATGCCCGTCCCGGTCATGAACGCAGATGCCTAAGCCACCAAAACACCAAGTTCCCCAAAAGATTCCCCCAACAAAAAGGCGCGCAGCGCTTCGAACTACCGTGGCTGCCCACACTCCAAATTTTTTCCACCGCCCACTGTTCACTAGGCACTAGAGCATAGCGACCTCCATCATGACCTCATTCGACGCCCGCCCCTCCCCCCGCATCCTCTTCGGACCCGGGCGCCTCACCGAATTGCCGGACGCCGTCAAGTCCCTCGGCGCCTCAAACATCCTCCTCGTCACCGACACCGGCATCGTCGCCGCCGGTCACATCCGCCACGCCACCGCCCTGCTCCGCGATGCAGGCCTTCAGGTGACCACCTACCAGGACACCCACATCAATCCCTCCGAAGCCGACATCGAAGCCTGTCGCGCCTTCGCCGCCCCGATCGCGCCCGACCTGATCATCGGCTTCGGCGGCGGCAGCAGCATGGATACCGCGAAAGGCTGCAACTTCCTCCTCAACAACGGCGGTCGCATGTCCGACTACCACGGATACGGCCACGCCGAAAAGCCGCTCCTCCCCTTTATCGCCATCCCCACCACCGCCGGCACCGGCAGCGAATGCCAATCCTTCGCCGTCGTCTCCCGCGATGGCTCCCACGAAAAAATGGCCTGCGGTGACCCCAAAGCGCTCGCCCGCATCGCCATCCTCGACCCCGAACTCACCACCTCCCAGCCCCAAAGCGTCGCCATCCTAACCGCCCTCGACGCCCTCAGCCACGCCCTCGAATCAGCCGTCTGCACCAAGCGCAACCCCATCTCCTCGGCCTACTCCCGGGAATCCTTCCAGCTCATCGCCTCCTCCATTCCCTCGATCCTCGACGGCAGCGCAAGCATCGAGACCCGCGGCCACATGCTCCTCGGCGCCGCCATGGCCGGCTCCGCGATCGAGAACAGCATGCTCGGTGCCGCCCACGCCACCGCCAACCCCCTGACCGCCCTTTTCGACGTCCCCCACGGCCACGCCGTCGCCCTGACCCTCCCCCACGTCATCCGCTTCAACTCCGAAAACCCCGAAGCCGCCGCCATCTACGATGACTTTAGTAGTTACCTCGGCGAACCTCTCATCGACTGGCTCGAAAGCATCATCGCCAGCGCAAATCTTCCCCAGCTCGACATCGACCTCACCCGCATCCCCGAGCTCACCGCCGCCGCCCTACCCCAATGGACCGGCAAGTTCAACCCCCGCCCCCTCACCGAGCCCGACATCACAACCCTCTACCAGTCCGCCCTGACATGAAAAGCAGCTGCCAACCCAAGCGCGGCGTGGCTGGAGCGTCCCGCTCCAGTCAGTGGAAGGAGCGTCTCGCTCCCCTCATTCTCCTCACACTTCTCCCCCTAGCATCCTGCCAAAAAAAGGAGTCCCCTCCCAAAGTCGAACCCGCCGCCAACATCACTCCCGCCCCCAAAGCCACCACCCTCAACTGGCCCATCACCCGCGGCGGCCCATCCCTCCAAGGCCGCGTCCACGCCCCCGCCCCCAAGTCACCCACCATCGACTGGACCTTCGACCTCGACGCCCCCGCCATGGCCGAAGCCGCCATTTCCGACAACTTCCTCATCATCGGCGACATCATGGGCCTCGTCCACTGCATCGATCTCACCACCCAGAAATCCCTCTGGACCCACGAAACCGACGACAGCATCCAAGCCGCCCCCGCCCTATCTAACAACCGCATCTTCGTCGGCTCCGGCGACAACACCTTCCTCGCCCTCGACCTCAAAACCGGCGAAAAAATCTGGACCGTCCAAGGCGACGAAAAATTCCCCTCCGCCCCCGTCGTCATCCCATCTCCCGCAGGCGACACCGAATGGGTTCTCGTCAACGGCTACGACGGCACCTCACGTTGCCTCGAAGCCGCCACCGGCGAACCCGTCTGGACCTACAAGACCGACAACTACATCAACGGCACCCCCGCCATTATCGACAACTCGCTCCTCGCCTTCGGCGGCTGCGACAAAGTCATCCACATCCTCAACCTCAAGGACGGCAGCCTTGCCAACGAAGTCACCACCGACGCCGAAATCATCAGCAGCGTCGCCACCTACGGCAAAAGCATCTACTGCACCACCTACGCCAACCAACTCGTCGCCACCCTCGCCGATGGCGACTCACTCGACTGGATCTACGAATCCGAAGACTTCCCCTTTTCCAGCGCCCCCGCCATCAACGAGCAACTCGGCCACGTCTACATCGGCTCAAAGGACAAGCACCTCCACGCCGTCGACACCACCACCGGCCAGCTCCTGTGGAAATTCCGCACCGGCGGCCCAATCGAGTCCTCACCCCTCGTCTTTGACGACGCCGTCATCTTCGGCTCCAACGACGGCCGCCTCTACGCCGTGTCTTTTGAAGGCAAAAAGCTCTGGACCCTCGATTTAGGAGAGAAACTCAGCGCTCCCCCCGTATATGCCCAAAGTCGCCTCATCATCACCGGTGCCAAAGGAACGGTCTTTATCATCAGTGGCTGAGGCTTCCAGCCTCATCGCCAAGCCTCCACCCCCACTTTCCAAAACTTTGCCTCTTCCCATTTAAGCAGTAAGCTCACCTCAACATGCCTGAATCATCCACAGCCTCCAAAGCCACCCGCGCGGGCAACTATTTCATCTCGAACTACCCGCCCTTCTCGTTCTGGTCGGAGGACAATGCCCAAGCCGTCCACGACGCCTACGCCACCCCGCACGAAGGCGAAGCACCCGCGCTCGGCCTTTACCACCACATCCCTTTCTGCCGGAAACGCTGCCATTTCTGCTACTTCCGCGTTTACACGGACAAGAACGCAGACGAGATCAAGCACTACCTCGATTGCACCGTCCGCGAGCTCGAAAACATGGCACGCAAGCCACTCATCGAAGGCCGCAAACCGCACTTCGTCTACTTCGGCGGCGGCACCCCGAGCTACCTCTCACCCAGCCAGCTCGTCGAACTGACCGACCGCATGAAAGCGCTGCTCCCCTGGGACGCTGCCGAAGAAATCGCCTTCGAAGCCGAACCCGGCACACTCAATCCTAACAAGGTCAAAGCGATCAAAGACATCGGCGTCACCCGCCTTTCCCTCGGCATCGAAAACTTCGACGACCGCATCCTTGAGATCAACGGCCGCGCCCACCGTACCAAGGAAGTCTATCGCGCCTACGAACGCATCCGTGCCGAAGGCTTCGAGCAGGTCAACATCGACCTCATCGCCGGCATGCTCGAAGAAACCGAGGAAAACTGGCAGATCAACATCGAGAAGACCCTCGAACTCCAGCCCGACAGCGTCACCATTTACCAGATGGAAGTGCCGTATAACACCGGCATCTACAAGGACATGAAAGCCAGCGGCTCGCTCGTCGCCCCGATCGCCGATTGGGAAACCAAACGCCGCTGGGTCAAGGAAGCCTTCGCCGCCCTAGAGGCAGACGGCTACACCATCTCCTCCGGCTACACCGCCGTGAAGGACCCAAGCCGCACCAAGTTCATCTACCGCGACTCACTCTGGGGTGGAGCCGACTTGTTAGGCTTGGGTGTCGCGTCCTTTTCCCACGCAAAAGGCGTCCACTACCAGAACTTCACCGAGATCGACGACTACGACAAAGCCCTCGACGAAGGCCGCATGCCGATCAAGCGCGCCCTCAAGACCACCGAAGAAGAGCGCATGATCCGTGAGTTCATTTTGAAGATGAAACTCGGCAAAGTCGACGCCAGCGACTTCTCTAACAAGTTCGGTGTCGACATCCTCGCCCGCTTCGAAAGCCAGCTCGCCCAGATCCACGACGAAGGATTCCTCAACGTCGAAGAAGGCAAGATCCTGCTCACCCGAGACGGCCTGCTCTGCGTCGACAATCTCCTCCACGACTTCTTCCTCCCCCAACACGTCACCGACCAGATCGTGTAAGCAGGCGTAGCTGGAGCATCCTGCTCCAGTCCGTGACCGGAGCGTCCCGCTCCGGCCCGCCAAACTCCCGCTCGCATTCCCGTCCGAGTCGCTCTAAATTACCAGCATCATGGACCTCGCAGAAGTTTCGAAATTGTCCGGCCGTGAGAAGCTCCAACTGATGGACGCCCTCTGGGAAGACATGCGCCAAAAAGCTGACGAAGACGAGTTTCGTGAGGACCACCTAGAACTCGTTCGTCGGAGATGGGCGAAAGTTGAATCGGGCGAATCGAAGATGCTCGATTGGGATGCCGTAAAAGATTCGATCGGAAGATGATTCGAATCGAACTCACACCCGAGGCGCGCGATGACCTCGCAGAAGGGTTCGTTTTTTACGAAAAGCAAGCACCGGGTGCTGGGGACTATTTTCTCAATTCGATGAAAGCCGAGATCGAAGGCCTTCACTGGATGGCTGGCACTCACAGACAAGTAGGCGGTTTTCATCGCTCTAACTGCCGGAATTTTCCCCATCTAATTTTCTACCGATTCGACGGTGAAACGATTTCCGTCATCGCCGTGATCGACAACCGTCGAAGCCCCGAATGGATCCGCAAACGCCTCAGCGAATGACTCCCCCACCCCACCTCCCCGCCGAGCTGGACAACATCCTCTCCCGCTCCCACCTCGCCGGTGCCTCCCTCGAGTGGCTCCCAGACGAAGCCGTCCCCCACCCTTACCATCAGCTCCTCGTCCACGACCACGACATGACCTCCGAGCTCCAGCGTTTCCACGCCGATGCCATTACCCTCGAAGTCATCCATTCCGAGCAAAACGAAAACCGTTACTTTCGCGAAGTCACCCTCCACGCCTCCGACTGCCTCAGCCCCGTCGAATACGGCCTCATCGAGATCCTCCTTGATCACTTCCCCGCCGAACTCCGCCCCAAAATCCTCGCCGGCGACACCCCCCTCGGCACCATCCTCAACGCCTCCGGCCTCGCCTACCACAGCCAGCCCCAAGGCTTCCTCTCCGTCCCCGCCAGCACCCTCAAAGCAGTTTTCCCGAAGTCCCCCGGTAGCGAAAATCTCTACGGACGCTACAATCACCTGATCCGCAGCGACGACCAAAGCTGCCTCGCCCGCATCATCGAAATCTTGCCCCGCTGATTTCCTGTGCTCTTATTTTCTAACCCAAAAATAGAGCACTCACCCCAGCCTTGGCGCACTTGGCGTCTCGGCGTTTCCATTTTTCACTCACGACCATGACAGACTACGACGCCATCATCATCGGCGGAGGCCCCGCCGGAACCACCAGCGCCACCCTCCTCGCAGAAAAAGGCCACCGCGTTCTTCTGTTAGAGAAAGCCAAATTCCCGCGCTATCACGTCGGCGAGTCCCTCATGCCCTTCTGCTGGTTCTCCCTCGACCGACTCGGCGTCGCCGAAAAGATGGACCAAATCGGCTATCAGCAGAAAAAGTCCGTCCAATTCGCCACCCCCGACGGCCGCATCTCTTCTCCTTTCTACTTCTTCCAGCACTTCGATCACCCCGCCGCCACCACCTGGCAGGTCGAGCGCGAACACTTCGACCTCATGCTTCTCGAAAACGCCCGCTCCAAAGGCGTCGAAGTCCGGGAAAACACCACTGCCCTTGATTTCCTAAAGGAGCACAAGCGTCCCGCCTGTGCATCAACCCCGGAAAAAATCATCGGCGTGCGCGCCCGCACCGGCGACGAAGACGCCTTCGAAGTCCACGCCCCCATCACCCTCGACTGCACCGGTCGCGACGCCCTATTCCAACGCAAGCACGGCTGGCGCAAACGCGACCCAAAGCTCAACAAGATCGCCATCTGGACGCTCTACAAGGACGCCAAGCGCGACCCCGGCCTCGACGAAGGTGCCACCACCATCGCCTACCTCCCAGAAGGCGGCTGGTTCTGGAACATCCCGCTGCGCAACGGCATCGTCAGCTCCGGCATCGTCGCCGAGCGCGACTACCTCTACAAACCCGGCGAAACCCGCGATCCCGCCGAAATCTACGCCCGCGAAATCGAGAACAACGCCTGGGTCAAAGAGCATCTAACCGAAGGCGAACAGTTTGGCGAATACTGGATCGCCGGCGAATACAGCTACCGCGCCGAGCACTGCGCCACCGATGGCCTCGTCCTCGTTGGCGACGCCTTCGCCTTCCTCGATCCTGTTTTTTCCAGCGGCGTCTTCCTTGCCCTCAAGTCCGGTGAAATGGCCGCCGATGCCACCCACGCCGCCCTCGAAAATGGAGACACCTCCGCCGCCTCCTTCGTGAAATATGGCGAAGACCTCTGCGGCCACATCGAGACCATGCGCAAGATCGTCTACGCCTTTTACGATCGCGACTTCAGCTTCGGGAAACTCATCCGCAGGAACCCCGAACTCCGCCCCAAGCTCACCGACCTCCTCATCGGCAACGTCGAAGGCGTCGACTTCACCGAGCTGTTAGAAGCCATCTCCGAAATCGCAACCCTCCCCGAGCCCATCAAACACGGCCGCCCCACCGCCGCCGTCTAACCCGGACCGCCGACTTCAGGCGGCAGGTCTTACAACCAACCACGCAGAATTTCGCCCCTCGACCTCCGCGTAAACCTCTGCCACCATCCCATCATGACCTTCCCTGATTTCGCTCGCATCACCATGGACCCCGCCGTCATGGGGGGGAAGCCATGCATCAAAGGAACTAGAGTTACCGTGGGGACTATTTTGGGACTGATCACTTCCGGAGCAGAGAAAGCCGAGATTCTCCGGCTCTACCCCTACTTGTCGAACGAAGATCTAACAGCTGCACTGGGCTATGCGACATGGAGATCTGAAGAGCGAGAAGTACCTTTAGCCGCACCCTGATCGTTTCCGGACATTAGAAATCTGTCTCAAAGGATCTTCTGCCATACTGGTTCCATGCTGAAACTAGTCATAGACATGAACCTTTCCCCTGATTGGGTTCTAGTTCTGCAAGACGCTGGTTGGACGGCCACACACTGGATGGATATCGGTTCTCCAAGTGCTCCAGATAGGGAAATCATGCGCTGGGCCAAAGAGCACGACGCTATCGTCTTCACGCACGATCTTGACTTCGGGGCCCTACTGGCTGCCTCCGGAGAAAGCTCCCCTAGCGTTGTGCAAATGCGTTGCGAAGACACCCGGCCCACAGCTATGGGTCCCCTAATTGTTTCTGCGATTCAGTCTTCGGTCGAGGATCTGAAAACCGGCGTTTTACTGACCGTAGATCCCAAACGAATGCGACTTCGGATCCTACCCTTTCGAACTGAAAAAGATTAATCCGCCATGCGCATCGCCATCCTCACCCCCGGCACCGGCTCCTACTACTGCGGAGCCTGCATGCGCGACAACGCCCTCGCCAAATCCCTCCACGCCGTCGGCCACGAGGTCTCGCTCCTCCCGATGTATCTCCCCCTGATGCTCGATGAGGACAAACTCCCCCAAACCGACAACCCCATCTTCTTCGGCGGCATCAACGTCTTCCTCCAGCAGAAACTTCCCCGCCTCCGCCTCCCCGGCTTCCTCCACAAGCTCCTCAACAACGCCTCCCTGCTCCGCTCCGCCGCCAAGCGCAGCCACATGACCTCCGCCCGCGAGCACGGCGAAATGGCGCTCGCCATGCTACGCATCGAAGACAGCCCCTTCGGCCAGGAAATGGACCAGCTCATCGACTGGCTCGCCCAGGAAAAGCCCGACATCCTCCTCCTCGGCACCGCCCTCCAGGCCGGTATGATCCGCCAGCTCAAGAAGCGACTCGACGTCAAAATCATCTGCTCCTTCCAAGGCGAAGACAGCTTCCTCGACGGCCTCCCCGAGCCCTTCAAATCCGACTGCTGGAACGAACTCACCGCCCGCCTCCCCGACGCCGACCTCCTCATCGCCCCCAGCCAATTCTACGCCGACCTCATGCGTCAGCGCCTGAATCTCCCCACCCAAAAAATCGAAGTTCTTCCCAACGGCATCTCTTCATCGGAGCGCGGACTTCAGTCCGCCCCGCAACCCAAGCCCCCATCAAACGCGGCACTCGGCATTTCCCCCGAAAATGTCGGGGCTACCGCGAAGCGGCCCGTGATCGGCTACCTCGCCCGCATGATCCGCGAAAAAGGCGTCCACCATCTCGTCGAAGCCTTCATCCACCTCCGCACCGAACTCAAACACCCCGACGCCCAACTCCACATCGCCGGAGCCGTCACCGCCGGTGACGAAAAACTCGTCGCCGAGCTCAAAACACAACTCCACACCGCCGGCCTCACCGACCACGTCACCTGGTCACCGAACATCTCCCTCGAAGAAAAACACAGCATCCTTTCCCGCTTCACCCTCTTCAGCGTCCCCGCCACCTACCCCGAAGCCTTCGGACTCTACCTCATCGAAGCCCTCGCCGCCGGCCTCCCCGTCGTCCAGCCAGACGCCTCCTCCTTCCAGGAAATCATCCACCAAAGCCAAGCCGGCCACCTCGTCCCGCCGAACGACCCGAAAGCCCTCGCCGCCGCCTGGCACCAGCTCCTTCAAGATCCCGCCGAGCTCAAAACTCTCAGCGAAAACGCCCGCCGCGCCGCCGCCGAATTCTATAGCGTCGAAGCCATGCGCGACCGCTTCCTCGCCCTCGCCGAGCCCGTCCTTTCACAGTCGCTATGAGTGATGCGGAATACTAAATTCAGTGAGTTCGACCATCATTTCAGACTACAGGTGCCAAACAACCTCATCCCGAGTCGTTGGCGTCTGCCATTTTCAACTTACCATCGCGCCATGCTGGAAACACTCTCCATCAAAATCAGCTCCGCCGACAAAGCCCGCCTCAAGGCCTTGTCCGAGGCGCGGAACATCCCCATTTCCGCCTTGGTCCGGGAAGGCCTGAAAAAATGTGTTGTCCGAGACTGAAAACGCCAGCCAGCCCTCCTGCTACGATCTCGTCGCCCGTTACTTTGAGGAACCCGGCCACATTGATGACAGTGGTCTTGGAGATCTTTCTTCGAACAAGGAGCATCTCCGTGACTGCGGAAAATCATGACCGCGATCATCGGCGCGGCCCCTCAGTCTTTCTCCCCATGCAAATGCTGGGCGGCGCGATGGGCAACTTCGGGGACGTATTCCTTCCACCCGGTATCACCGTTCTGAATCATCTTCTGGATATCCCGGCTGGTGTAGCGAAGCAGGTCGAGATCGCGGTAGGGAATGTTCCGAATCCGACGGCTCTCGGTGAAGTGCCGATAGAGATGGACGGCATCATCAGGCGGACGGAAACTATCAGAAGTGACAACCTCTCCGTTCTTTCGATTCATCCACGGATAGACGTAGAGCGAGACATGCTTCTTAAATAAGCGACCAAAGGATTCCAGCCGACCACCGGCGAGATTGGCCGACCACTTCGGTTTGAAGAGTTCATTGAGCAGGCCAATGCTGAGGATGAAGCCAATCGGCAGCTCGGTATAGCGGCTCAGATAAGCCGCGATCCGGTGAAATTCGGCGCAGCTCGAAATGAGCACCGTCTTGCCGAGCGCCTGCAAGGCATCGGAGCGATCAATGAAGTCAACATGATCGACGCTTCCTCCGCGCAGCAGGTTGGTCATCGATATTTCGCATAGCTCCAAGGTCCGGTCGATCTGGTCCTTCTCAAGCGTTGGGCTAAAGCTGGCACGCGCCTGATCGATCATTTCGAGGTGCAGCTTGGTCACAGGATCAAAGCTACCGCGCAGCAGCAAGAGCGGACGCTTGTAAAGCGCATCGGTCGCCTGCACGACTTCTCCGGATGGAAGAAACATCGTGGCATCGGTGAGACCGGACTGCACCAACTGCAGCGCACAAAGACGGTTGTCGAAGGCTTCGAAGCCGTGGCCGGAGAACTTCAGCATGTCCACTTCCACCCGCCCTAGGCTCAGATTCTCGATCAAGGATTTGGAAAATTGCGGGAGTTCATCTCGGAATCTGAAAACCGCATGAATGAAATTCACGCCGATCACCCCGAGCGCTTCCATCTGGTCCAGGTTCTCCTTATCGAGCAGGCGGACGTGAATGAAGACATCGGACGGTGGATCACCGGGCTTGAGCTGGAAACGTAGGCCAAGCCAACCGTGGCATTCGCCCGAGTCCTTGTAGCCTCTGGCTCGGACGGTGTTACAAAAAGAGAAAAACGTGGTGTGCGATTGACGCTCGGGTGCGAGGCGTTCGACCAGCAGACCGAACTCGTGCTTCATCATCTGACCCAGCCGTTCTTGCGAAACGTAGCGACTGCTTTTGCCATAAATGGCGTCGCTCATCGTCATGTCATAGGCGGAGATGCTTTTCGCCACCGTGCCCGCCGTTCCAGACACCCGGAAAAACCAGTTCGCCGTTTCCTGCCCGGCACCAATCTCCGCGAAAGTGCCATAAATCAAGGGATCGAGATTCAGCTCAAGAGCCTTATCATAGGTGGTTATCATGATGCGTCGTCGGGAACGAGCCAGCCATCGGCGATGATCTCATCAACGATCACTTGGCTTTCAGAAGGAGCGTCTTGCGGGTAATGAGCTTTAACAGTGAACAGACGTTCCTTCACGCCTTCTAGGGATTTCAACCGGGCATCCAGCACACCAGCGCGCGGTACGTAGGCATAGAGGGATTGCTCCCGATCAGATGACTCAAGTCGATAACTCGACCAGCGCGCCTCGTCGGTAAAATCAAAATTGTAGTACGACACATCGCTGACCACCACCCTGAGAAGCACGGGCTTCGTCGGACGTGTTTTCTTTAACTCTTCCCAGCTCATCTCCGACCATCCGGCCCAGCTTTCCCAGTCCACCTTCCATCCATCCTCATCGACGAGGTGAATCTCTCTGCGTAAAAAATTGCCGTCCTGAATCGATACGCGGATCGATTTCCCACTTCGCTGAGGTGCTTGACCCCAAATGATCGAAGAGAAGCCATCAGGGGCAAAGTCTTCTCCATAGAACTCCCGGATCCTTGGCAGGGTGATCTCCGGATGACGCACCCACTTGGCCATTTCCTCCGGGCTCCCGGCATTTAGAAACGTTTCGAAGACCGGTTGCAGTTCGCCTTCGACCAAGATCGGACTGACGGTCGAATTCTCGGCCTTGATCGCGAGTTCATCTTTCTCGGGTTCAAGGTCTTCAGCAGGCATCGGCATCGCACGGTCCGCCCCGCCATCATCCGTCTTTCCACCGCCGGGCCAAAGAAGCGCGACCACCAGGATCGCCCCGCAGAGCACCACCGATCCGATCAGCCCTCGAACCAGCTTCGGGCTCATCTCTTCCTTGCGGGCAAAGGTCTCGTCGAAAACCTGCTCCTTTTTCTGACTACTCCGGCGGCGCTTCTTTACCCGCCCATGTTCGTCCGGCTCTTCCGCCGCCGGCGGCACCTCGCTTCGGTGGTCCTCATGATGCCCCTGAACCACCAGCGGCGGGATTTCGTCGGCAGCGGTCGGGAGCCGCAGCATCCGGTTGCAGCAGGGACATACCACACCGACGCCATCATGATCCCTCGCCACGCGAAAAACGTGACGGCAATCAGGACAGACGAATCCGTTCCACCTTCGCGCCGATTTTGAGGACTGGGCCACGGGCGAACGATGGAGCAAGAAACCGCACTGAGGCAAGAACTCGCCCCTTAATCCGGCAAAATCTCCAATCGGCGCGGCCGGGGAAGTTCGAAGGATCGTTCCGCTTCTTCCAGATCAAAGCTATCCAGCACGTTGATCTGCCCCGAACGCACACGGGTCTTCGGGGCGTTTTCAGAGTCGATCTGGATACTATGGAAGGGATCCTCGCCAAGCAGGGTGACTTCTTTCGGCCGGACCGGCGAGGTGTCGATGACCGCGAGCTCACTGAGATCGAGCACGCCAACTGCCGGATCGACTGGGGCAGAACCAGAGTGAACCGTGCAGTAGGGCAGGTTTTCGGTACCTTTCCGGAAATACTCCTTGATCGCCGCCGGGCGCGAACGTGGCACGCCTGTTTCAGGGTCTTCGAACATCTCGTAGCAGTAGGGCGTCGATTGCTGGCCAGAGACACGGCATACCTGGGCCTCCACAATCGTCTCAGGCTGAGGTATGCTGCGACCTTCGAATGATGAAGCCGCATTCATCGCCGCCGTCCAGACCGGCATCGCCAGATCTCTGGCGAAAGCCCCTTCATAAATCGTTTTCCCATCCTGCAGGAATCCGATCCATACCCCGCAGGAAATCCGGCCATTGTAGCCGAGGAACCAGCTATCGGAGAAATCCTGAGTCGTCCCGGGTTTTCCTGCCCCGCTGAATGGCCGCTCATTGAGCTGAACCAGCAGACCCTCAGCACTACCGCGCTCCATGCCACCTTGAAGAATGCTGTGAATCTGGAAAGCCGTGGCGCTCGAAACCACATCCAGTCGATCGAGCTTCGTCACCGGTCGCTGAAAACGCTCCAAGTCATCGGAATCGCGCACACTATTCACGATCCATTGCTTTTGGGGTCCGGTACTGCCGCCTCGGGCGAATGCCGCATACGCTCGCACCATGTCCTTCAGCGAGGCCGACTCCCAGCCCACCGCCACCCGAGGCAGTAGTTCGACATCATCTACTGGAAGTCCAAAGCGGGCGGCGGTCGCCACCACCTTGTCGAGGCCCACCTCATTGGCCACCCGGACGGAGGCCGCCACTTTCGAGCTCTCCAGCGCGCGGCGATAGGTGATCGATCCTTCGTAGCGGGGTTTCGGCGTTTCCATTCCCCACTCACCGAGAATCCCCTCCCGACCGCCAACCATCACCGCCCGGTTGTCCATCGCCGAATCGTCCACGGTGCTCGCTGGCGTCTCGCCCGCCTCGAATGCCGCCGCATAGAGAAAGGGATGAAAAGCGGTGCCGAGCGGCCTCCGCCCCAACTCAATCACATCAAAAGGGGCATCGGCGTAATCACGCCCGCCCACGTGAGCGATCACCTCGCCCGTCCGGTGATCGACCATCAGCACGGCACCTTGGAGATACTCCGGCACTTCATCCTTGGTCTTCTTGAACTCGCTGCGCTTCGGATTGGCGTATCCGGGATGGGCCTCCGCTTGGAGCAAGCTACGCTCAAGCGCCTCCTCGGCAGCCTTCTGCACCCGCGAATCAATGGTCGTCCGAATCGTAAAACCGCCCGCCGCCAAAGCCTCGGGACCAAGCATTACTCGGATCTCATCAGCAATCCGTTCGTAGAGATGCGAAGTTCCACGCTGGAGCGGTTTGGGATCCAGCTCAACCGGCGAAGTCCGCATCGTCGCCGCTTCCGACTGAGTGATCATTTTAAGATTCGCCATCCGGGTGATCACCATGTTCCGCGCATTGCGGCAGGCATCGATGTTGTTCAGCGGAGAAAGCCCAGTCGGGTTCTTGATCAGACCGACAATTGTTGCGCACTCCAGCTTGCTCAACTCGATCGGCTCCTTGCCAAAGTATCCGAGCGAAGCGGAGCGAAGCCCGTAGTAGCCGCTGCCGAAATAGATCCGGTTCAGATAAAATTCGAGGATGTCCGCCTTTCGATATCGCCCCTCAATCCGCATCGCGAGGAAGGCCTCGACCAGCTTCCGCTCGATGTCACTTTCACCATACTTCTTTCGTTCGCCTTCCAGATCATAGGCACCGCGAGCAAGCTGCTGCGTGATCGTCGATGCTCCAGATACCGCTTCCCCTTCCGAGAACCAGTCCTTCGCGGCCCGGGCGATGCCGAAATAATCGACCCCGTCATGATCGAAGAAGCGCTTGTCTTCACCTGCACGCAAGGCCTCGATGAAGTTCTCCGGGATCTGATCAATCGGAATGATGCTCCGGTTTTGCACGAAGACCCGGCCGATCTCACCACCATCACGACCAACGATGATACTAGGCTTCTCGACCTTGTCGATGAGGTTCAGATCATACTCCGCCGCCCGATCACGGTAGGGTCGGGTGAAGCGTTCCGCAGCGACCCAACCGATCGCCGCTGCCAGCGCGGCGAGTAGCAGAAGTGTCAGCCAGAAGCCTTTGCGCTTGTAGAAGCGCGGCTTGTTCCGCTTGGTCCGCGTGTTTTTCGAAGAACTCGACATGGATAATCAACAAAGGGCAGGCCTTGAAGGCGATGCGGCTTCCCCGGGGAAATACCGGGAAGGAGTCTCTGAGGCAATAGCGGGCTTGGCCAACAGGATTGTTGGAAAAATCCGCGAATTCGGCCCGCTTCCCTTTCCCGAGTTCATGGAAATGGCCCTCTACGACCCCGAAGCCGGCTACTACGCCAGGCGGGCCAATCAGGTCGGACGGGCCGGCGATTTCTTCACCAGCGTCACCGCTGGTCCGCTGTTCGGGCGACTTCTGGCCACTCACATCGCCCAGTGGTGGGATCAATCTGGTCGGCCAGACGCCTGGCGGATCGTCGAATTGGGTGGCCATGACGGCACTCTGGCAGGCGATATTTTGACGGAAATCCGCGCCTCCCACCCCGCCGCCTTCCAAGGACTGAAGTATGTCATCCGCGAGCCGCTCGATCGACTCGCCGCCGCCCAGACGGCCCGACTCGCCGAGTTCGCCGAGTATCTGGTCATCACCGCCGACCCCGCCTCGCTCCCTCCTCAACTCGGCTACCTCATCGCCAACGAGGTCCTCGACGCCTTGCCCTTTCACCTCGTCGAGTCCTTCGAGGACGGCTGGCATGAAATCGGGGTGAACCTTTCCCATAACCATCTCTTCGAGTGGCACGACCTCGGCCCGGCACCCGCCATCAGCCAAACGCTTCCCGCCCGAACACCCCGCTACCGCACGGAAATCCGACCTGACTTTGCCAGCTTCCTGCAACCGCTTGTCCAAGCGATCCAACCCGGACGCATGCTCTGGATCGACTACGGCTTCGAGCGCGATGACTACTACGCCGAGTCCCGCACCACCGGGACCCTGCGGACTTTTAAAAATCACCACGCCGGCGAAGACCCGCTCGAAGCACCCGGCACCCGGGACATCACCGCGCACGTCGATTTCACCGCCGTGATGGAGGCCATCGATTCCCTCGGAGGCAGAACCACACGCTTTGAAAACCAAGCGCGCTTTCTAACCGAAGCCGCGCGTCCATGGCTGCTCAGCCTCGAAGGCCAGACCGACCCGGCAACAATGAAACTCTTGAGAAATTTCCAAACCCTCACCCACCCCGGCCAAATGGGCAGCCGCTTCCACATGCTGGAAGTAGAGTTTCTTTAGCCGCGCCCACCATCTACCCAAAATGGTTCTCATCCTCTGTATTGGCAACTCCTGCCGCTCCCACCTCGCCGGAGCCATCCTGTTTGGATTCGTATCCTGCATCGCCATGGTGCTCGTCTGAGTCCACCTTGTCCGGGAAAACCACAAAATCCACAAACTCGGCGAGGCCATCAATACTTTCAGAAAGTATTTACCTTCGCGTCTATCACACTGACAATCAGCACACAAGCTAAGACTTAAGCCTTCCTCACTAACCGAAACGCAGCTCCTATGAAAATCATTTCTCTCCTCCTCCTCGCCAGCCTCCCCGTTTTCGCCGGTAATCCCAGCCCATCCGGCCTCACCGAGGAATCCGACGTCAGTATCGAGCATCCAGCCGACGCCTGGGAGCTCACCCTTGAATCTGGCTACACCTGGAACATCGGATCAAATACCCCAATCGACTACGAAATCATTCCCACCCAGCTCACCCTCCGCACCCCGACCCAACTCACCTGGTGGGAGGATGAGAACGGAGCACGCCTCGTCGTCCGCGGTCGCTACTCGCTGATGATGGAGACCATCACCGTCGGCCCCGAGTCCTACTACCTCGGCATCTCCGGAGCGCCCTCGATCGAATACTGGTTCGCCGACGCCAAGACCTCGATCTTCTTCTCCATCGGCGGCGGCGTTGGCCTCACGGATTCCACTCGCGTTCCGGGCGGACAGGGCCAGGACTTCACCCTCAACTGGTTCACCCAACTCGGCTTGCGACGCGAAATCGCCAAAGACCTCTCGCTCCTCGCCGGTGCCTACTTCGTCCATCACTCGAACGGCGGCCAAACCAACCCCAACCCCGGCATCGACGCCCTCGGCTTCACCATCGGACTCGGTTGGCAATTCTAGAAAGGTTTTGCTGGTCTAGCTCGCCATCAACCGTATCTCTTCAAAGCATGTCGGACGCGCCCTTCGAAGCCCCATCGATCGAATCGATCGCTGCGCTTTTCCCAGCGTTCAAGTTCGATCACCTGATCGCCCAAGGCGGCATGGGGGCCGTCTACCTCGCCCGCCAGCGTTCTCTGGATCGCAATGTCGCCATCAAGATCCTCCCTCGCGAACTCGGCGAAGACCCGCTTTTCCGCAAGTCATTCGTCGCCGAAGCCAAAGCGATGGCCCGCGTCGTCCACCCGAATCTCATCACGGTCTATGACTCAGGTGATGTCGAGGGACTGCTCTACATCGTCATGGAGTATGTCCCAGGAAAGTCACTGCATCGCTCCGCCCACAACAAGGCCGTCGATCCCCGGCAGTCTGTCGAAATCATCATGGGCATCTGCTGCGGACTCGCCGAGGCCCACAACCACGGAGTCGTCCATCGCGACATCAAGCCGGCCAACATCCTTCTCACTCCAAAGCGGATCCCAAAAATCGGCGACTTCGGACTCGCCCGCCCCGTCGGCCACGACAGCGAAGGCCTCTCCATGGGCACCCCCGGATACGCCGCCCCGGAAGTCATCAACCACCCGGAGCTAGCCGACCATCGCTCGGATATTTTCGCCGTCGGCGTGATGCTCCGTGAGCTTCTCACCGGACGTCCTCCCGAAGACGACCCCGAACCGCTGCAAGGCATCACGGACCCGGAGCTTCTCAAAATTTGCCGAAAAGCAACCGCCGAAGACCCTTCGAAGCGCTATCAGAAGGCGGAATCCATGGTCGCCGACCTGAAGTCATGGCTCCACGAGCCCGACGAGGTCGCGGTGCCCGCCCCTCCGGTCGAACCGATCAAGAACACCCCAATCGTCGACCGCTCGGCAAGCAGCGCCCTTGGCCGCAACATCGCCCTGATCATCGTCCTCCTCGCCGCCATCTACGGCGCTTGGACCGTGCTCGAGAAAAAGAAAGCCGCCGCCGCCGCGAAGGCCGAAAAGCCCGTAGCCGCAAGGATCCTCCCGCCCAAACCCAAGCCGCCGAGACCTGCTCCGCCAGCGTGGCCAGAACCCCTCAAGCCATCGGGTGCTGACACCTCGAGCCCACCACCAGTCGTCCAGCAAGCGCCACGCGAGACCCCTGCCCAGTCGCTCATCCGCCTGCGTGCCGCCTTGGCCGCTGGCGAATTCGGCGAACTTCCCGTCGGCACCGTGAGCCACGGAAAGTCCTACTATTTCTACGTCTCGCGCGCTGCCACCTGGCGCGAGGCCAGCCTCATGGCACGCAGCTTCGGAGGCCACCTCCCGCTCCTCACCGGCGAAGCCCTCCGCACCTGGCTTGCCGAAAACATCCCCGGAGATTCCGCCAACGATCCCAGCAAACAAGCCACCTGGATCGGAGCCACACGCACCTCTCCCGAGCTTTGGCAAATGGTGGACGCCGTGCCTTGGCCGCTCGACCCGGCACCGCAAGGTGATGGCGACTTTGCCGCGCTGCATCGCGACGGCGTGGTCCGCGCCGAAGCGAGATCCGCAACCCACCCCTTCTTCATCCAGTGGCATCAAGACGGCTCCAACCCGACCGGCATCGAGCAAATCCTCACCCGCTGTAAGCAGTCGCAGGATCGTGCTCAGCCGTTTTTCCCACCCGGCATCGAATCCCTCGGGGATCGACGCTTTCTCGTCGTTCAGGAAACACTCACCTACGAGGAAGCCAGTCGAATGGCGAAAGTCGGCGGAGGCCATCTGATGACCGCCGCCAGCGAAGAAGAAGCCAACTGGTTGAAGAATCTAAAAAACACCGCCAGCGCCCCCGATGGCCTCTGGCTTGGTGCCACCTTGCAGGACGGCCTCTGGCAATGGAACAGCCTTGAGCCATGGACATTCGCCCGCTGGGCCCCCACCTCCAATCCAAACTCCGGCGAGGCCCTCATTTTCTATCCCGGCTCCGGCTGGGCTCAGGCGGAGCCCGAAAAAGAAGCATCCGGCTTCATCATCGAATGGAGCGACGACCACCAGCACGCCCAAACCCCGCCGAAGCAACCGGACCTCCTTGGCGAAATGGCCGCCAAAGCAAAGCAAGTCCTCGCCGGGCTCGACGCCACCCGCCAGAAAGCGCTCAAGGATAATTCGGACGAATACCTTTGGAAGCTCGACGTCTGGCTGCGCCGCCGCGGTAACAACACCGAGATCCAGCGCTGGACTCCGGGAATTAAATTCCTCAAAGCCAAAGTCAAAGAGGGCCGCCTGCCCGACGACGTCCCCCCCGCCCCAGACGCTTCCTACCCCGTACCGCTCCACGAAATCAGCCGCGCTTACTACCTCAAACAACAGGCACACGACCTCGATTTCACCACCAGAGCCGCAGGCATCCGCGACGCCTACGTCGCCCGCCTCAACGAAGAAGCCAACAAAGCAAACGAGCTTGGCCAACGCGAAAGCGCCCTCGTTATCACGGCAAAGGCAGACGAAGCCGCCGATATTGATGCTTGGATCGAGTCCTTGGGCTTCACAAACGGCTGAGCCTGCTACTCTTTTCTCTGGCCTCAGACCGCTGCTCTCTGGTCTCCTCCGCGCATGTCCGACGCCGAAGAGCCTCATTCCCATTCCACCGAAGCCGAACTCATCGCCGTTCGTCGCGGCAAACTCGCGAAACTCCGCGAACTCGGAGTCAACCCCTTCGGTCAGGCCTTTGAAACCACCCACACCCCGGCCGAACTCCGCGCCAATTTCGAAGAAGGCCTGCAGGTGAAAGTCGCCGGCCGCATCACCGGCTTGCGCAACATGGGCAAGTCGTGCTTCTTCCACATCGCCGACGTCCTCGGCAACATCCAGGGCTTCATCGCCGTCAAGAACCTCCCCGAAGACCAACTCGCCATCTTCGATTGCCTCGACCGCGGCGACTGGCTCGGCATCAAAGGCGAAACCTTCATGACCCGCACCGGTGAACCCACCGTCAAGGTCGAGAACTTCACCATCCTGAGCAAAGCCCTCCGCCCGATGCCCGACAAGTGGCACGGCGTCGCCGACCGCGAACTCAAGTACCGCAAGCGCCACCTCGACCTCATGTCGAACGAGGAAAGCGCCGCCATTTTCGTCACGCGTTCGCAAATGGTCGCCGCCATCCGCGACTTCTTCCACGCCCGCGGCTACCTCGAAGTCGAAACACCGATGCTTCAAAGCGTCGCCGGTGGTGCCGCCGCGCGCCCTTTCGAGACCCATCACAACGCCCTCGGCATGCCGCTCACCATGCGCATCGCCCCCGAGCTCTTCCTCAAGCGTCTGCTCGTCGGCGGCTTCACCAAACTCTTCGAACTCAACCGCAACTTCCGCAACGAAGGCATCTCCCGCCGCCACAATCCGGAGTTCACCATGCTCGAAGCCTACCAGGCCTTCGCCGACTTCGAAATCATGGCCGAGCTCGTCGAGGAAATGACCTGCCACCTGGCCGAGAAATTCTGCGGCGGCCTGCAGATCGAGCACAAGGACGAGCACGGCGAAGTGCTCCGCACCATCAACCTCGCCCGCCCTTGGAAGCGCGCCAACTACCACGACCTCGTCAAGGGCGTCGCCGGTGACGACTTCTTCGACATCACCCCCGAGCAGCGCCGCGCCAAGTGCGACGAACTCGGCGTCCAGCTTTCCGACAACATGGAAGACTACGAAGTCATCCAGCAGGTCTTCGAAAAGAAGGTCGAGGAACACACCTTCGACCCCTGCTTCGTCACCCGCGTCCCCGCCGAGCTCATCCCGCTCGCCAAAGTCACGCCCGGCGGCAAGACCGTCGAAGTCTACGAACTCATCATCAACGGCCAGGAGATCAGCCCCGGCTACTCCGAGCTCAACGACCCCGACGTCCAAAGAGCCCGCCTCGAACACCAGGCCGGCGGCGAAGAAGAGCAGAAGATCGACTACGACTTCATCGAAACCTTGGAGCACGGCATGCCCCCTGCCGGCGGCATCGGCATCGGCATCGACCGCCTGATCATGATGCTCACCGGCACCCCGACGATTCGGGACGTAGTGCTGTTCCCGCTTTTGAAAAAGAAGGAGTAAGGGCATTTCTGCCCCCACGCCCCTCATCACCCTTCCTCGTCCGTCGGCATTCTCACATGCTTGTGGCTCCCATCACAAATCGGCGGCGTCCCCGTCTTTTTGCACTGGCACCACCAGATCGTCGTCTTCTCCGCCACCTCAAACTTCACCGGCTGCAAGCCGGTACCCTTGTGACTACCGTCGCAAAACGGAGGATGCGACGATCGACCGCAGGCACACCAAAAATGAGCACCCGCTTCCACTTCCAAACCCAAGGGCTTGGTATCACAAACAATAGGTTCTTCTGCCATAGACGGCACCCTAACCCAATCACCCCTCCCATGACCAGCCCCCAGTAGCTCCAATCGCAGGAATACTTCCTCTGATCTTGCGAGGCCCTCCGATCCTGGAGACATCAAAAACAAGCCCAACTCACTCCGCCGTCGCCACCACCTCTTCGTCCTTCGTCTTGCTCGAAATGAGCGGTTCCTTCTTCTCAGTCTTCGCGGAAATCGGCAGCGAACCCTTCCCCAGCTGCGGATAGCCCTCACGTGGCACTTCGCGGAAAAAGGTCACACCCAACCAAACCGCCAAAAAGGAAGCGGAGCACATCACAAACAATGGAACTTTCATATCGAGTTTGTCGGTGCCCTTCAGCAACCGGGGGAAACGGGACGCGCGGGTTATCCAACGATTCAGGCGTTTAAGTAAAGCGTTTTCAAAATCCCAAAGCCCAAGGCCTCCCCTCCCAATCCCTTGACATCCGTTCTCATTTCGCTTCTTTCCGCCTCACACCTGCTCCGTTAAGCTCCCCCCCATGAACGCAGGGGAACACCTTCCTAAAAACATCATCCTGATCGGCTTCATGGGCTGTGGGAAATCCACCATCGGCCGGAAACTCGAACACCTGCTCGGCTACCCGCTCGTCGATACCGACGAGCTCATCGAGCAGAAAACCGGTCTCACCGTCGCCGAAATCTTCGCCACCCGCGGCGAAGACTACTTCCGCGGACTCGAAGCCGCCATGCTCCACGAACTCGCCGCCCCCAACGCCCCGCGCCGCATCATTTCCACCGGCGGCGGCATCGTCACCCGCAAGCGCAACCGCAGCCTGCTCAGGCACCTCGGCTACGTCGTCTGGCTCCAGGCCCCCGTCGATGTCATCCTCGAACGCACCAGCCGCAACCGCGACCGGCCGCTCCTCCACACCGAGAACCCCCGCGAAAAAATCGAAGCCCTCCTCACCGAGCGTAAGCCCATGTATGATGCCGCTTCCGACATCGAAGTCGAAACCACTGGCCTCGACGCCGGCGAAATCGCCTGCGGTATCCTCGAAAGCGCCCGCTACCACTTCGCCAGCGGTGCCTAACGCGCCCGTGGCTGGAGCGTCTCGCTCCAGTCCGTGCGCGGGGGCGTCCCGCCCCCTCCACCCATCCAAAACCTTGGAGTCCTTCGCGTCTTGGCCTTTCAATTTCCCACCACCCCGTGCCCGCCACCAAAATCAAAGCCATCGCCCGCGAGCTCGGCTTCGACGACTGCCGCATCGCCGCCGCCAAGGAAGCCACCCACGCCGACGCCTTCCGGCAATGGCTCAGCGACGGCGCCCACGGCGAAATGGCCTGGCTCGAACGCACCCCAGAACGCCGCTGCGACCCCCGCGAAGTCCTTCCCGGCTGCCGCTCCATCATCACCCTCGCCCTGAACTACTATCCCGGCAGCAATCCCGACACCGGCTGGCGTATCGCCCGCTACGCTTGGAATGAGGACTACCACGAGCTCATCGAAAAAAAGCTCAAGCAGTTCAACGAAGCCCTCGTCGCCCTCGGCGGCACCCAGCGCTACTACGTCGACACCGGCCCCGTCCTTGAGCGCGACTTCGCCACCGACGCCGGACTCGGCTGGAACGGCAAATCCACCGTTCAGATCCACCGCCACCTCGGTACCTGGTTCTTCCTCGCCGAGCTCCTCACTACCCTCGAGCTTCCCGCCGATCTACCCTTCGGCGACCATTGCGGAAAATGCACCCGCTGCATCGATGCCTGCCCCACCGATGCCATCACCCAGCCCCACCGTGTCGATGCCCGTCGCTGCATCTCCTACCTCACCATCGAGAACAAAGGCCCCATCCCCGAAGAGTTCCGCCAAGCCATCGGTGACCGCCTTTACGGCTGCGACGAATGCCTCGAAGTCTGCCCTTGGAACCGCTTTGCCAAGCTCTCCAGCGAAGCCAAATTCCACGCCCGCGAGTCCATCTTCAAGCTCAAGACCCGCGACCTCCTCACTCTAACTGCCGAGGACTTCAGCCGCATCTTCGCCAAGAGCCCGATCAAACGCATCAAGCTCCCCCGCCTCATCCGCAACGCCTGCGTCGTCCTCGGCAACACCGGCACCAGCGAAGACCTCGCCGCCCTAACCAGCGCTGCCCAAAGCGAAGACCCGCTCATCGCCGAACACGCCCAGTGGGCCATCGATCAGATCAGAGCCCACCACGGCCACTGAATCCCGCTGGAGTGGAGAACGCGAACTAACAAAAAGGCTGCCTGCCGGAGCAGGCGCGTGGATAGGTCTGAATGAAAAATACCGGGGACAGGACTCGAACCTGCACAGATTGCTCCGCCTGATCCTAAGTCAGGTGCGTCTACCAATTCCGCCACCCCGGCGTTGGAGAACCTTTCGCAGGGGAATCGCGACTTGGCCAGCGAAAGCTGATCATGGGCCTGCAGATTTTCAGTCATCACAAAGCGGCAATGAACTGAACCACTCTGCCGGATTCCTCCAACGAATGCGCCCGAAAACTTGCAATACCTTCGTATCCGTCTAGGATTTGTCAGATCAACAAATCGAAGACCACAACCGCTTCATTGGGTTTCCTAGGTTTGCTGGATTGACTCGTTTTGAAAACGTCCTCTGCCCGTCGCTAAATGAAACGATTTTTAATCCGCGCCTGCATTCTTCCGATCATCATCGCCGCCGTATCAGCCGAGCCCTCCAAGCCGAAGCAGCCTCCTCATGTGGTTCTCATCATGGCCGACGATATGGGTTGGATGGACTTGGCATGCCAGGGCAATGAAAAGCTGCGAACACCAAAGATCGATGACCTAGCAGTCTGTCGGACTTAGATCTCGATCTTATAAGCAGATCCTTTCAAGCTCCCGCATGGCAGCGAAGTTCGTTCATATTGATCACGACACCCCATTGTTGCTCCCGCCCGATCTGCGGGACTGGATTGCCAAAGACC
>CAZVMS010000340.1:0-149192 GCA_964628795.1 uncultured Haloferula sp. | reverse complement strand
CCCATCAAGGTCTCGCGCTTCACGAAACAGGATTCCGTATTAGCACGACCGCGTGGGCGTAGCCTTTACGCGGCTGCGCCTCGGAGGTAGCTCTGGAGTTCTTCAATCACGCTCTTCGGCGAGTGGCCTCGCGTCCGTTTGGTGATCTTCTTCACTTTCGCTTCGAGATATTTGAGGATGAGTGCCAGTAAGCCCGGATCGGTGATGCGTTGCCGCAGCCGACCCATCAGCTTCTGGTTGTCGACGGTGTCGAAGAATTTCTCCAGATCGCAACACGGCGACCGGGGGAGGCGGGGTGGACAGGAGCGAACGCGACGTGCCCCGAAGGGGTGAGGCCTCCGGAGGAGGAGGCCGAATCAATCCACCACGTGGCATCAGCTCCCCGATGTTGGTTCGGTCCTTCACTGAACTGAGGCCTCCGGCACCGAGGCGTCCCACTTGCCTGCCGGAGTGAATGAGGGATTGGGATTGAACTACCGCGCTCCTCTTCGTCGCTTGCTTGTGACGCGCTGTGCCGCAACTGGTTTCAAGTGCGCGCTTCCTGAGGAGCTCGGTGCGGTAATTCCGCACGCCTGGATCTGCGAGGGAGGTGCCGGGTGAAACCGGCGTCCCTACCACAATTGCCGACCATCATCATTTTCAGACGGACTCTAAGATTTTGAGTGGAAGATTCGCCGGGAAATCCCTAGTTTCATGCATCCTTGATGAAAGCCAAGTTCAAACTCGCGCCTATCCTTCTTCTCGCGGCTTCGCCGCTGCAGGCGGTGCCAACCATTCCCAATCCTTCCTTCGAGGGAAATATCATCACCGGCTATCCCGGCTATGGCGAGATCAACGGATGGCAGAGAACTTCAGGTGGGGGACTTAATCCGGCGACCGGGCAAAATCCTTTCGCGGACAACGGCGTCATCCCGTCTCCTCCCCAGGTTGCTTTCGTGCAGGCCAATCAGGGCGTTGGGGCGCTGGGAACGACAATCACAGGACTCGATCCTGGCACCACCTACCGGGTAAACTTTCGCGCCAACTCCCGTTTGGCGAGCGCACCCGATGGCGAGGGGGTCTTTTTCCGCGCTTTGATGGACTCGGTTCAGGTGCCGGTTTCACTCGACTACAGCGCGCCCATCACGAACCAGTTTCGCGTTCGTCCGGTTGGTGTGGGGAAGCCTTATCACTATCTCTCCTTGGTCTTCACCGCGAGAAAGACCGAGGCGGCTCTCAAGCTCGAAGCCACCGCTGATCTCGGTGACCGAACCCTGCTGGTGGATGATTTCACCATCGTTGAGGAAAGCTCTGTCACCGCCAGCCGATGGACGAATGACGCCAGCTCGGGTATTTCGGCCGCCACGACGTTGTGGGCCTACCAGTTCGGCTCCGCGGTCGATACCACCATCGACGGCGTGCCGGTTTTCGGCATTCTCCAGTCCGGGGCCAGCTCCCAGATCGTCACGCCCGACTTCACGCTCTCCGGGCCGAATGCCCGTTCGGCTGACTCGAATAGTCTCACCTTTAGCGGTGCCGGCCCCGGCAGCGCCGTGGTTGGCAGCAACTTCATCTACGGGGGCAGCACCAGCCAGTTCGTGGTGAACAATCTCAGCGCCGGGAAGAACTACGTCCTCTCGCTGCTTACTGTCGGATGGCAGCTTGATGCCAGCACGCTGAGCCGCTTGATCTATTTCTCCACCGGAGGCAAAGGGCGCCTGATCTCGCAATCCCAATATGGGTCCGACAACGGCATCCGCATCGACATCCCATTCACCGCCAGCGCTAGCACCCATGTCATCAATGCCCAGACGGAGGCTTCGGTCAGCATGCACATCTATGGGGTCTCTCTGAATCGGGGTCCGCTTCTGGTCACCTCGGCCAGCGACTCGGGAAACGGATCACTGCGGGAAGCCCTCGCTCTCGCGGGAGCCTATCCCGGAAAGAGCACCATCCGCTTTGACCGCTCTCTCGGCGGCCAGACCATCGCTCTAACAAGCGGGCAGTTGAATATCCCCGCCACGGAAGGCATCACCATCGACGCCTCCGATCTGATCCTCGGTTTGACCATCGATGCAGGGGGCAACTCCCGCGTGATGGAGGCTCTCTCCGGTGCCAAGACCATTCTCAAGGGGCTCACCTTGGCCGGAGGGGTGAGACCATCGCACCAAGGGGGTGGCCTCCTGATGAGAGAAGGCACCTTGGAACTCGATTCCTGCATCATCCGCGACAATGTCGCCTATCTCGGTGGAGGGCTCTCCATCCTCGCCGGAAGCCCCGGTGCCTCTGTCCGCCTGAACCGCTGCACGTTCGATGGTAATTCTGCCACCTTCGGCGGAGGGATCGGGTATTTCCTTGGACCTGATGGCGATGTCGTGGACCTCACCGAATGCACGCTCACTGGGAATTCCGCTTCCTCTGGCGGTGGCATCTTCATCTTCAGCAGCACTGTCCTGAAGGAGCTGAACCTCGACGCTTGCACCGTCGTCGGAAATTCAGGCTCTGATACTGCCGGTGGAATTTTCAGCGACATTCCGGTGTCTCTCGAAAATGGTCTCCACGAGCGAGGTTGGTGATGATGCCTTCCTTTCAGTCAACACGGAAGAGAACTATGCCTTCATCGTTTATTCCGACGCCAATCCTCCTTTGCCGAAAGCCTTCTATCGCCTGCAATCCGACTACACCCCGCCGCTGGTGCCTTGATGATCTTGCGAAGCCAAGCGGGAGACCGGGAGCCCTGGTCCATGAGCGGCCCCGCACCCCGGATCACGGGCGAGGAGCGATCGGCCGCACCCATCCGGCTGGAGCCTTTGATTCATGGGGCATCGGGGTCGTCAGCCTTTCAGGGTTTTCCCGCCGTAGTCCAAAATTAGAGCATATCCCGAGTGACGAGATAGCTGGCGGCGCAGCGGGGGCACTGGATGGTGATTTCGTCGGCACCTTCGAAGAGTTCGTCGGGCTTTTCGCGCCAGCTGCCGAGGACGGGGAGGATTTTTTCGAGATTGCAGCCGCAGTGGAAGTGGAACTTGCGGGTCTCGAGAACTTTGGTTTCCTCGTCTTGCTCAAGGCGGGCGACGGCGTCTTTGTCGAGACTGGCGAACCATTCTTCGTCGAAATCCGGCTGGGCGACGATGAGGACGAAGACTTCGTCATCGAGGCGGAAGGCGCGGGCCGGGCGCTGCTCGGATTGCTTGTAATACTGCTCGACCCAGTGAAGGGGATCGCGGTCGTCGACTTCGAGGGTGGAGAGCCGGGGTTCGGGCAATTTTTCCGAGATGGTCTGGGCGTAGAAAAAGTTCCGGTCAGGTTCGCGGACGCCTTCGGTGAAGAGGCGGCCGACGATGCTTTCCTCGAGGGAAGAGGCGGAGGCGAAGAGATTTACGCGAGGGGCGCGAAGGTTGATGGTCCAAGCGATGGTCTCCGCCCATGGTCGGGCGACGGCGTGGAGCGTGAGCATCGCGAGGGTATCCTTGAGCATCTGGTCGAGCTCGCTGGCGTGCCGGATCTTTTGCTCCATGAGGTGCAGGTAGTGATCGGTATAGATCGGGGTGAACTGGGCGCGGACGGCCAGCACGTTGCGATGACGGACGAAGATGGATTCGACCTTGGTGAATTCTTCGACGGAGATTGGTTCGGACACGGAGATAGGAGAATCTTTAAACTCTAAACTTCAAACTCCAAAAAAGCGGGTAGAGGAGCGCGACGCTCCTTGCACGGACTGGAGCGAGACGCTCCAGCCACTTTTAGAAGAGTTCCTTTTCTTCCGGGGCTTCGAGGCGTTTTTTGGCGACGGAGAGGTAGTAGTCGTCGAGTTCGATGCCGGTGAAATGGGCGATCTGCTGGCTCTTGGCGGCGAGGGCTGAGGTGCCGATGCCGAGAAAGGGGTCGAGCAGGCGGGTGTTGGGGCCTTTTCCGTGGAGGCGGATGCATTGCTCGACGAGTCCGATGGGGAAGGTGGCGGGGTGCGGGCGCTCTTTTTCGCGGGATTTGATGGTGTCGTAGGGGATGAACCAGGTGTTGCCGCGGCAGCGCTTGTCCTCGCCGCCGGTGTGGCCCCAGCGGGCGATGTTGGATTTGTCCTGATAGGGGACGCCGGCGCCGCGACGGTCGAGCGGGACGGTGCCGGCTTTGGTGAGGTGGAAGACGTATTCGTGGCAGTCGTTGACGTAACGCTTCGAGTTGATTGGCTTGAAATGCCCGGCGCTGATCTGCTCGCCTTTGCGGGTTTCGATGGTGATCGATTTGATCCAGTGAAAGGTGTTCTGGAGGACGAAGAGCTCGTCTGTTAGAGCGAGAAGAACCTGGTGGGGGAAGAGCGGGTTCGAGGGGGCGGCACCGACGTTGAGGAAGAAGGAACCGTCGTCTGTTAGGACGCGCTTTACTTCAGCCGACCAAGCGCGGCACCAGTCGAGGAAGTCAGAGCGGCTGGCAGTGTCGTCGAAGGAGCGGTAGTTGATCCCGAGGTTGTAAGGCGGGGAGGTGACGACGAGGTCGTGGGAGGCTTCGGCGAGGGTGGGGAGGACTTTTAGGCAGTCGCCATGGAGGAGGGTCATTGAGTTCTATTCGTGTAATCCTTTCAACCAAGGGATATGAGCCCTCAGTCTGACAATGATCCAAAATTTGGCCAAGGTCGAATTTGACTTCCTTCGTTCCTCTTGAAATCGGCGGCGATTTCATCATCAGTCATGTTGGCACGGCAACGAGTTGCCGCATCACCTCGGACCCATGCTTCGTAGACTCCGAGATCCACATGTGGATCTGGCGGGTGGTCGGAAAGGTCCGGGAGGTTGAGGTCGATGATCTTCATGAGGGATTTTTGATCATGTCGAAAGTCTGAGGGGTGGCGTAGCGCTCGCACATGAGTCGGAGTTCCTCGTCGTTCACCACTGCTGGATTATTGAGCAGGAGCTTTCTGATATCAAGCAGGTCCTTGTATCCCCGTTCATCATTGTCTTTGAGCGCGTAGAGCTTCATGGCAAGAAGGGAGGTAAAGCCGACCATGGGAACTGGCAAAGGCGGCGACGATTGTGTCGCGGTCTCTGACATGGCATTGAAAGTTTTATCGTCGACCCAGATGAGATCGGTAAATGGAATGGAAGGGTCGCGGATGTGTTTGAATCGCGAGGCCATGCCGTCAGTGGCTTTATCAAATCCCAAACCGGACATCAGCTCGCACGCTTTGTCGTAATGGGAACGCTGGCAAATCCAGTCGACGTCGAGGGTGGTTCGAGAGTATCCGTGAAAGCACACGGCCCAGCCTCCTGCCAAAAGCAGCGGAATGTTCTCACCTTCGAAGCGCGTGCAAAGTGAATGGGCGAATTCGGGGAGGTAACGTTTGATCTCCATAAGTGAGTTTGCGCTTCGCGATTGGGTGGATGCCGGTCGGAGGCTGGGGGGCGGGGGCTACTGAAGTTTGGATCGGAGGATCTCGGTGACTTGCTTCGGGTTGGCTTTGCCTTTGGAGAGCTTCATGACTTGGCCTGTTAGGAAGTTGATGAGCTTGTCGTTGCCGGCTTTGATTTCGGCGACTTGCTTGGGGTTGGCTGCGATGGCTTGGTCGCAGAAAGCTTCGAGTTCGCCGGCGTCGGCGGGTTCGAAGCCCATTTCCTTGGCGATGGCGGCGGGGTCTTTTTCGGGGGCTTCGAGGAGCACGAGGAGGACTTCCTTGGCCTGATTGAGGGCGAGTTGGCCGGACTCGACGAGTTCGAGGAGTTGGCCGGTTTTCTCGGCGGAAAGTGGGGCGTCGGCGATGGCGATCGAGCGCTCGTTGAGGAGTCCGAGGAGGGTGTTGAGGAGGAAGTTGGCGGCTTTCTTGCCGCGGACCTTGGGGTTGGCGGCGAGGGCTTCGAAGTAGAGGGCGAGCGGGAGGTCGGAGGAAAGGACGGCGGCGTCGTAGGTGGTGACGCCGAAGTCGGCTTCGTAGCGGGCGGCGCGGTGGTGCGGGCGTTCTGTTAGGAGCGGGCGGACTTTTTCGAGGATCGGCGCGGTGCGGATGGGGAGCAGGTCGGGGCAGGAGAAGTAGCGGTAGTCGTGGGCGTCTTCTTTGGTGCGGAGGAGCTGGGATTCGCCGCGGTCGTCGTCCCAGCGGCGGGTGGACTGGATTTGGAGAATACCTTGATCGAGGTCACCGGATTGGCGTTCGATTTCGTAGTCGATGGCGCGTCTAACAGCAGAGATGGAGTTGAGGTTTTTGAGCTCGATGCGGTTGCCAAGGGGATCGCTTTCGTTTTTCCGAATGGAGATGTTCACGTCGCAGCGGAGTTGGCCTTTCTCCATGTCGGCGTCGGAAATGCCGCCTTGGCGGAGGATCATCTGGAGGCTGTTGAGGAAGGCGAAGGCTTCGGCGGAGGACTCGATGTCGGGCTCGCTGACGATTTCCATCAGAGGGGTGCCGGCGCGGTTGTAGTCGATGATCGATGAGCTGCCGAGGTGGGTGGATTTGGCGACGTCTTCTTCGAGGTGGATGCGGTTGAGGCGGACCTTCAAGCCGGGGCGTGGGATATTTTTCCGCACGTCGGTGGGGTAGCAATGATCGTAGAGGGGGACTTCGCCGCCGAGGCAGAGGGGGAGGTCCATCTGGGTGGTCTGGTAGTTTTTCGGCATGTCCGGATAGAAGTAGTTCTTCCGGTCCCATTTGGAGATTTCGGGCGAGGTGCAATCGATGAGCAGGCCGGCGAGCAGGGTTTTCTCGATAGCGTGGCGGTTGAGGACCGGGAGGGCACCGGGGAGGCCGAGGCAGATGGGGCAGGTGTGGGTGTTCGGCTCGTCGGCAAAGGAGGTGCGGCAGGAACAGAACATTTTGGTTTCTGTTTTTGCCTGGCAGTGGACTTCGAGGCCGATGGTGACGAGGTAGGACATGGATGTGGGGAAAAGGAACCGCCAAGACGCCAAGGACGCCAAGGTTTTTGAATGAAAATTTAGAGGTCGAGATCTTGGAGGACTTCGCGGAGGTTGTCGTTTTCGAGCATCTGATCGAGGCGGGGGTCTCGCAAAATGTCGGAGTAACGACCGTCGCGAGCGAGCTGGCGGAGGTCGGGGTCGCCGAGGATGATGGTTTTTATTGCGGGCACCTCGAGGACGGCGGTGGCTTTTGGGGCAGGATCGTCGGCAGAGGAAATGAGCTTGGCGAGAGTCATGCGGAGGTCGCTGGTGAGGGGGTCGACTTTGGAAAACCAGTCGGACGGGACGGCTCCTTCGATGTCTTGTTTGAGTTTGGCGAGGAAGGCGGTTTGGTCGGATACGGGCTGCTTGGCGATTCCTTCGACGTAGGTTTTGATCTCGGCGACGGAGCCGGCGTGACGGAGCAGGGTAGCGCCGGCGAACCAGAGCAGACTGGTCGGGATGAGACTGAGAAGAAGAGTGACGACCCAGCGGGTGGGTGAGCGTCGGCCGTGTTCGGCGGTTTCGTCATTGGATTCGCCAAGAGGTCGGGCGACGAAACGGCTGACGGCGCGAAGGAGGAAGAAGACGAAGAGGAAGGAGAGCAGTGGGAGGGCGATCGAGAACCATGAGGGCTCTTGTTTGAACCACTGCTGAGCGAGGGAATGGGCGTGCTGCCAAGAGAAGAATGCGGCGAGTCCTGAAAGGCAGAGAACGGTGGTGCCCCATAGAATCCTCAGTAGTCCGCGCAGTACGGCGAGGCTGGCGATCGCGCCGAAAATCAACAGGGCTGCCGTTCCGAGGCTGAGCTGCGGAATGTTTTCGAGGTTGAGGGATGAGATGAAAGGCTGCATGCCGAATTGAACAATACCGATGAGGGATTCGGCGTTCTGTTAGCTCCCGCACTGCGCGCGCTGGCGCAGGAGGTGATCGCAGATGACGAGGGCGGCCATGGCATCGACCATGGGGACGGCGCGTGGGAGGACGCATGCATCGTGACGCCCGCGGCCTTTGAGTTCGGTGTCTTCCCCGGAGGATGTCACGGTTTCCTGAGAAGTCATGATGGTGGCGGTGGGTTTGAAGCCGACGCGGAAGATGATGTTTTCGCCGTTAGAGATGCCGCCTTGGATGCCGCCGGAGCGGTTCGAGGTGGTGCGGACTTTGCCGTCAATCATGCGGAAGGGGTCGTTGTGTTCGCTGCCGGTCATGCGGGTGCCGGCGAAGCCTGAGCCGATTTCGAAGCCTTTGGTGGCGGGGAGCGACATCATGGCTTTGGCGAGTTCGGCTTCGAGTTTGTCGAAGACCGGTTCGCCGAGGCCGGGAGGGCAGTTGCGGATGACGCATTCGACGGTACCGCCGATCGAGTTGCCGTCGGCGCGGATCTGCTTGATGCGCTCGATCATTTTTTCTGCTGCGATGGGGTCGCCGGTGCGGACGATGTTCGATTCGATGTCGGCGAGGGTGACGGTCGAGGGGTCGACGTCGGCTTCGAGGTCGTGAATGGATTTCACCCAGGCGAGGATTTCGACATCGGGGAAAAGGGAGGCGATGACTTTTTTTGCGACGGCGGCTCCGGCGACGCGGCCGATGGTTTCGCGGGCGGAGGCGCGACCGCCACCGGAGGGGGCGCGCAGGCCGTATTTGGCGTCGTAGGTGTAGTCGGCGTGGGACGGACGGTATTTCACGGCCATTTCGTCGTAGGCACCGGGGCGCTGGTCTTGGTTACGGACGGTGATGCAGATCGGAGTTCCGAGGGTGAGCTTGTCGTGGAGGCCGGAAAGGATCTCGCAGGTGTCGGACTCCTTGCGCGGGGTGACGATTTCAGACTGGCCGGGGCGGCGTCGGTCGAGTTCGAGCTGGATGTCCTCGGCGGTGAGCAAAATGCCCGGCGGGCAGCCATCGATAATGACGCCGACGCCTCCTCCATGGGATTCGCCGAAAGTGTGGATACGGAAAGCGTGGCCGAAGCTCGAAGACATGGGGCGAAGTGTAGTGGTCCGCGCGTCGCTGCCAAGGGCAGATGGTCAGGTCCGGCTGAGGTTTTGATCGCAAAAGGCGTGGCCTCGTCGGTGCCGGGGTGCCATCCAAGCATTGCCATGGAAAGCGAACGAGATGAAGCCCTTGGTTGGGAAGAATCCTGATACTTTGATCCATACTTCTCTTTCACCTCGCCGTTTCGGCTCAAGCCGTCGATCACGGACCGATTGTTCAGTGGTCGGAATCGCCCGATTCCAAGGCCTCGCTACGCTGGATCGAAGGGGCCGGTGCTTCTTCGGAGCAAGGGACGGGGCGATGGTTCATCTGGTTTGATTCCTGGGCAGCGAAGGCGCGAACACCGGACGCTCGCTTACGACCGATGGTCGCAGTGAGCCGAAGTGAAGGCGCTTAGCCTTTGCTCAGGCGTTGGCGCGGCGTGGGTTGCGACGGCGACGACGGCTGCCGCCACCAGCACTACCGCCACCAGAGTTTCCTGGGTTGGATGATCCGCCTGAGCGGTTACTCCCAGCGGAGCGACCGCCACCGCCCGAGCGGTTGCCTTGTTTGATCTTAGGAACGCCGTTTGAGCGATTGCCGTGGCGGACGTGGTCCTGTGCCAGTGAGGCGAGGTGCCAGCACTGGTCGGTGTCGACGGTAAGGGTGTTGCCAATGAGCTTCTCGACATCACGCAGATAGTCGCGTTCGTCAGGGCAGCAGAAGGATACCGCGGTGCCGGTGGCCCCGGCACGACCGGTGCGGCCGATGCGGTGAACGTAGGCTTCCGGTTCGTTTGGGAGGTCGAAGTTGACGACGAGAGTCACTGCTTTGACATCGACACCGCGGGCGGCGACGTCGGTTGCGACGAGCACGGGAACCTTTCCTTGTCGGAAGCGTTCGAGGGTGCGGTCGCGCTGTGGTTGGGAGCGGTTGCCGTGGATGGCTTCGGCGGGAATGCCTTCCTTGCTGATCATGCGGGCGAGCTTGTCCGAGCCGTGCTTGGTGCGGGAAAAAACGATCGCTAGCTCGCCTTCCTTTTGTTCGCTGAGAAGTTTGATGAGAAGCGAGCGCTTGTTATCCCGTTCGATGAAGCAGACGCGTTGTTCGACCTTTTCTGCGGTGGTGGTTTCCGGAGCGATGGAAACGGTGGCAGGATTAACGAGGATCGTGTGCGCGAGCTGGACCATGGCCGGGGCCAGGGTGGCAGAGAAAAAGAGCGATTGGCGCTTTTTGGGGAGCAGGGCGACGATGCGTTGGACATCGCGCTGGAAGCCCATGTCGAGCATGCGGTCGACTTCATCGAGGACGAAGAAGTCGACGCTGGAAAGGTTGATGTGGCCTTGGTCGATCAGGTCGAGCAGGCGACCGGGGCAGGCGACGAGGACGTCGACTCCGCTGCGCATGGCATTGACCTGCGGGCGTTGGCCGACGCCGCCGTAAACGAGGGCATGCTTGATTTTAATGTACTTCCCGTAGGTTTCGAGGCTCTTGCCGACCTGGGTGGCGAGCTCGCGAGTGGGGGTGAGGACGAGCACGCGCGGGCTTTTGGGGCGAAGCGGACGAGGGTCGCCGTAGAGCTCCTGCAGAATCGGCAGCGAGAAGGCGGCGGTTTTTCCGGTGCCGGTCTGGGCGCAGCCTAGCAGGTCGCGGCCCTCGAGCAAAAGCGGGATGGCTTGAGCTTGGATCGGCGATGGGGTGGTATAATTGCGCTCGGCAAGTGCGCGCTGGATGGGCGCGGCCAATGGCAGCGCCTCGAATGTATGCGGGGTCATGTTGTTTTGTTGCCCGGCTTCCAATAGCTGGTGCCTGAGCGGGTCTCGATGAGGGGTGTGTTAGGTGGAACCCAGGACCATTCTCTCATCGATGAAGACCGGCAACGGGAGCGGTTCGACTGGAGAACCGCTGAGTCTTCCGGGACGGAAGACGCCGGGTTCATATTCCGAGTTGCGGGAAAGGCAAGGATAAACGGGACTTTACCTCCGGCGAGCATCGAAGCGCGGAGCGACAAACAAAAAAGCCACTGGGAAGACCCAGTGGCTTTGTGAAATGATTCGATCCAGAGATCAGGAAGTTAAGCGTAGAGCGCTTCTTCCTTCTTTTCGTGGTCGTCGTCCTTCTTGCACTTGCCGCAGTCAGCGAGGGCAGGATCTTCGTCCTTGTCGCACTCTTTCTTGCACTTGCCAGCGAGAGCAGGATCTTCGTCCTTGTCGCACTCCTTCTTGCATTTGCCAGCAAGGGTAGACTCTTCGTCCTTGTCGTCATCGCACTTCTTGCACTTGTCGGCGAGCACGACTTCGTCCTTGTCAGTGTCCTTTTTGTGCTTGTCGCAGGTGTCGCAGGCGAAGGCCATAGGAGCACAAAGGCCGGCCATGATGAGGGTTTTCAGAATGAATTTCACATTTTGGTTTCGTTAGTTGGATTGATTGTTCCTGGGCGTTTCACCCGATGGGTGAACCATAGAGGAATAGAATTGTTCCCGAAAATGTCCAAAAAATTTTGGGATTGAGGCTCTTTTTTTCTGGGGGGTTGATGATCAACGACTTAAGTTTTCTCAGTCGACGAGTTCTGGGTAGTATTTTGAGGCCAGAGAACTGGTCATTTCCAGAATGTCGAGGCTGAGCGGTGTTTTGAGGGCTTCATTGGCCATGGTGCTACATTCCGAATGGCTCAGGGCGCGGATGGCTCTGCGGACGCGCGGGACCTGGTGCGGGCCGACGGAGAGTTCTTCGACGCCGAGGCCGAGAAGAAGAGGGGTGAGAAGGACATCGCCGGCCATTTCACCGCAAACACCCGTCCAGATGCCGTTCGCTGTGCCCGCGTCGATGGTTTGTTTAATCAGCCGAATGACGGCGGGGTGGGTCGGACGATAGAGCTCGGCGACGTTGTGATTCACACGGTCGACGGCCACCGTGTATTGAATGAGGTCATTGGTGCCGATGGAGAAAAAATCGACTTCTGGAGCGATCAAGTCGGCGATCACCGCGGCGGAGGGGACCTCGATCATCACACCGGTTTCGAGATTCTCGTCGAAGGGAATATCAAGGGCGGCGAGTTCGTCCATGCACTCCTTGATCATGTTCTTGCCGCGGCGGACCTCCTTGATCCCGGAAATGAGGGGGAACATGACGGCGACGCGACCGTGGGCGCTGGCTCGGAGGATGGCGCGGAGTTGTTCCTTGAACATGTCCGGGCGATCGAGTGACACACGGATGCCTCGCCAACCGAGGAAGGGGTTTGGCTCGGGCTCGGTGAGGGGCTCGATGGGAAGTTTGTCACCGCCGGCATCGAGGGTGCGGATGATCAGAGGATGGGGTGCGAGGGCTTCGGCGAGGCGCGTGTAGGTCTCTGTCTGCTGGGTCTCGCCGGGAAGTTCCTCGCCGTTGAGAAGGAGGAATTCGGTGCGGTAGAGCCCTACGCCTTTGGCTCCGCTGTTCTGAACGAGTTGGAGTTCCTCAACGAGCTCAATGTTGGCAGAAAGCGTGATGGCCCGGCCGTCGTTGGTGACGGCGGCATCGTCGCGGTGGGCCTCAAGTTCATGGCGGACACGATCCTTGGCTTCTTTGAGTTCCGTGTAGTGACGGAGGGTTTCCTCCGTTGGGTCGAGGATTAGTTTTCCGGAATAGCCGTCGAGAATCGCGGGGGTGAGTGCTTTGACGGCCAGCACAGCGCCCTCGATTCCGACAACAGCGGGAATGCCGAGTGCGCGAGCGAGGATGGCGGTGTGGGAGTTGACGCTGCCGAGTTCCGTGGCGAAGCCGAGCAGCAATTGCCGGTTCATCGCGGCGGTGTCCGATGGCGAGAGGTCGTAGGCGACGAGGACGTGTTGTTCCTGAGGCGCGCTATCGCGTTGGTCCTCGTGAGAAAAGTTTCTCAGGACCCGCTGGCAAACGTCTTCGATGTCGGCAGTGCGCTCGCGTAGGTAGGGGTCCGGGACGCGGCGCATGGCTTCGAGGAAATTCTGGGCAACGGCGTAGAGGGCGAACTCGGCATTTTGACCGCGTTCGACGATAGCTTCCTTGACCCGATCGACGATGGCCCGGTCTTCGAGCATCATCAGGTGAGCCTCGAAAATCTGACTGTCTTTTTCGCCGGAAATTGACTCGATCCGCTTCTGGAGCTCGGAAAGTTGTTCTTTGGTCTTCTCCAATGCGACGGAGAAACGGTGCTTCTCGAACTCGACGTCGGTGATTCGATAGACTTCAGGCGCGTTGAAGCCGCGGGCGATGACATGGATGGGGGCGATGCCGATGCCCCGTGAGACGGGGATACCGTGCAGGGTGATCTCCCCGGAAGTATGTGGCCTGACTGGATCCATGTAGGCGGGGATCGTGGGGATGGAAGGGCAAATAGGGAAGGGCGAATTCAAGCTAGTAGCGATCGGCGACGATGATCGCCCCCTTTCTTGACGAACTGACGCAGCGCCTTGCGTTCGCAGGAGTTTCCCGCCGTGATGAGTGCATCGCAAGCACCCTGGCGCAGCACGGAGCACTTCAGATGCAGCTTGGCGGCGCGGTTTTGATCGTTGAGCCAGAGTGCCCAATGCATGCGTGGCAGGGCGGGCAGCAGCGTGCCGTCCACGAGCTTGAGTTTGTCGGTGAGAGGGGAGAGCCGCGCATCGCCCCACGAAGTCTGGTTTTCTTCCACCAGATCGAGGAAGACCCCTTTGCGCAGTTCGGGATCGAACACTCCCTGCGCCTCTGAAAGGCTGCCAGGACTCACCAGCCTTGTGCAGACGCCTTGTGCCGACTCGAGCTGCTAGCAGGGAGCATGCCGAACAGTTCTGGGGTAAAGAGGAATCGGCTCATCCAGTGGATCGCAGAGAATTGGAACTTTTTCGAGGTTTTCGTAATTTCGAGGTTGACTGATTCTAGATGATTTCTATGTTTCGCATGTCGCGACAACTAGCAGGCGGTCCGGCTGATATGCTTCTTGGTTTTGGGTTTTTCCAGGGGTAAATCGGTCGGGCCGCTTCTTTTTTGTCTGGGAATCACGTTTCACGGTTCAGGAGGCGACCTCGTCGATGGTCCTTCGGATTTCAGCTGAGAATCCGTGCAATCCGGCCCGAGTCAAAATCGAAGGGGGTCATTTCGAGTTCGACCATCTGACCATGGCTAAGCTCCTGCTTTTCCAAACGAAGGCTTTTGGACAGGTGGCCTAGGCTTGTTTTGCCATTGGGCAGGCGGACGGCGCAGAGCCCTGGCTTTAGGATAGAAATGATCTCAGCTCGGACCACGATCGGCGCTTCATACATGGGCTCAGATTGATTCTCGGCCGGCGAGGGGACAAGCCTTGGTTGCTTTGCGTGGGTAAAACACCGGACGTCTTAACGCATGCTCGCACTTTGACTTAAATCGGCTCGCAAGGGAGATCTCGGGAAAAATGAGAGAATATCGGTATCGCCTGCGACTTGACCTTGTCGAAAGGAAACTTGAAACTCTCACTCGCGTTCAGGTTCTCTGAAGCGCCCTTTACCTTCGATTCTATGAAAATTGCCTCAACTCTCACTACTGTGGTTCTTACAGGTTGGATTATTTCCTGCACGCCCGTTCCGGACGAGGCTCCTCCGGTTCCTCCTACTGACGTTGCCGCAAATCGCGCTGCCGACACAGCGATGCCTGCTGATGGCCAAAAGAAGATGGCTGATGATGTTTCTTCCCGGGCTGATGAGCTGAAGAAGAAGGCTGAGAGCAGCGAACGAAAGATCACCGAAACGATCGAGGACCCATTGCCAACCAAGCCTGAGCCAAAGGCCGCAGTTCCAGTGGCGCGCAGGGTTCCAGGGCGGGATGGATTCGTTTTCAGTCCTTACAACAATAAGATGATCAACGTGAAGGATTTTGCGAGCGGCACCATGGTCGCAGATCCGACCTATCCGCCTGCAGAGAAGAAATACTTCCGTGTGCCTTGATCGAATTCTGAGGTTTTCCCGTCTCCTTCGAGCCGGACCCCGGGGTCCGGCTCATTCTATTCCACGACTGTTGAAAGAGATAGAAAAGATCGCGATCCTCGGTGGGGGGTTGCTCGGAGGGTCGCTTGCGATGGCCATGCAGGATCGTGTCGAAACGAGATTGTGGGCTCGCCGGGCTGAGGCGGCGGAGAGTGCACGCGATCTCGGGATCGAGGGCGCAGGCACCGATCTCAAAAATGCCATCTCGGGAGCGGATCTCGTGATCTTGAGCGTTCCTGTTGGGGCGATGGAGTCATTGATCGAACTTGCGTTGGAAGCCGGTTTGGATTCCTCGTCGCTGGTGACGGATGTCGGGAGTGTGAAGGGAGTGGTGCATCGTCGTCCCGGTGGGCTTCTCAAGCAGAAGCGGATTCCGTTCATTGGCGGGCATCCCATGGCTGGCTCCGAACAGCGTGGTGTCGAGGCCAGCAAAAAGGATCTCTTTTCGGGAGCGATGTGTTTTTTGACCGATGACGATCAGATCGGGGATCCGTGGGCGGCGAAACTCGAGGCGTTCTGGAGTGGTTTGGACTGTCGGATCTGTTGGACGGATTCGAAGAGTCATGACGATCTGGTGGCAAGAATCAGCCACTTTCCCCATGTGATCGCGGCGGCGGCAGCTATGGTCAGCCTCAAGGATCCTTCGGATGCTCGCTTTGGTGGAGGGGGGCTGCGTGATACCACTCGGGTTGCTGGTGGAGATCCGGATATGTGGTCCGAGATTCTGATGGAAAACCGGAGCGCTGTTTCCTATTCCGTTTCCCAAGCGATCGAAGCCTTGGGCGAGCTCCAGAAGTCTCTGGAGCAAGGAGATCACCCATCAATCCGTGGCTGGCTGGAGAAGGCAAATAGCCTTCACCGCATGAGTCGCCCCATTGAGACTAGCCCCGAAAGTTCATGAGTTCCCGCTTCGCAATTGCTATCGATGGCCCCGCAGCCTCAGGGAAAAGCACCCTTGCCCGGGAGCTTGCGAGGAGACTTGGGCTCGTCATGGTGAATTCTGGAGCGATGTATCGGGCGGTCACTTGGCGGTTGATTGAAGACGGCATCGATCTGTCAAGTGAAGCAGCTGTTGTTTCGGCTCTGAACAAAATGACGATCGACTGCGGCGTGGATGGACTTTCTTCCACAGTGCGCATCGATGGGGTGGATCTAGGAGAGGCACTTCGAAGCGAGATGGTGAATGGCAATGTCTCGGCGGTTTCTGCCATTCCCGAGGTGAGGAAGCGCCTGGTGGCGCTCCAGCGGAACTATCTCAACAGCTCAGATGTCGTGATGGAAGGGCGTGATATCGGAACCGTGGTTTTTCCTGACTCGCCCTATAAGATTTACGTTGATGCGGATGAGACGGTTCGTGCCCAGAGGCGAGTGGCGGCGGGTGAAGTGGATTCCGTTGCCGACCGGGATCGGGACGATAGTCAGCGCAAGACGGCGCCGCTCAAAGTTGCGGATGGTGCGGCGATTCTTGATACCTCGGCTCATACCATTGAGAGCGGAGTGGAAGCAGCTCTTGAAATTCTGCGTTCGCAAGGTCTGGAAATACGAGAAATCTAGTAGATCATGATGAGGTGGGTATATTGGAGCGGGTGGATGACTCTCAGGAGTGCGTTCCGCGGGCTTTTCGGACTGCGAGTTCGCGGGAAGGAGCATCTGGTGACGAATGGATCTGTCCTCGTGGTGTCGAATCACCAGAGCTTTCTCGATCCCCCCCTGATCGGCACTCTCTACGAAGATGAAATGTATTATCTCGCCCGTAAGACTCTGTTCCGTGGTCCAGCCAAGTGGTTGTACACGCGGTGGAAGGCGATTCCCGTTGATCAGGACCGCCCGGACATGGCGAGTCTTAAGACGATCATCCGCCTGCTCAAGCAGGGGAATCGTGTCTTGGTTTTCCCCGAGGGAGAGCGGACCGAGAATGGTGAGCTTGGAGTCGCTCAGCCTGGTGTCGGCCTGATCGCCATGAAATCAGGTGCGGTGATCCAACCCATTCGAATCCGCGGAGCGAGGGAAGCGCTTCCTCGTGGGTCAGGACGCATCCGCCTCGCACGGATCGATGTTCATGTAGGACGCCCACTTGTCTTCAGCAAGGAGGAGATGGAGCAGTCAACCGGCAAGGAAGGCTACAAAATGGTCGCCGACCGGATCATGAAGGCGATCGGCGAATTATAGATCGATCCTCGATGCTGTTAGCGGGAGGGGGGAGTGATCTGAACCCTTTTCAGTTGTCGCTCAAGGCGAGGTGCTCACAGCCTTTGAGATCGAGTTTTCCTGACGCGAGTACGGGGATCTCGTTGACGGGGACGATCGCCCTCGGGCACCAGAGTGAGGGGAGGCCCGCATCCATGAGTTTGTAGCGCAAATCGATGCACTCTTGTTCAAGGGCTTGGCCGGCAATGGTGGAAAGAAGGATGATGGCTTCGCCTTTCTGGTTATCGGGAATGCCGACGATGGCGATTTTGCGTTCGGCCTCGGAATCGAGACCTAGCGCCTTGTTGATCGCTGCCTCGACGGTTTCATGAGGAACCATTTCGCCGGCGATTTTTGAGAATCGGGAAATACGGCCTTCGATGAAGAGGAAGCCGTCGGCATCGACGCGGCCGACGTCGCCGGTGCGGAACCAGCCGTCCTTGGTGAGAACTTCTTCCGACTTCTTCGGGTTGTTGAGATAGCCGGAGAAGATGTTGGCGCCCTTGAGCCAAATGATTCCCTGTTGATCGAGCGGGCAGGCTTGGTCGGTTGCTGGGTTGGTGAGCCGAACGGCGATGCCGGGCAGCGGATGGCCGACCGAGCCGGGACGGCTTGCAGGGATGGCACCTTCTCCGGATTCCGGCTCGGGATCGGGGAGGTTGACGTTCGTCGCAGGGGAAGTTTCCGTGAGGCCGTAGCCTTCCTGTGGTGCGATTCCGAACTTCTCCTTGAAGGCGGTGGTGAGGCTTTCGGGAAGCTTCTCCGCTCCCGTGACGACGAGTTCGACGCTCTTGAGTTGCTCGGGATCGACCCGCTTCATGTAGCCACGCAGGAATGTTGGCGTGGCAAGGAGGATGTTCACTCCGTGTTGCGAGATGAGCTCTCCGAGTCGTTTTGTTTCGATGGGATTCGGGTAGGTCACGAGATCCACTCCTTCAATCACCGGAAACCACAAGGTCACGGTAGCGCCAAATGAATGGAACAATGGCAAACAGCCGAGCAGCTTCGATCCTTCAGAAACATGAAGACGCGAGGAAAACTGGCAGACGTTGGCCAGGATGTTGCGATGGGAAAGGGAGACGCCTTTAGGTTCTCCAGATGACCCGGAGGTGAAGAGTAGGACCGCCTCGTCATTGTTCTTTTTCTTCCCAATACCGAAGATCGTGGCGATCGCGCGGACGGGGAGAAGTTTGGCAAGAATCGTCCAGGTGATGATCTTGCTCTTGAGTGTGGGAAGGACCCTTTCGATGAAAATCAAATCGCGGTTCGGTGGCCACGGGAAGGACGCGACTTTCCTAACAAATGGATCGGCGGTAATGTAGCGATCCAGCCCGGCCTGACGCATCGCCGAACGAATGGCTTCGTGGCTGGCGGTGAAGTTAAGGTTCACCGGCGTCTTGCCGGCGAAGATGACGGCGAGATTGGCGACGAGGCCGGCTTTTCCAGGAGGAAGAATGATGCCTACCCGGGAACCATCGGTTTCCTCTTTGATGTGCTTTGAAAGCACTAAGGCTGCGCCGAGCAGGCGATCAAAGCCGAGTGTCGAATCATCCGATCCGTCATGAACTTTGCTGTGGCTGCCGTGTTTTTTGAGGCCCTCAAGGAGAGCCATCGCGAGCGAGCCTTTGAGGAAGGCACGGGCGGAGAACGCTTCTTCTGCCGCTTCGAGTAATCCTTGCCTCAGGGCCGAGCCGCTTGATTGTTTTACCGAAATGACTTTGCCGACAGCAATCACGGCACGTGGAAGTGATCCGGAGCGCTCGATTCTCAGCGCGGACTCATGGGGGTAATCGATGGCAATTGGAAGCGTTGGAAGCTTAAATGCGCCCAGTGTTGCCAAAGTTTTTCCCTGAATGTGGCAGGGAACGGATGGGCGGGCAGCCTGCTTGCTTGGAACGAAAATAAGAACGGCACCGTCGCTGATCGATGACGCGAGCTGCTCGCCGGCAGCGGCTGGGTCGCTATCTCCGTCCGAGAAGGCCGCGCCGGAACCGGATTTTTCCAAAAGAGCACCGATTTCGGGGTCGAGATCCGTGGATTCCTCGATCAACCAGGTAATGGCCCGGTCTGCGAAGAGATTGATGAGCTGCGGAAGCTCTTGCGCATCCACGCGTCCTGGAATCACGAGACAACCAGAGGCAGGAATACGGTCTTTGTGGAGAATCTGAACAGCGGAACTCATCGGAATGCAGGCGAACGCGGCCAAATTGGAACGACAACCGCCGGAATCCCAGCCTTTTACCAAGTGGGGAGTGTAAAAATTCGAAAGATCAGGCGCGATTGCTTGATTCCGCTTCCGCCAAACGCTCGGCCATTTCGGTCCTTTGCAGGGCTGAAGTGAGCTCTGCCAGGTCGCCCGCAAGGATCCCGTCGAGGTTGTGGGTCGTCAGGCCGATGCGATGATCCGTGATCCGGCTTTGGGGGAAATTGTAGGTGCGAATTTTTTCCGAGCGGTCACCGGAGCCAATCAGGGCGCGCCGGGTGGCGGAATATTTTTCCTGAGTCTCGCGCTGTTTCGCCTCGTAGAGGCGGCTGCGCAGGATCTGAAGCGCGCGTTCCTTGTTCTGCCCTTGGGAGCGTCCGTCCTCGCAACGTACCATCAGACCGGTCGGAAGGTGGAAGACCTGAACGGCCGACTCGGTGCGGTTGACGTGCTGACCACCGGCACCACCCGCGCGGCAGACTTCGATGCGAAGCTCGTCGGGCCGGATCTGAATGTCGACCTCCTCAGCTTCAGGGAGCACGGCAACGGTAACCGTCGATGTGTGGATCCGTCCCTGGGTCTCGGTGGCGGGGACACGCTGGACCCGGTGGACGCCGCTTTCGTATTTGAGGTAGCGGAAAACCTCGTCGCCCGTCACGCGGAGGACGACTTCCTTGAATCCTCCGACATCAGACGGGCTGCTGCCAAGATGTTCGGTCTTCCATCCCCGATTCTCAGCGTGGCGTTGGTACATCCGCATCAACTCAGCCGCGAAGAGCGAAGCCTCATCGCCACCGGCTCCGGCACGGATTTCAATCAGAGCGTCGCGATCTTCATCGGGGTCGGCGGGGAGCAGGGCATACTGGAGCTTTTCCTCGAGCACCGGAACTCGTTGCTCGAGTTCGGGAAGTTCGCTGCTCGCCATGGCGGCCAACTCATCGTCGTCACCTTTGGCAAGCTCCTGATTGTCGCTGATTTGACTGCGGATGCTTTCGAGCTCGTCCCAGAGCGCGAGTGTCTCTTTGAGCCGCCGATGTTCACGCATCACCTCGGTGGCACGCTTGGCGTTCTCGAAAAGCGAAGGATCTTCGATGGATTCGGAGACTTCCGCGAATCGGCGGCGACGTTGGGAAATGAGAGTGGCGTAGTCCATGAGCGGCCTGTCGGCGGAGCAGTCCAGACACAAAACACCCGATCGGCAAGAACCGGCGGGTGCGATGATCGAAAAAGAGTTCCCTAGATTGTCGGTCGCCGTGGTGGAATTGCGGGCAACAGAACACGGGGAAGTGGATATAAAAAAACCGCACCTCGAAAATCGAGGCGCGGTAGGAGAATTGGTTCAGGAAGCGTGACTCAAGCTTTGGCAGCCGAAGTGCGGGCCTTGCGGATGATGCTGGCAACGGTTTCGGAAGGCTTAGCACCGACTCCGAGCCACTTGTCAGCGATCTCAAGATCGATCATGTAGTTCTCGCCTTCCTTCATCGGATCGTAGGTGCCGAGCTGCTCGATATAACGTCCGTCCCGGCGCTTGCGGCTATCCACGGCTACGATTTTAAAGTAGGGGCGATCCTTGGCTCCCTGGCGGTTGAGGCGAATTGCGACGGCCATAATAAATTGCGAAAAGTTCGTTAAAGAACCCGTAGCAGCACGGGCGGGCGCGGACCCTGCAACGACTACCGATCCTTGCCAAGCAGAAACTGCACGAATTTATCGCTTTCGTCCGAGGCCACGAGGGAAGAATTGTCGAAAGAACCGGGGAAGGCTGGTGAGAGATTAAGAAAGCTTAATCTTTCGCTTTGACCAAGGACCCGCAAACCGCCTATTTTGCGGTTGTCGCCCATGAAGTGCCCACGCTGTGTTCAAGTCATTCACCGGGGAGCAGGCACGTGCCCTCACTGCGGGTTTGGGATTTCATCAGTGGATGGCCGCTACGGCGCGGATGAGGTCGTCATCCGGCGACTTGAGGACCAAGCTGGTCTTATGAGAAGTTCCGAACGGGAAAAAGTCGAGGCGGCGATGGATCGCTTCGAAAAGCGCTTTCCCCAGCTATTTTTCGCCGTTTGCACAAGTCGTGCCGAGGGTCGGAGCGATGTCCGGCAATTCGGGTTTTGGCTATTGAATCGGGCGGCTTTCAAGGATGTGCCTCTGGATCGCCCAAATGAGTGCGGGATTCTCCTGACCATCGATCCCGATGCCAAGTCAGCTGGGATCACTTGGGGTTATGCGCTCGATGCCTTCTTAACGGCGGAGGACTCCTTTTTGTTTCTGAGCCGCGCCCATGCCTACTGGGTGGAGGGGCGGTATAGCGAGGGGGTCATTCGCGGTCTCAAGCAGTTGTCCAGGGTTCTCGCCAAGCGTTGCAAGCAGGCAAAGTCCGATCCCGAGCGTTTCGAACGGCGGGTGGCTCCACCATCTGCAGCGAGGCAAGTCGCCGAGCGGATCCGCGCGGGTCATCGCAAGGTGGTGAAGGAGGAGGTCACACCGTGAGAGCTTTGCTTGTCTGGCTGTCCGTCGTGAATCTCGCAATATCTGCGGAATTAGCGCTGAGCCTGCCCGGTTGGTCCGAGGAATCTCGGCAAGTCGTTGAAGGAGAGGAGTGGCTGCCCGGGGCGGGACTTTTGACCGGGGATAAGGAGGCAGCGCCGGTGGATTCAACCGAGGTCCAGCCGCCTACGACTGCGGAGATGACCGAGCAGGTTGCGGCCAATGAGATTCCAGAAAAGTTTCTGGATGATTACTTCGCCAAGCGTCCAGAGGGATTTCTGGTAGACCCCCAAGAGCTCCTGAGCCCCTCGGCTCGCCGTGACCGCGAGGCATTTCTGAACTATCATTCGGCGGATTCCCCAATCGACTTTCACGTTTATGTCTTCGGTGCCGAGCAAGCGATTCCCGGAGGAGTTCGCGAGGAAGAGATCAGCGAACGTTTGTTCAGCCAAGGGAAACCCTCTCTCATCTTGTTCTATTATTTGGGTGCTCCTGAAAGGGCTGAGATTTTCCTGAGTCCGAGCCTAAGCGATGCCGTCTCGGATGCCGAACGGCGAAGAATCCTCCAAAGTTCAACGCTTGCTGCGATGGAGAGATCCGATTCCATCGCTCAGTTGGAGGCTTTCTGCGTGCAGACATCGATCCGGATCTATTGGATCGAGAAAGCGGCTGGATTGGTGGAAGGAGGGTCTGCCGTCTCGGTTGCAAAAACCCTGCCGACCAGCAAGGACGAAGGGTCAGCACGTATCGAAGCCGTGAGGAAAATGTTCGATGCCTTCTGGTTTGAGTGGGGTGCGATCATTTCGGTTTCGCTGTCGGGCATCGTGATCTCGCTGACCTTCTGGTGGACCTCTCGGCGTCGGGCCAGCTATCGTTTTCCCGAGTTTGACGTCGCGCCCCGTCTCGGTGGGTCGCACGCAGCCGGCGTGGGTGCCGTCATCGGTTTTGGCAGCACCACCCAGTCTCCATCGGCCCAGCATTCCGGGGTTCCAGACTATTTTTGAGGCATCCAACAAATTTTCAGCTACTTTCCGACTATGAGCGATTGGGAAAACAGATGGCAGAGTGGTGATACGCCATGGGACCACGGTGAACCGGCCCCACCCTTGTTGGAGCTATTGGACTCGGAGCATGGCTGCCACTTGACGGGAAAGCGGGTTCTGGTTCCCGGTTGCGGTTCCGGAGAGGATGTCCGCGCTCTGGCGAGGGCAGGGGCCTTGGCGACCGGTCTCGATATTTCACCGACGGCAAGCGCACGAGCGATGACACTCGATCCCACGCCGGGTGCTGAGTTTGTGAGCGGGAGTTTCTTTGACTGGTCGTCCGAACCATTCGATGCGATCTGGGAGCATACCTGCTTTTGCGCGATCGAGCCTGAAGATCGGGTGCGCTATGCGGCTGCCTGTGCCCGCTTGATCCGTCCGGGCGGTTTTTTGGCTGCGGTTTTCTACCTTGAGCCGTGGTTGCCGGACGAGACTCCTCAGCCACCACCTCACCCCTCGGAGAAGCCTGAGATCATCGAATTGTTAAGTCCTAACTTCATTCTCCGGTGGGACAAGGTCCCTGATCGGGCTTTCCCAAGCCGTGTTGGAAGGGAGTGGCTGGCACTTTTCGAGCGGATTGACCACGATCGGGGGGTTGCGGACTGAGCTTTAGAAGGCTAGGATTCTCCAAAATTCATGAGTCGCATTCGCTCCATCCCTCTGATCGCCGCGTTGGTCGTGGGGTCTCCGTCGTTTGCTGAACGCTCCTACATCAATGACAAGAAGACTCCTGAAAACCGACATGATCTGGAAGTCATTCAGCAGAATCTGACCAATGCTTTACCGGCTGCGAGGAAGGCGACCGTTTGCATCGATCTTGGCGAAGGATCCGGAAGTGGTGTGGTGATTTCCAAGGAAGGGCTCATCCTCACTGCGGCGCATGTCACGGGCGGAGTCGGGAAGGGGTTTACGGTAATCTTCGAAGACGGTCGAAAAGTGAAGGCGGAGTCGCTCGGGCTGAATTCCGAAACGGACGCAGCGATGGCGAGAATCATTGATGAGGGGAGCTATCCCTTTGTTCCCTTGGATCGAAAAGACAGCACTCGTCTCGGAGACTGGGTCTTCGCCCTGGGACACTCCGGAGGTTTCGATAAGGATCGGGGATGTGTCGTCAGGGTTGGTCGCTTGGTTCGAATCATGGATGATACGCTTCAATCGGACTGCAACCTGATCGGTGGAGACTCAGGAGGCCCATTGTTTGATTTGGAGGGCAGGCTCGTCGGTATTCATTCCCGTGTTGGAAACCGACTTCCTGAAAACATGCATGTCCCGATGAGTGCGTTTCTTGAGAACTGGGATGCCATGTCGAAGAGTGAGTTCATGGGCGATGGACCATTTGCCAAGAAGCCCGAGAAGGGGAAAGCCTTTCTCGGATTGCTCGCAGAACCCTACGACCAGGCCGGGCTCAAGGTCAAAAAAGTCGGTCGAGAGTCACCCGCTGAAAAAGCGGGAATTGAGCCAGGGGATGTGCTACTCAAGATGGACGGTGTCGAACTCAAGACCCGTGATGATTTCAAGGACCTGATGAAGGAGAAGGCTCCCGATGATCGAGTCGTCTTTGAACTCCTCCGAAAAGGGAAGCACGAAACTTTAACCCTACGTCTGGGAAACCGTGATGATTGATCGACTCACCATATTGGCGCTCATTGGATCCATGGCTTCGTCATTCGGAGCTCAAAGCCTTGAATCCACCTACCGAACGGCTGGTCCAGCGGTCCATCAAGCCTTCGAACCGGTTCGCGAGTTCCTCCAGAACAGCAGTGCGGTCATTCGCCGCGGACGAGAGGAAGTCATCTTTGGAACGGTCATTTCGCCCGACGGCCACATCCTCACCAAGGCGAGTGAACTCGGGAAATTGGATGCGCTGTCCGTTACGGTCGACCGTGAGAGTTACGACTCGCCTCGATTATTGGCCGAGGATCCGGTTTGGGATGTGGCCCTCATCAAGATCGAGGCGTCGAATCTTATACCCGTGCAGCTCTCACCTCTGGCTGAGCACGCTCATGGCACCTGGCTGGTGGCGAATGGAGCCACCACGCGGACGAATCGACGCGTTCAGGTCGGTGTCGTTGCGGCCAATGAACGCGAGGTCTTTGCTAAAGGAGGCATGGTGCTTGGCGTCGCTCTGAAGGATGACGATGACAGTGAACTCGTCGTCGCTGAAGTCACGAAAGGAAGCGGTGCTGAAGAGGCTGGCCTTCAGGTCGGTGATCGAATCATCGCGGTTGCCGGCACAGAGGTGAAATCTCGTGCGGAGGTTGCCGATGAACTCAAGGAACGTCGGGTGGGTGACGAAGTGGCGGTTCGACTGGTCCGGGACAAAAAGGAACTCGAAATAGCGGTGAAGCTCGCCGGAAGGACGGATCTTTTTGGCGAGGAGGCCTCTCGGAACGACATGATGAGTGGCGAGTATTCCGAACGGCGCAGCGGTTTCCCTCGGGTGATGCAGCACGATATCATTGGTAATAAACACTTTATGGGTGGCCCTGTCTTCAATCTCGATGGCCAATGCGTGGGCATGAACATCGCCCGCTTCAGCCGCTGCGAGACCTATGCCATTCCTGCAAAGGAGTTGATGCTGCTCGCCGAGCGATTGATGAAGGAGTCGAAGTACAGCCCTCAGCGCTGAAGCCACGCTTCAATCCCGCCCTCAACATTGGTGGCACCGGTGATGCCTAACTCTTGAAGGAATGCGACGGCCCGTGCCGAACGTCCTCCGAGCTTGCAGTGCACCAGAACTTCGCCTTCGCGCGGAATTTCGGCGATGCGATTGGCCAACTCACCAAGCGGAATCAGTTTGCTGCCGGGGATGGAGGCTTGGGCGTATTCATCTGGCTCGCGCACATCGATGAGCACGGTGGCGGGATTGCTGCTCAGCTTTCCAGCGAGCTCGGAAACGGTGATGGAAGGAATATCGGACATGCTGCAAACGACGGATGATCGGGTTTCGGAATTATCGTGAGAATAAACGGAAGGCGAGTCGCCACAGAGCCGACACTTCGGATCGCGGGCAAGACGAAGGGCACGGAACGCAGTACGGAGGGCATCGTAGCAGACGAGCTTGCCTAGTGGCGGCTCACCGATCCCAAGCAGGAGCTTGATGGCCTCCATCGCTTGCAAACTACCGATGATTCCCGGCAACACTCCAAGCACGCCGGCCTCTTCGCAACTTGGAGCGGCACCAGGCTTAGGCAGTGTCGGGAGCATGCACCGATAGCAGGGCCCGCCGAGGTGCGGAGCAAAGACCGTGACCTGACCTTCGAAACGGAAGATCGATCCATAAACGCAGGGTTTCTTTTGAAGAAAGCAGATGTCGTTGGTTAGAAAACGGGTCGGGAAGTTGTCGGAGCCATCGAGGATCAAGTCATAATGCGACAGAAGCTCGACGGCGTTGTCAGCGGTGAATCTCGTCGGGTGCGTCTCGACTTGAACCAGAGGGTTGATCTCCTTCAAGCGCGCCACGGCGCTATCCAGCTTGGGTTTGCCAATCCACGACTCTCCGTGGAGGATTTGGCGCTGGAGGTTGGATTGATCCACACGATCATCATCGACCAAACCAAGTCGACCGACCCCAGCGGCGGCAAGATAGAGCGCTGCAGGTGAGCCTAAGCCACCGGTGCCAATCATCAGAACGGACGCGGACTTGAGTTTTCTCTGGCCGTCTTCACCCACACCTGGAATCGAGAGGTGTCGAGCATAACGAAGTCGCTCGTCATGATTGAGGGGTGATCGTTGCATCGGCTGGGATTAGCCTAGCGATGAGGCTTCGGATGGCAACCCAATCACCACTTGACGGGGTGTCATCGCCGGGGAATGAACCGAGCATGTCAGAAACGTTTTCAACCTTTTCGCTCAAGCCCGGCGATGCCGCTCCGCCATTCACGCTCCCGGCACCCGATGGATCACTTCATCGTTTGGAGGATGTGGCGGGCACCTGCGGGACGCTTGTCGTATTCGCCTGCAATCATTGCCCCTACGTCATCCATCTCGCCGAAATTCTGGGAGACCTAGGGAGGGAGTGGGAAGAGCGTGGGGTCAAGGTCGTGGCCATTTCCTCGAATGACATTGCGAACTATCCGCAGGATAGCCCGGCATTGATGGCAAAGTTCGCCAAGGAAAGCGGCTGGGATTTCCCCTATCTCTACGATGCCACTCAGGAAGTTGCCAAGGCCTACGGTGCGGCATGCACCCCGGATTTCTTCCTCTTTGACGGCGACCGGCGATTGTTTTACGCAGGTCAATTCGACGAAACACGACCAAGGTGCGGACAGACGCCTGATGGCTCGGATTTGAAAACGGCGATCAAAGCAATGCTCGGTGGTGGTAGCCCCGTGACCAATCCACGTCCGAGCAGTGGTTGTAATATCAAGTGGATTCCCGGGGAATGAGCGGCTTCCTTGACCGACTTCATCGGGAAGGCAATTTACCAGCGATCATAGCCGTTTGCCTGCTCGCGAGGCCACTTCTTCGGGCGGATACCAACATCTCTCCCTCCCAGTCGCACGCCTACTCCGGCAATGGGGGTTGGGTGAACTTCGCGGGCGAGATCACGAATGGCGTGATCGTCGGAGAAGCATTCCTGCCCGGCACGCCTTTACGAAATCGAGACCTCCACCAATCTGAAGGTGTGGACGCGCCATGCACCGCTTGGCACTTTCTTCCCGGATCCGGCGAGCACCACCACCAAGACCCTCACCCTCCCGGGGCCCCCGCCCGGATCTTTTTCCGAGCCAGGGCAGTCAAACCCCTCCAACCCTGAACTCCACCGCGTCCATGATACGCACGCTGACCGCGATTTTGACCGTTCCATCCTTCCTATGCGGACTGGCCATGGCCGAGGGCCCGCTGGTTCCCAGCGGACCGCCGGCCCCCACCATGAAAACGATGGATCAGGCGGAACCGGGTCAACCTCTGCCCTCGCTGGACCCGAGCAAGACCGGACTGACTGCGGCGCCCATCCAGATCACCGCACCCGGTGCCTACTATCTCACCCAGGATCTCATCGGGAACCCGGGAGTCGCTCCCGCCATCAGCGTTGAGGAGGCCGATGTCACCATCGACCTCCGCGGCTTCTCGATCCGCACGAATGGAGACGTCGGCGCGGGACCTCACCCAGCCATCCCGGGTGTCGCCAACCTCGACGTGCGTAACGGCGCGATCCACGGCCAGTGGAGGCGCGGGGTCATCGCCACAAGCGGAACCTCCGTCAAACGCGTGCTCATTACCGGAACGACCGAGGGCGGCATCGAAACCGCTGATGACTCGCTGATCACGGACTGCTCGGTCACCGACCCACTCAGCCCGGGCATCGAAGCGATCAAGGTCGGCGATGGCTCGCGAGTCGATGACTGCCGCATCCATGGAGGCTTTGGACGCCAATCTTGTTCCAAGGCCACGCCAGCGACACCCTGGTGCTCAATCCCAATTCGGCAGGACCCACAACGGCGGTCCTTCAGGGCGATGGAAGAGGCAGCGCCGGCGGCTGTCTGGTGGTTGGCGCAAGTATTGGAATTGCGGGTTTTCTCGAGATCGTTGGCAACTTCGCCGCAGACACCGCCACCCCGTTCCACACCAATGATCCAGTGGTCGGAGGCAAGGTGAATTCGCTGAATTTCGGTCTTTAGGGGCCGGAACTCTCGAAGATCGATTACGATCGTCCGAGTAGCTCGCTCGAACCCTTTCTCCAATGCCTCAAATGCTCCATTCCCCAAAAGGCCGATGGGTGCTAGTGAGATTATCTAGCAGGACCTCATCAGTGTCGAAAGGGTAACAATCAATCCTTCGATGGATCAGCAGTTTCCGTTCAGGAAGGCGATGTAATGCATCTCCTGTCACGATCCCTCTCGTTCCTCTTACCGGTGCTTATTGGAACCGCTAGCCTGTCGGCACAGGCTCTCAATCCGGACCTGCTAGTCGCTTCCGGCGACGTAACTTCCACCAGTGCTTATCTCTGGTCCAAGCACAATGGTAGTTCGGGCGAGAGCCTGAGCTTCGCCCTTTCGACGAGCGAAGCCGGACCGTTTAGTCCTGCGGGCGTGGTCACCAGCGGTGATGCTTCGGTTCCCGTGAAAGCATTTGTCAATGGACTCACTCCGGACACGGAGTATTTCTACCGCGTTGAGTTTGCTGGCGAGGTATCGCGAGTCGGGCGCTTTGTCACTCCGGCAGAGTCTGGCCTGCACGGTCTATCTTTCGGGATCTCGGGTGACTGGCGTGGTGAACTTACGCCCTATCCGGCGATTGCCAACGTCCCGCAGGCGAATCTCGATTTTTTTGTCCAACTGGGTGACACCATCTATGCGGACGACGATTCTCCGGCTTCCGCCACTTTTGCCGATCCCGGCCAGGCGCGCTCGGTTGCGGAGTTCCGCGCGAAGCATGCGGAGGTTTATCAAGAAGATTCCTTTGGTCTGGGGCTGAACAATTGGGCCGATCTCCGCGCTTCGACTTCCGTCTTCGCCACCATCGATGACCACGAGGTCACTAATGATTTCGCAGGCTACCAGACCGTTGCGTCCGACGGTCGTTTCACCACCGCATTCCCCGGAGAGATCGCGACTTTCATCAACGAGAGCGAGCTTTACCGCAACGGGCTTCAGGTCTTCCAAGAGTTCAATCCCATTGCTGAACTTGTCTATTCCGCTACCGGAGACTCCCGCACCGAAGGGAAGCCCAAACTTTATCGCAAGCAGGCCTATGGAAAGGATGCCGTTCTTATCGTGCTCGATGCCCGTTCCTTCCGTGACGCGGCGATCCCCGCGCCGTCGATCATGGACTCGACCAATCCCACCATCGTGGGCGGGACTTATGTAGCCACTTTTGACATCGATCCCACCACCGGCGCTCCGCTGCCCGCGCGCAAATTCTTGGGAGATGCCCAGCTTGCCGATCTGAAGGCAGATCTTCTGGAAGCGCAGGCCGCCGGGATCACCTGGAAGTTTGTGAATATTCCCGAGCCGATCCAAGAGATCTTCCCTGGCATCAATACCGACACCATCGCCGGCTATCAGCGCGAGCGAACCGAGATTCTCAAGTTCATCGAAGCGAACAAAATTAAGAACGTGGTTTTCGTCGCGGCTGATGTTCACACGACTTGGGTGAACAACCTGACTTATCGCGAAGCGCCTTTCTCCGCCCCGGGTGTGTTCACCGATCCTATTGCGACCAGCGTCTGGGAAATTACGACTGGCTCTGTGGCTTATGACCGGCCTACTGGTGAACAACTGGCTGGAATCGCAATCTCGATCCTGCCCGAGCCGCAGCGCGCGCAGACGGCTGCTTTCTATAATAACCTGCCAATCGCCCCGTCACCGGGCGACCTCAGCGGACCGGGCGGCACGCCCACCGACAAGGATGACTTCGTGGAGGCCGCCATCAACGACCAGCTGATCGCGCCTTTCGGGCTTGATCCCATTGGCCTCGATCACAACCTGCCGCAGGCGGAGGGTCTCATCAGGGCCACCTTGATCGAGGGCGATTACTTCGCGGGCCACACCTACGGTTGGACCCAGTTCGAGATCGATTCTTCCACGCAGCTGCTGACCGTCACCACCTACGGCATGGATGCCTACACCGTGGACGAAATCATGACAGAAAGCTCCCGTTCGGAGGTTCTTTCTCGCCCCCTCAATATCGTAAGCAAGTTCACGGTGGAGCCTGCGCGGGAACTTCTCGTTACGGAGATCAACTCCAACGGCACGGAAGATTTCTGGGAGCTTACGAATGTGGGAAATGCGGCGGTGGATCTCAGTGGCTGGTCATGGGATGACGACAGCGCCACGCCGGGCGTAGTTCCGATTCCTGATGGCACCATCCTTGCACCGGGAGAAGCCATCATTTTCACGGGGGCACCGGCCGCGGCCTTCCGCAGCATCTGGGGTCTTGATCCCTCGGTGAAGATCGTGAGTGGTGGCCCAGGTCTGGGCCAGAACGACGGGGTCTTTCTTTTCGATGACAAGGATGCCCTTGTCACTTCCTTCACTTACGCAGCCGCCGGGTTCACGAAATCCGACGGCAGTCCTTCCAATGGTGGTCATGCAGGTCTTTCCGCTGGAGGGGCCTCGGCGGCCCAATCCGCCATCTTCGATCCGACCTTTGGCTCTGCCTCTCCTCGCTACACTGCGGCGGATGGCGTTCTTTACGGGACTGTGCTCGTGGGCACCGGCCCGGAAGCAGGTTCACCCGGTGAGTCGGGTCTGAATGTCGCCCCCCCGGCGTTTGAACTTGCGGTGAATATTTCCCCCGCCTCCTTTTCCGAAAGCGCAGCTAATCCCGCCGCCATCGGCACCGTCAGCCGCACCGGCGATACCACCGGTGATCTGGTCGTCACGCTCCTTTCGGGAGACACGACCGAAGCGAGCGTGCCAGCCACTGTGACGATCCTAGCCGGTTCGGCTTCCGCGGCCTTCGATGTGACTGCTATCGACGATGCCTTCCCCGATGGTGACCAGACGTTTTCGATTTCCGCCACTGCTGCCGATGGCATCCCGGGTTCGGTGGAGATCACGGTAAATGACGATGGCGATCGATTCGAACAACGTCTATTGCTTACCGAAATTCAATCCAATCAGTCCGGCACCGCTTCTGCCGGGGCCAGCGATTACTGGGAGCTGACCAACTTCGGAGCGACCGCCATCGATCTCGCTGGTTACTCATGGCACGACAGTGGTCGAGACGCCACCATTGCGGCCAATGTTTCCCTCCTGCCTTCCGGCAGTTCCATTGCACCCGGCGAGTCCGTCATTTTTACCGAGGCCAGCCCGGCGGATTTCCGTGCATGGTGGGGCCTTGGCGCTTCCGTGAAAGTGTTCCAAGCCGATGCCGCGCAATCCGGTTTGGGTCGCAACGATGGCGTCTCGTTCTTCGGGCCGAGTGGGAATGAAATCTTCTTCTTCAGTTATGCCGCAGCTGGTTTCCTCGTTGAAGATGGCGGCGACTCCCTCGGAGATCATGCCGGTTTCTCGGCTGGCGGAAGCGATGCTTCCCAAGCCGCGATCTGGGTGCCTTCATCCGGCTTTGATTCGCCACGCTACACTGCGGCTACCGGTGCAAACTACGGCAGCTTCAGCGCTGCAACGGGAACCGATCTCGGCTCGCCCGGAAGCCTAGGAGAGGTGCTGGATCTTTCTCTCTACGTCCGCGTGGGACGCTTCGACCTCCCCGAGCCATCCCGCACGACGGCTCCTGCCAATAACCTCCTCGCGGAAGAAGCCTCGGCGGTGACCTACAACTGGGACACGGATACCCTCTTCATCACCGGTGACGGCGGCCAGTCGATCACGCAGGTTTCTAAGACCGGAGTGCTCATTGATACCATGACTCTGGCTCTCGGCAGCAGCCCCCAGGGAACTGATTTTTATGATCCCGAAGGTCTCACCTACATCGGCAACGGCGAGTTCGTGATGAGCGAGGAGCGCGACCGCCAGTTGGTGAAATTCACCTACGTGGCCGGAGCCACCCTGACCCGCGCCCAAGCCCAAACGGTCAAGCTCGGCACCTTTGACAACAACACCGGGACGGAAGGCGTTTCCTTCGATCCGATGACCGGCGGATACATTGCGCTGAAAGAGAAGAACCCCATCGGTGTTTTCCAAACGGATGTGGATTTCACCACTGGCACCGCGAGCAACGGCTCGGCCACTGCGGCGAACTCGATCAGTCTCTTCGATACCTCGCTACTTGGAATGTCCGATGTCGCGGATGTCTTCGCTCTCTCCAATCTCCCGGTTCGTTACAGTGGAAACCTGCTGGTGCTCGGCCAGGAAGACGGCCGCGTCGTCAATATCGACCGTTCCGGAAATATCTCCAGCATCCTCAATATCACGTCTGATGTCGGCAATCCACTCTCCGTCGCCGACCAGCAGCATGAGGGAATCACGATGGATCGCGAAGGTCGCATCTACATTGTGAACGAGAACGGCGGCGGTGACATTACCCGCCCGCAGCTTTGGGTTTATGCGGCCGCCACCGGACCAAATGCAGCCCCAACCGCCGTGGCACTGAACAACGAGCTGACCTCCGTGCCGGAAAACGCCCCGACCTTTTCCCCATTCAAGATCGCTGATATCGTGGTCACGGATGATGGGCTGGGCGTCAACGAACTGAGCGTCACGGGCGCGGATGCCGCTTTCTTCGAAATCGTAAACACCAGCCTCTTCGTCAAGGCCGGCACCGTGATCGACTTCGAAACCCAAACCCGCTACTCCATCAACATCGAGGTGGATGACACCACGGTCGGAAACACTCCGGATGCCATGGTGGCCTTCACGCTGAATGTCATCGATATCGAACCGGAGACCGCCACAGGGCCTTCCCTCCTCGTCACTGAAGCCGCCCCTTGGGCAAGTGGCAACAGCCCGGTGGGTGTTGACTGGTTCGAGCTCACCAACAACACCAACGCACCGATCGACATCACCGGTTGGAAAATGGATGACAACTCGGCCTCGCTCGGAGTTGCTGTAGACCTTGTCGGAGTCACCACGATCGCTCCCGGTGAGTCGGTTATCTTTCTTCAATCCACCGCTGCAAACCTTGCGGCAAATGCGACCAAATTCATCAACGAATGGTTCGGCGGAAGTGCTCCTGCCAATTTCAAAATCGGAGCCTACGACGGTGGCCCCGGTCTTGGAACCGGTGGCGACGGGGTGTTCATTTTCGATGACCTAGGGATCCTTGTTACGAGCTTCAGCTTCGGATCTTCGCCTACCGCCGCCCCGTTTGCGACTTTTGATAACAGCGCTGGTGTGGAAAGCAGCAACCTGCTCAGCGAGATTGGAACCTTCGGTGCTTTCCTCGCTAGCAATGGGGCTGAAATCGGCTCTCCCGGCACCGCTGGGAAAATCTTCATCACGGAAGTCGCCCCTTGGAGCAGTGGCAACAGCCCCCTCAATGCGGATTGGTTCGAAATCACCAACCTCAGCGGACGTGAAATCGACCTGACCGGTTGGAAGATGGATGACAATAGCGAGTCCGCCACAACAGCCGTGCCGCTCGAAGGAGTCACCACCATCGCCCCCGGCGAGTCCGTGATCTTCATCGATACCTCCTCTCCGGCCGAGCTCGCGACTGCTGCGGCAGCCTTCCGCTCCCTATGGTTTGGCGACTCCTCGCCCGCGCAACTCCAGATCGGAAGCTACTCCGGGCCGGGACTTGGCACCGGTGGAGATGCGGTTAGTCTTTTCGACGGCAGCAACACCCGCCGCGCACGGGTCATCTTCGGAGCCTCGCCATCCGGGCCTGCGTTCGCCACCTTCGACAATCTTGCCGGCATCGAGAATGTCGCGATCTCCCAGCTCAGCGTGGCCGGAACCAACGGAGCGTTTGTTGCGGCCAATGATGCCAGCGAGACCGGCTCGCCCGGCACCGTTGAGAATCCCTTCAAGTTGGAGCTTTTCCACCTCGCCGACCAGGAAGCGACCGCGGCCGCCGTTGGCGATGCACCACGCCTCTCGGCCGTGCTCAACAAGCTGCGCGATGAGGATCTCGGTAACGATGGCCTGCCCGACAACAGTCTGACCCTCTCCTCCGGAGATGCCATTCTGGCAGGACTCTTCTATGATGCCTCCGAGCCAGTTTACGGCAGCAAAGGCATCGCCGACATACAGATCCAGAACGAACTCGGCATTCAAGCCATCGCTTTCGGAAACCATGAGTTCGACTTCGGCACTTCGATCATCGCCGCCCTTATCAATGGCAGTGCCGTCGGAAACATTCTCGGCGGTGATTTCACGGGAACCAGTTTCCCGTATCTCTCCGGCAACCTGGACTTCACCACCGACGCGGCCATGAGCCCGCTCATTACCCCTGACCACGCGGCACCCGTTGCCAACAAGGTCGCTGCTTCGACCGTGATCGATGTGAACGGGGAGAAAATCGGTGTGGTGGCGGCAACGACGCCGACCCTGCGGTCGATTTCAAGCCCCGGCACCCTCGCGGTTGCGCCGGTGCCATTCGGCGGTGTCCCAAGCGGCAGTGAGCTCGATGCCCTCGCGGCCACCATCCAGCAGGACGTGGATGCGCTTCTCCTTTCTGATCCAAGCATCGACAAGGTCATCCTCCTTGCCCACATGCAGCAGATCAGTATTGAGCAGGCACTCGCCACCCGGCTGAAAAATGTCGATATCATTGTGGCCGGCGGCTCGAACACCCGCCTCTTCGACAGCAACGACCGCATTCGCCCCGGCGACAACAACCAGGGGCCTTACCCGATCATCAGCAGCGATGCCAATGGCCAGCCCATCGCCATCGTTAATACCGATGGTTCCTACAAATACCTCGGCCGTCTCGTCATCGATTTCGATGCCTTCGGAAACATCATCCCATCTAGCTATGATGAAACGATCAGCGGTGCCTACGCAACCGACGAGCAGGGCGTCATCGATCTTGCCGCCGCCGCATTCGTTGATCCTGAGATTCAAACCATCGCCGATGAGATCGGTGCCCAGATCATCGCCTCCGACCGAAATTTCTTCGGGGTAACGACCGAGTTCCTCAATGGAAACCGCTCCGGTGGCCCCACCGATGGGGTTCGCACACAGGAGACCAACCTTGGCAACCTCACCGCGGACGCCAACCTTGCCTACGCCAAGGCGATCGATCCGGATGTGGTGGTGTCCCTGAAAAACGGCGGTGGCATACGGGCAAGCATTGGCGAGACGGTTGTTCTTCCTGGAACCACGACTCCGAGCAGGATTCCCCCCACTGGCAATCCGCTCAGTGGTCGCCCAGCGGGAGGCATCAGCGAGAATGCAGTGAAATCATCGCTCGCTTTCAACAACGGCCTAAGCCTCGTGACGGTGACCCGCTCCGAGCTCGTCGCACTGCTTGAGCACGGAGTTGCCGCCACGAATGCCACCAATGCCCAGGGACGATTCCCGCAGGTCGCCGGGGTGGAGTTCAGCTTCGATATCGACCTTCCGGCTGGCGATCGCGTGGTATCCGCTGCCATCGTCGATAACTTAGGCGAGCCTACCGATCTCCTAGTTGTGGATGGGGCAATTGTGGGTGATCCTGCGGAACCCTTCCGCATGGTGACGCTCAATTTCCTCGCCGCAGGCGGTGATGGCTATCCCTTCCCTCAAGGAACCGGAGTCAACCTAGTCAACCTCTTCACGGATGTTGATAACGACAACATCGCCGACCCTATTTCCGGCACGAATCCGGCAACTGGATCGGCGACCTTCGCCGCCGATGGCACCGAACAGGATGCGTTTGCCGAGTATCTGCTCGCGAACTTCCCCTTCGCGGCCCCTTACCAAGAGGCCGATCAGGACCGCTCATCCGACACTCGTATTCAGAACCTAGACTTCCGAATGGATGAGGTTTTGTTAGGACTCGACCTCGCCACCTTCGCGGCATCCTACAATATCGATCCCACTGACGACTCCACCATTCTCGCCTATGCCTTCGGCTTGGCACCCGGAGTCGCCGCAGCACTCGTGGTTGATGAAAATGGCCAAGTCATCACTCGCGGAACGGAAGCGTTCAGCATCGAGGTCGCACCGAATCAGGTGGGCCTCTCGCTAACCTTCCTGCGCCGCAAGGATGCCGGAGCCCAAGGCTTGAACTATATCGTACAGTTCTCCTCCGACTTGAATACCTGGTTCAATTCCGCACAAGCTCCAGCTGTCTTGGGATTGGATGGCGAGATGGAAGTTGTGCGAGCCACTTTGCCGATCTTTACCCCCGGCTTGGAGAAGTCCCGCTTCTTCCGCATCCTCGTCGAAGCCAATTAAGTAGAGAGCTACTTGCTCAAAACATTCGAAGGAATCATACGAACATGAAAATATTCGCGACTCTAACAAGTCTCATCCTCGCGACGTCATCCACCCAGGCCGCCATCGTCTGGAGCGGGATCGTCGATATCCCAATCCCACCCGCGACCACACTCGCCTCGGGCTTGAACGGCGTCTATATCGACATCGCGACCTTCAATTTCTCTACCGTCAACGATGATGCCTTCGCATCCAGTGACGTGAATGTCTTCCTCGGAGGATTTGCCATTCGCAGCAGTGCCGATTTCCGACCCGCCCGCCTTGCGGCAAACGCAACAAGCCCGATTCTCAACCTGTTGCAGGGATCACCGATTGATGGCAGCCTGAACTTCGGTCCAGACGGCATCGGCGTGTCTGACACCCACGTCGGCTCTGGATCTGGCCAGTTTGATTCGGGGACGGAAGGCTTCATTGGCTTCGCGTTTTCTGACGCAGGCGGACCGACGCAGTATGGGTGGATGCGAGTCACCCTCACCAGCAACGCCTCGGGAACGATTCATGAATGGGCCTACCTTGATACCGGCGAGCCCTTCGAGGTTGGCCTCGTCCCGGAACCTTCAGTCATGCTACTAACTCTCCTCACCTTTCCGGCACTGCTCCGTCGTAGACGCTGATCTCATGGAATCTGGGGTGGATTTGAGGCGGAATCAGGAGCTGCTGGGTCATCAGGTTATCACGACGACGCAGATTTGCTTGCATCTTGGAGATTTGGCGACTGTTGTGGCAAGCATCCCAGTCACTTGCCATGATCCGATTCCTCTCATTCAGCGCAGCGGTCATGCTGGGCCATCCATTACTCGCAGCGGAGTATCATGTGTCTCCATACGGAAACGATGCAAGCCCCGGAACCTCGGAGCGCCCATTCCGCACTATCCAACATGCCGCCGGACTCGCCAAACCCGGAGATATCATCACCGTGCGGGCCGGAACCTATCGCGAACGCATCAATCCGCCCCGCAGCGGCGCATCCGATGCCAAACGGATCACCTACCAGGCTGCCCCGGGCGAAAAAGTCGTCATCAAGGGCTCGGAAGTAATCACCGGCTGGAAGAAGGCCGGCCACGACACCTGGAACGTGACGCTGCCGAATTCGTTTTTCGGCAAATTCAACCCCTACAGCGACCTGATTCATGGCGACTGGTTTAATCCGAAAAACCGCCAGCACCATACCGGCGCGGTGTATCTCAACGGCGAGTGGCTGACCGAGGCTGCCACCTTGGAGGAGGTGCTGGAACCTGCGGGCACCACCCCATTGTGGTTCGCGCAAGTGGACGACGCGAATACCACAATCTGGGCCCAATTCAAAAACGCTGACGCAAACAAGCAACTCGTCGAAATCAACGTCCGCCAAACGGTTTTTTACCCGGACCAAGCGGGTCGCAATTTCATCACCGTGAGAGGATTCGAAATGCGCCACGCCGCCACTCCCTGGGCCCCGCCTACCGCCGAACAGATCGGGCTGATCGGCACCCATTGGAGCAAGGGCTGGATCATCGAGAACTGCACCATCAGCCATTCGATCTGTTCCGGCATCTCGCTGGGCAAACATGGTGACGAGTTCGACAACACCTCCGCTAATCGCGCCGAGGGTTATGTCAAAACCATCGAACGCGCTCACTCCCACGCCATCCCGTGGACCAAGGAAAATATCGGCCACCACATTGTCCGCAACAACACGATCTCCCACTGCGAGCAAACCGGTATCGTGGGCAGTCTAGGCTGCGCGTTCAGCACCATCACCGGCAACAACATCCATGATATCTACGTGCGCCGCCTCTTCAAAGGCGCGGAAATGGCTGGAATCAAATTGCATGGAGCGGTCGATGTGGAAATCAGTCACAACCGCATCCACCACTGCAACCGCGGACTCTGGTTGGACTGGATGGCGCAAGGCACCCGCGTCTCGCGCAATCTTATGCACGACAACGATCTCGACGAGGATCTGTTCGTCGAGGTGAACCACGGCCCGTTTCTCGTGGACAATAACCTGTTCCTCTCGCCCGGCACGCTGCGGATATACTCCCAGGGCGGTGCCTACGTCCACAACCTCATGGTGGGGGGTATCCGCGTCTACCATGGGGAGACACGCCTCACACCCACCCTCAAGCCCCACTCTACCGAAATCGCGTCGCTGGATGGCAATCCCAGTGGCGACGACCGCTTCTACAACAACCTGATGTTGGATCGCGCCAGCTTGACGCCCTATGACACGGCAAAACTTCCGGTATTTATGAGCGGTAATGTTTTCCTTGCCGGTGCCCAACCTTCCAATCACGAGGAAGGTCCGATCGTGCATCCCGACGCCAAACCCGACCTGCAATTCACCGAAAGTCCCAACGCCGCCACCCTCACGATCACGCTTGACCCGGGATGGGCGGGCGATGTCACCCGCAAGCCCGTGACCACCGCGCTACTAGGCGAAGCCGCCATCCCGAAGCTGCCGTATGAAAACTCGGATGGCTCGCCGCTCCAGATCGACACCGATTTTTTCGGCAATCCCCGTAGCAAGACAAATCCCGCGCCTGGTCCGTTCGCAAGTCCAGGCCAAGGCACCCTCCAATTCAAGCTTCGATAAAAGATCGTCGCTTGATCATTAGTCCCCGATGTTGGCATGCTTGAATTCGGCAGAAACGAGAGGCGTTTTTGTCCAATTTTGGCTGGCGGGGAAAAGAGGCACTCCTTGCGCTTGCGTGGAACGCGCTGACGGGGCATGGGAAGGGGTGTGGATCGCTGGTTTTTGATCGTAGCCACCCTGCTCGCTGCCATTGGCGGTGTGACGGGGATGATGTCGCTGCGCCAAAACCACCGGAGCCGATGGACGTTTCTGTGGATGGCGACGGCGTTCGCTGCCCAGCTCGGGTTTCTCTGGCTGCGTGGAGAGGCTCGGGCGGCTTGCCCGCTGATCGGGACCGGGGAGATTCTGGTCTTTCTCGCGTGGTCGCTGACCTTGTTTTATTTGGTGGTGGGGCCGACTTACCGGATTTCACTTCTCGGGGTGTTTTCGGCACCGGTGGTTGTCGTTTTTCAGGCGCTGGCGCTGGCTCCGGGCATACTTCCGGCCGATCCCGAACGGGTGCCGGCGACGGATGGCTGGCGGGAAACGCATGCGGCGATGTCGGTGCTGGGCTATGGCGCGCTTGCGTTGGCTGCTGTGGCGGGCGTGATGTTCCTAGTGCTTGATCGACAACTGAAGGATCAGCATCTGAACTCGGGTCTGTTTCGTAACCTCCCGCCGGTGCGTGAGTTGCTGACTTCCATGCAGCGCCTGCTGTGGCTTGGGATGGTGATGCTGACGGTAGGTGTGGTCGCAGGCTTCATGATGGGAAGAACCGGCGACGCCAATCACTTGATCGCGGCGGTCGTGGTTTGGTTGGCCTACGTGGCCTTGATCGTTATCAAGCAAACGAGGGGGATGACCGGTCGTAAGTTTTCATTGGCCGTTGTGCTGTTGTTTGTGGTTTCGCTCTCAGTATTTGGATTCATCTGATGGAACTCGTCTGCGTCGGTTTGAATCATCGCACCGCACCGGTTGAGATCCGGGAGCGTTTTTCGATTGCGCCAGGAGATCTCGGTGAGTCGTCCCATAAGCTTCTTTCGCTCAAAGGGATCAGCGAAGGGGTGGTGGTCTCGACCTGCAACCGCACGGAGTTTTATCTAGCAGGGGAGTCGGCGGAGGAGATCGCGAGGTCCTTGAGAGGGAAGTTGGGCGAGGAGAATTCCGAGCACTGGTATGAGAAGCATCGGCTCGATGCGGCGAGGCATTTGTGCCGCGTCGCAAGCGGGCTGGACTCAATGGTGCTCGGCGAGACGGAGATTTTCGGCCAGGTGAAGGATGCCTATCGCGCTGCTTTGGAAGCGGGTGCGACCTCAGGTGTGCTTAACCGCTTGTTTCAACGCGCCTTCGGTGTGGGAAAGAAGATCCGCACCGATACCAACATCCAAGTCGGGGCAACATCGGTTGCGGGTAGCGCCGTCGAACTGGCGGAGAAAATTTTCGGGAAACTGAAGGGCTGTCGCGTGATCGTGATTGGAGCCGGTGAGATGAGTCGTCAGACGGCCCAAGCGCTTGTTTCACGCGGGGCGTCATCGGTGTTCGTGACGAACCGTTCCTTTGATCGAGCTGAGGAACTAGCGAGTGAGATGGGCGGGCGAGCGGTGCAGTTCGATGAATGGCAGGCGGTGCTTGCCGGTGTGGATGTGGTCATTTCATCGACCAGTGCACCGCATTACGTGGTTCAGCCGTTTCATGTCGAAGCGGTCAGGCGCGTCAGGAAATTCCGGCCGCTTTTTATGATTGATATCGCCGTGCCGCGTGACATCGACCCGCAAGTCGGCGAAATCGAGGAAGTGTATCTTTATGATATCGATACACTGGAGCAGCTTGCCGATGAAGCGCGGAAGCGGCGCGAACAGCAGATTGAGGAATGTGAGCAGATGATCGAGGCGGAACTTAAAAAACTAAATCTCCCCGGGACATGAAGACAATCCGGATTGGAACGCGGGGTAGTGATCTCGCCCTGGTGCAGGCGGCGGCGACCGAGCGAGCCTTGGTGCATGCTTTTCCTGAAGAATTGATTCGGCGGCAAGTGATCCGTACGACTGGTGATCGGCGGACCGATGTGGCCCTCAGCGAGGTGGCAAAAGTGGAAGGTGTGCTCGACAAGGGGGTCTTTACCAAGGAGTTGGAGAGCGCACTGTTAGAAAACGAGGTGGACATCGCGGTGCACTCTCTGAAGGACGTGCCGACGGTGGTGGACAAGGCTTTTGAAATTGTCGGAACGCTCGAGCGTGCGCCGGTGCGTGATGTACTGGTGATGCGATCCGGTGGGGGCGTGAATGCGCTTGCTCCGGGATCGGCCGTTGGGACGAGCAGTGTCCGGCGTGCCAAGCAGTTACTTTGGCTTCGGCCTGATCTGAAGGTGGTCGACATCCGAGGCAATGTGCCGACGCGTTTGCGGAAGCTCGCTGATGGTGGGTACGATGCCATCATGCTGGCTGAGGCTGGTCTGCGGAGGCTTGGTTTTCCGATGGAGATCCCATGCACGCTCGCGGGGCAGGAATTGCACTTTGTTCCGCTCGCCGAAGATGAGTTTTTTCCGGCGGCAGGGCAGGGGGCGATTGGGTTTGAGATCCGTGCCGATGACGATGACGCCCGTGCCTGGGTGGCGGCGATTTGCCATGAGGCGACCTTCCTTCGTGCTCGTGCCGAACGGGAATTTCTCCGTCTGATCGATGGCGGCTGCCACACTCCGGTGGGGGTGTTCAGTTCACTGAAGGATGCTCGCTTGGACATGGCCGCAAGGCTTTTCCCTGACGAAGGGGGTCAGCCCCAAATGGCGAAGGCCAGCGGCAGCGATCCGTTTGAAGTCGCGCGTCAACTTTACGAATCTCTCGCATGAAAAGAAAAGGAATCTGCTATCTCGTTGGTGCTGGTCCAGGTGATCTGGGTTTGGTAACACTGCGGGCCAAGGAATGTGTCGAGACGGCGGACGTCGTCATCTACGATGCTCTTAGTAGTCCGGAGATTCTTCGCTGGATGAAGAAGGGCGCGGAGAAGGTCTACGTCGGCAAGCGGGCAAAGGATCACGCACTGACACAGGACGGAATTAATGCCTTGATCGTCGAGAAGACCAAGGAAGGTTTGAATGTGGTGCGCCTCAAGGGAGGAGATCCGATGATTTTCGGTCGCGGTGGTGAGGAGGCGGCGGAACTTGCGACCGCAGGTGTGGCGTTTGAGATCGTTCCGGGCATCAGCTCGTCGATCGCCGGTCCTGCCTATGCCGGGATTCCGGTGACGCATCGTGATCACTGCTCGCAGTTGACGATTTTCACCGGGCACGAGGATCCGACCAAGGGCGAGAGCTCAATTGATTATGGGCATTTGGCCAAAACGCCAGGCACGCGGGTTTTTCTGATGGGCGTGGCGCGTCTGCGCGAAATTGCCTCGTCCCTGGTCAAGGGTGGAGCTGATCCTAAAACGCCCATCGCACTGGTGCGCTGGGCGACGACCGGGTCGCAAAAGACGATCGAAGGCACCTTGTCGGACATTGCTGAGATTGCCGAGCGGACGGATTTCAAGAGTCCGGCAGTGGCGGTTATTGGCGACGTGGTGAAGGAGCGCAAGAAGATCAACTGGTTTGAGAAGCGTCCGCTTTTCGGGAAACGCATCGTCGTCACTCGAACGCGTGACCAGGCGGGGGCTTTGAGTCGTGAACTCTCAGGACTTGGTGCCGATGTGGTGGAGTTGCCAACCATCCGTGTCGAAGGGCCCACCGACCGTGAGGCTTTTGCCGAAGGGGTGGCGCATGCCCATGAATACGATTGGCTGGTCTTCTCGAGTCCAAACGGCGTCGAGCGCTTCTTTGATGGCTTCTTTTCGATCTACGAGGATGCTCGTAGTTTGGGAAATCCGCGCATCGCGGTGATCGGGCAGGGGACGGCTAAGAAGTTAAAGGAGTATCGCTTTGCGGTGGATCTTCTCCCCGATGAGTTTGTGGCGGAGGGTCTGGTAAAGGCTTTCGAAAAGGAGTCGATCGAGAATCTAACAGTTCTCTGGATTCGGGCGGAAGAAGCTCGGGATGTCATCTATGATGGCTTGCTTGCCCAAGGTGCGATTGTCGACGAGTGCATCGCCTACAAGACTGTGGCAGAAACCGAAGACCCGACAGGTGCAGTGGCGCGGATCAAGGATGAGGGGGCTGAGCTGATCACCTTCACTTCGGCCTCGACTGCTGAGAATTTCTTCAAGCTCGGCTTGCCGTGGCCGCAGGGCTGTGTGGCTGGAAGCATTGGCCCCGTGACCAGCGAAGCGCTGCGAAAGCATGGCGTGGAGCCAGCATTTGAGGCCAAAAAGCACGATATTCCTGGCTTGGTAGCAGCGATTAGTAAGTGGGCGGGTAAAGCTTGATGGCGAGTAGAACGTAGGTTCGAATCCTGCCGCCGGAGCAAATGGAAGTTATTAATCCGACTTTCGCTGTTAGATTCAAAAATTGCCAAATTTCGACCATCTGAGGCGCTGGAACCCTTAATTTTACAACATCGGGCCTCGGGAAACGGCTGCGGTGGAGACCCTCCCCATAAACACGCCCGACCTGATCGGGATATTCTCCATGCCAGTCGATGTTCCTGCGTGGCAACAAACGATTCAAAGACGGCAAGACCCACCGCTACTGGAGTGTGGTGGAAAACCGCCGTGTCGCCGGCGGCCGAACGGTTCAGAAAACCCTGCTCTATCTCCGCGAGATCAACGACAGCCATCGCGCCTCCTGGACTCGCGCCATCGAAGCCGTCGATGAACGCGACGAAACTCGCCAGATGCATCTGTTCCCAGAGGACCGCACTCCCGACCCCTCACTCAAACATCCAACGCTCAAGCTCCGCCTCGATCAAATCGAACTGGCCCGTCCCCGCCAGTGGGGCGGCTGCTGGCTTGCCCTTGAACTCTGGAATCGCCTCGATCTCGACGCCTTCTGGCAACCGCTTCTGCCCGACTCCCAAAAAGAAAGTTCTACACAAAGAATGTGCCAAAAGAATGTGCCAGGCAAACAGTAGATTGACGGCCAGAACCTTTTTTGATATGAGGCGCGTAACATAATGAAGACCAACGAAGAAAAGGTGATCGATCCGGTGGAAAAGGCGGGGCTGCCGACGGCTCCGGTGCCGGGCGGATTTCGGCGGGGGAAGGGGCTGGGACGGAGGAGGATCCTGGGGATGGAGGGGCAGTCGAATTGCTACCACGTGATGAGCCGCACGACGGGTGGGGAGATGCTCTTCGGTGATCTGGAGAAGGAGGCATTCGTGCGGGTGATGCGTCGATTGGAGCGGTTCGCGGGTGTGGAAATTCTGACTTTTGCGGTAATGAGCAACCATTTCCACCTGCTCGCCCGCGTACCGGATCGGGTGAAGTTCCTACGTCGGTTTGAGGGGCCGGAGGGCGAGGAGAAGCTGCTGGAGCATCTGACACTGCTTTACTCGAAGGCTTATGTGACGGCGCTGAGACGCGAGCTTTCTGATTTTCGGGCCAAGGGCATGAATGGGCCTGCGGAGGAGTTGCTGGAGCGTTATCGGAGTCGCTTCTGTGACCTGTCGCTGTTCGTGAAGGAGCTGAAGGAGCGCTTTTCACGCTGGTTCAACAAATACCACGGACGGCGTGGGACACTGTGGATGGATCGCTACAAAAGCGTGCTGGTGCAGGATGGCGATGCGCTGCGGACGATGGCGGCCTATATTGACCTCAATCCTGTTAGGGCGGGCTTGGCGAAGGATCCGAAGGACTACCGTTGGTGCGGTTATGCGGAGGCAGTGGCGGGCTCGAAGCGGGCACGGCGTGGGCTATGTCGGGTGATGGATCGTCCGATTGACTTGTGGGGTGAAAAGGTGGTGAAGTCAGGACTAACAGCTGCTGGCTGGTATCGCTGCTGGCTGTTTGGAGAAGGCGTGGAGGTGGAGAAGTCGGCGGTTTCCTCGGGGCGGAACGGGATATCGAAGGACGAGGCGAAGAAGGTTTTGGAGAAAGGAGGTCAGCTGAGTCTGTCGGAACTGCTGAGGTGCCGGGTGCGATATTTCAGCGATGGGGTGGCGATTGGCAGCCGGATTTTTGTAGAAGGCGTGTTTGCCGAGCGGCGGGAGCATTTCGGGGCGAAACGGAAGGACGGGGCGCGGGAAATCAGAGAAACGAGCGCTGCACTATTTTCGCTTCGAGCATTGAAGGTGCGGGCGGTGGAGTAGTGCCGGTCGCTGGTGCTGGGTATTTGTCGAATTGAATCGAAAAGGTGTCAGTTGATAAACCTTGCAATCGGTGTGGTTTTTACGGCGTCTCTAGTAGATGGAGGTCAGGCTCCGCACCGCTGCAAAAGCCGCTGCCGGCGTGCTGTCACGCGAACTGCCGGCCTCGGTCAACCAGTGATGATCTGCAAAAAAGGAGTCAAACAAGAATGGCACGGTTTTAAGCAGCCTATCGGGAAGGATTTCCCCAAGAAATCAAGGAATTGTGATATGCTCGGCACCCTCAATCGCTACAGCCACAGGGATGTTACGGAATCAGGACCGCTCGGCTCCGATCAATTGATCCCTCTCAAAGCACCGAGATCCCGCTTAAAACCGCGCCATTCGAGTCAAACAATTATTCTTGAAATCAGACATCCAAAGATCTGAATCCCTAACAGCTGAGTGGAGGCCGGAGGCAGTCAAGGCAAATCGGTATCGGCGGAATAGCTGAGCTGTGGGTGAAGCTCGATGCTTTGAGTTTGAGCTTGGGAAGATGATTCTCTTGGGTTGCATTGTTCTCAGGGTTGAGGCCTCTTTTTGGGTAGCCATGAAATCGCGCGGTCGTCATCAGAGCACTTCGAAGGAGTGTCGCGAGCAGATGCGGAAAATAGAGGCGATGGATGGGGTAGTCGCCGTGATCATCGGTCGATCCTATGGGGGGAAATCGCTAGCTGCCGGAAGCCGGACCGGCGGGATAAGGATTCAACGAAAGGTCCCGGGCGGCCTGAAAGCGGTGATGCAGTCGGCCAAGGGATTGCAGGAGATTTTCATTCGGACAGAGGCTGACACCGAGGATGGAATCTCTGCAAAGATCCTAGAGTTGGAGTGAGTGATCGGCCTCGGAGGATTCGCTGCCGGGCATGGGACGAGAAGTCGGGGCTTGTGTCGGACGCTTTGGCCATCGATTGATGACGCCGTGCGAGGTTCCAACGATGCGCTAGAGGTGATTCGGGAGCAGGCGGTGATGCTGGGTCTCATCGTTCTCATCAGCGCGATCTTTGGCTGGCAGGTGATGGTCGGTGACGATGGCTATTGGCCCTACATGCTTGTCCCGGCCGATATCGTGACGGCATGGGATGCGGCCTTGGCAGGCGACTTTCAGTGGCGAGAATTCGTGCCACTCCTGAGTGCCGCGTTTCTGCATGGAGGAATCGACCACTTGTTTTCCAACATGCTTTTCTTGTGGATCTTTGGCGCGCTTGCCGTCGAGTTGATTGGCTGCAAGTGGATGCTGATCACCTTTGTGTTCACTGCGCTCTGCGGCAGCGTCTTTTATCTGGCGATGAATGTGGACAGTCCGATTCCTTCCTTGGGGGCTTCGGGTGCGGTGATGGGCTTTGAAGGACTCTACCTGGCCATGGCAGTGCGCTGGCATCTTCCTGATCCTCACATTTGGCCCATGGCGCGGCCGATCCCGCCGGGGCAGTTGGCGCTTCTCGGAATCATGGGGCTGGCGATGGACTACATGGGGTTCCTCGGGGAAAATCTCGGCGTCGCCTACAGCGCGCACTTGGGTGGCTTTGTTGGTGGCCTTATTCTCGGCTCCCTCGTTGTGCCGATGCCTCGGGTGGCTCATCGACGTTGAGAAATGGCGTTTGTGGTAGGGCCATGTTTCGATCTTGAGGACGTCGGGTGTGGGGGCTAATAAAAGCGACCTCTCGTCCTGCGGGGGCCGAAGCGATCACGCCACGTTACTGGATTGGAAACGAAGTGAAGGGAACTTTCAGAGTGTAAGAAAATGCCAGGGTAGTGGGGAGATTGGTTGAGTCCATACGAGATGGACGAGACCAGATCCCAAGTCGGGAGCGACTAATCGACACTCTCCGCCATCGCCGAGGTAAAGGAGGTAGCAACTCACAGCGGAGGGGCTTGAACGACTTCGATGTTCAGGTTCTCGATTTGCCGGATGAACTCGGAATCCGAATCGTCGTTGGTGATCAGAGTGCTGATGTCTCCGAGTTTGGCAAAGAAGAAGGAAGCTCGCTGGCCGAGCTTGCTGGAATCGGCAAGCAGGCAGACTTCTTCCGAGCAGGGGATCACCTGTTCCTTGAATGCGGCCTGGCGCGAGTTGGTTTCCGAAACCCCGCGATCGAGGTCGACGGCGCTGCATGAGAAGAACATGCGATGGATGTTGTGCTTTTGCAGTGCCGCAGCAGCGGAGAGTCCGATGTAGGAACGCGATCGTTGTTCATAGAGGCCTCCCGTGCAGAAAATGTCGCACTCACGGCCGGCTAGCGCGGTGACGACATTGTGGGCGTTGGTTAGTATGGTGATCGGAAAGTCCGGAAGAAATTCGGTGAGGGTCAGGGCTGTTGAAGAGGCATCGATGAAGATGGTCTCATTCGGCTTGATGCGTGATGCGGCAGCATGGGCGATCGCACGCTTGGCCTCGCGTTTGGTCATTTGTCGCTCGGTTAACGTGAGCTCGACCCGGTTGGGATCGGCTTTGACCGCGCCGCCGTGAACACGCAAGAGTTTTCCTCGAATTTCCAAGGCTTCGAAGTCCTTGCGGATGGTCTCATCCGTCACCTCGAGAACGGAGGCGAGCTCGATCGTCCGAACAGAACCTTGGGAGGTGAGGCGCTCGAGAATGATGGATTGGCGTTCGGGAGGGAGCATACGGAAGCTTGGATGTTTCTTGGTTTTTTTGGAAATTAGTTGACTTCCCAACTAAAACCAAGCAAAACAAGCCCGTTCCCACGAAAAATGCTGACGAAACCCAATATTCCCCGAGCGGTGGTTGAGCACCTTGTTCGCGAACAGGTGTATCGATCCATGGGCCTTCCGCTTCCTGCGGCTGCTGCGGCACCCAATCCTCTGGTCGTCAATGTAAGTGCCCGGCACTGCCACCTTTCACAGGCCACCGTGGAGATTCTTTTCGGGAAAGGTCACAAACTCACGCCGATGAAGTCGCTCTACATGGACGGCCAATATGCGGCCAAGGAAACGGTGACTTTGGTCGGCCCGCGCAGTCGGGTGATTTCCAATTTGAGAATCCTCGGGCCATCCCGTGATTTCGATCAGGTGGAGCTGGCCTACACGGATGCGATTTCTCTCGGGTTTGATATTCCGGTGAAGGCTTCCGGCGATATTGCTGGGACGCCCGGAGCGATGCTGATGGGGCCAAATGGCTTTTTCGAAATGCCTAACGGAGTCATTCGCGCCATGCCCCACGTGCACATGCATCCCGACGATGCTGCCTATTACGGGGTGAAGCACCAAGATATCATGAAGATGAAAGTGCATGGCGTCTGTCCGGTGACTTTCGACGGAATCCTCGTCCGTGTGGACAAGAGCTTTAAGCTGGAAGTGCACATCGACACCGATGAAGGCAATGCCTGCGGACTGAAGTCCGACACTTTCTGCGAGCTGATCAAGTAAGTAAACAACGACAATCCAATAACAAAACAATAAGATGAGCCAAGCCCTTGGACTGATTGAAACGAAAGGCTACGTAGGCAACGTGGAGGCCGCTGATGCGATGTCCAAAGCCGCCAACGTAGAACTGGTGAAGCAAATTCAAAGCGGAGGAGGATTCCTCACCATCCTCGTGCAGGGTGATGTGGGAAGCGTCAAGTCTGCCGTCGATGCCGGAGCCGAAGCTGCAAGCCGCGTCGGAGAACTGGTCACCGCCCACGTGATCGCCCGCCCGCATGACCAATTGCTCAAGCAATTCGGCCTTGCCTGAAGCCTAATCTACTAACTTAAAACGAACTAATACCATGGCACAACAAGCACTTGGAATCATTGAGGTCAAAGGACTGGTCGCTCTGATCGAGGCCTCTGACGCCGCTCTCAAAGCCGCTGACCTTCAGATGGTCGGATGGTCAAAGATCGGTTCCGGACTCGTGACGGGTTTCTTCACTGGCGACGTCGCTTCCCTCAAAGCTGGGATCGATGCAGCCGCTGACGCTGCATCACAAGTCGGTCAAGTCACTGCGGTTCACGTGATCCCACGTCCGCACGACGAACTCGAAGGACTGGTCGAACTCTGATCGAATCGAAAGATCCCTACCATGCTCGTTCTCATTGCCAATCTCGGCTCCACCTCCTTCAAGTACCGCTTGTATGACATGGCGGCCGGTGAAGGTCGTGTGCTCGCGAAGGGTGGATATGAGCGAGTCGAAGACCACGGAGTCGTGATCGAGGAAGCACTGGCGGAGCTCGAGAAATCGGGTGCTGTCAGTTCGCGCGGCGAGATCGATGCGGTGGGATTCAAGACGGTGCTCGGGCGTGACCTGAGCGGCTGCGTGGTGGCGGATGAGCGGGCGCTCGCAGCGCTTGATGGCTTTGCCGAAGTGGCACCAGCTCACAATCCTCCGTACGCAGCGGGCATCCGGCAATTCGCCCGGATCCTGCCTGACGCGCGGCTGATTGCTCTTTTCGAAACGGCCTTCTATCAATGGGTGCCGGAAGCGGCATCCCGTTATGCGGTTCCGGAAAGTTGGCATGCGGCGGGCATCCGTCGCTACGGATTTCATGGAGCCAGCCACAAGTTCGTGGCAGAGCGTTCCGCCGAACTTCTGGGTCGTGAAGACGTCGCGGAAGTGGTCAGGGCACTCTATCAGAACGGCCCGCAGACGCTTGAAAAGCCGCTGCGTGTGATCTCCTGCCACCTCGGGGGCAGTAGTTCGGTGACCGGCATCCGCAATGGTGTCGCGATCGGAACGAGCATGGGATTCTCGCCTCAGAGCGGACTTCCGCAAAACAACCGAGTCGGAGACCTTGATTCCGGAGCCATTCCATACGCGGCGAAAGTCCTCGGATTGGAGCTTCCCGAAATCGAACGTCAGCTTACTAAGGAGAGTGGACTGCTCGGAGTTTCTGGTGTCAGCAATGACCTCAGGGACGTCAGCGAGGCCGCTGCCCAGGGCAATGCGAACGCCCAACTGGCGATCGACATGCTCATCCACGAAACCCGCCGTTGGGCATCGTCCTTCCTGTTCGATCTCGGAGGCCTCGACGGCTTTGTCTTCACCGCCGGTATCGGTGAAAATGGACCGGAGCTGCGTGCTTCGGTTTGCAAGGGACTCGAAGGCTTCGGCCTGAAAATCGATCCTGATAAAAATGCCGCCTGCAAGGGCGAGGAAATGGAGATCAGCGCGGCGGATTCGTCGGTGAAGGTCTTTGTCATTCCAGCCAATGAGGAACTCGTGCTGGCGCGCGAGGTGACTCGTAAGCTTTCAACTCTCAGTTAATTCAAACTCACAACCAAACAGAACCATGGCAAAACAAGCAATTGGACTACTCGAAACCCGCGGACTCTGCTGTCTCGTGGCGGGCATCGATGCCGCCCTCAAGTCGGCAAACGTGAAACTCGCAGGACCGATGAAGAACGTCGGCAGCGCACTGTGCAACGCCGTCATCGTTGGTGACGTCGCTGCTGTGAAGGCAGGCATCGACGCTGCCGCTGAAGCGGCATCCCAGCTCGGCGAAGTCGTCAGCGCTCACGTCATCGCCCGTCCTGACGACGCGATTGATGCCGTGATCTCCGGCCCGAAGGCGAAGGCTCCGGTTGCGAAGAAGTAATCCCGCCCAAGCACTCACCGAGATGTTTTTGGCATTAGTCATCGGCCAGGTCGTGGCCACCAAGAAGGACGAAAGCATGCGGGGGCAGAAGCTCCTGATTCTCCGTCCGCAACTGGTGGACGAGGCCAACCCCGCGAAGTTCCGCAACGGCAGCAACACGATCGTTGCCGTCGATACGGTGGGCGCAGGGGAAGGGGAGCTGGTGATGTTTGCTCAAGGCAGTTCGGCGCGTCAGGCGCAGGGAATGAAGATGCTCCCCGTCGATGCCGCCGTGGTGGCGATTGTCGATAGCGTGGACATTCTTGGGAAACGAATTCACGGACAAGGTAGCTGATCAACAACATGAGTACACTCGACCAAGAAGCCCTCAGAGGGGTGGTGGAAAGGGTTCTTGCCGAACTGGGCAAGACCACGGCGGCTGCATCGGCGGCGTCGACTCCGCCAGCGGAAAAGAAGAGCTGTGGTTGTTCCTGCAATGGAACGGGCACCGGCAAAGAGGGCGTGTTCGGATGCGTCGATAAGGCCGCGGAAGCCGCCGATCACGCGTTCCACCAACTCAAGGCACTCGGTGTCGATGGCAGAAAGCGGGCGATCCAGATCGTCAAGGGCCTCTGTGCGGCAAACAAGGAAGCCTGGGGCAAGTTCGAACTGGAAGAGACCAAGATTGGCCGACTCGACCACAAGATCGCCAAGCTCGACATCATGGACCGAGTTCCTGGTGTCGAATGGCTCCGCCCCGATGCGATGAGCGGCGACTTCGGCATCACGCTCGAAGAGTTTGCTCCCTACGGTGTGGTCGGTGCGATTCTGCCGGTGACCCACTCGGTCCCGACGCTTACCGGCAACGTGATCAACATGGTCGCCGCCGGGAACTCGGTGCTTTTCAATCCCCATCCCGGTGGTGCCAAGAGCGCTGCCATGGCTGTTAGAGAGTACAACCGCGCGATCAAACGGGAGCTCGGCATCGAGAACCTGATCTGTACGATCGAGGAGCCATCGATCGAGTCCTTCAATCAAATCTGTGGCAACGAGCAGGTCGCGATCATGGCGATCACGGGTGGCCCCGCCGTGGTGAAAGCCGCGATGAAGTCAGGCAAACGCGCGATCTGCGCGGGCCCCGGAAATCCTGTCGTCGTCATCGATGAAACCGCTGACCTCGCGAAGGCCGCACGCTCGATCATCGAAGGCGGTGCTTTCGACAACAACCTCCTCTGCATCGGCGAGAAGGTCGTGTTCGTCGTGGGATCCGTTTACGGCAAGTTCCTCACCGAAATGGAGCGAGCCGGAGCCGGTCGTCTGAACTCCGCTCAACTTGAGCAGCTCACGAAAGCAGCCTTCACTTACAAGGAAGACGACGGCGGTTGCTCTCACCCAGCCGTCAATCGCGCGCTCATTGGTGCCGATGCGGCCGTGCTCGCTCAGCATGCTGGTGCTTCGATTCCTGCGGGCTGTGAATTGCTCTTCGCGGAGACCGATGCCGATCATCCTTTCGTTCAGGAAGAGCAGATGATGCCGATGATGCCGATCGTTTCCGTGCCGGACTTTGAAACCGGAGTCCAACTCGCCAAGCAAGCCGAACACGGCTACCGCCACTCGGCGATTATTCACTCGACCAACGTCGCCCACATGACCCACATGGGTCGCGAGATGGACACCACGCTCTTTGTTAAGAACGGCGCTTGTGTGACCGGCCTCGGCCTCGGTGGCGAAGGTTACCTGAGTTACTCCATCGCCACGACGACCGGCGAAGGAATCACCACTCCGAAGACCTTCACCCGCGTTCGCCGCTGCGTGATGGTCGAAAATCTCCGAATCGTCTGAGATCATGTTGCTGTGCCGTGTCGTGGGAAATGCAGTCGCGACCTGCGCTCATCCAAGTTTGAAAGGATTCAAGATGTTGCTTTGCCAAAGAGAAGACGAAGCGGGAAAGGCCTCTGCGGAGCCGCCTTTCATCGCGATCGATCTCTTTGGCGCAGGGATGCATCAGCGGGTCTTTGTCAGCACGGACGGCATTGGCGCACGTGGCATCGTGCATGATGAGCACTCGCCTGTTAGAAACTTCATTCAGGGGGCAATCGACGACTAATGAGAATCGGGCAAGTCATTGGGAAGATCACCATGAGCCGGCAGGATCCCGCCTTCAAAGCGGCGCGCTGGTTGATGGTCAGTCCCGTTGAGGCCCAGGATTTCAATACCTGCTGCAACAAGCCACCACGCTTGAGCAAGGAGCCGTCCGTCGTGGTCTACGACCGCCTTGGGGCAGGGACTAATGACATTGTCGGCTTTGTGGAAGGGGCTGAAGCAACGGCTCCTTTCGATGAACCGACTCCGATCGACGCCATCACCGTCGCTCTTTTCGATCAAATCAACTACCAGCCTTACAAAGGCTGAAATTATTCAAACTCATGAAGAAAGTATTCACCGCGAAAGATGTGGAAGCTCTGCTGACGCAGGGCAAAGGCGCATCGGCGATTCCCGCAGGAGCGCTGCTAACACCATCCGCCAAGGACCTCCTCAAGGGCGGTTTTTCAGCGACGCCATCAACAGGTACGACAGCTGAAGCTTTCGGCGATCCGATCGTTCCTGATTACGAATTTCACTGGAAGTCCGGTAACGACCCAAAGACTCCCGCCGAAATTCAGGCCTTCTTTCATTCGCCTGAAATCGAGGCGATCAAGGAGCGCATGTGCGACATGGGCCGTCGCATGTGGGCGAAGGATTACACCGACGGAAACGGCGGAAACCTGACGGTCCGCGTGGGTGATAATCTCGTGCTTTGCACACCGACGCTGATTTCCAAAGGCTTCATGCAGCCGGAGCAGATGTGCTTGGTCGATATGGAAGGCGTTCAGCTTGCCGGGCGCTACAAGCGGACCAGCGAGTGCATGACTCACCTGGCGATCATGAAGCGCCAGCCAAAGGCGAAGGCATGCTGTCACGCTCACCCGCCGAATGCGACGGCATTTGCCGTAGCTGGCGTGCAGCCTCCGACCTGCATGATTCCTGAAGCCGAAGTCTTCCTCGGTCAGATCGGCATGGCTCAGTATCAGACTCCCGGAACTCCGGAGAACGCGAAGGTGGTCGGCGATGCTGCGGTGGACCATATGGCGGTGCTGATGCTCAACCACGGCGTGATCACCTGGGGTAAGGACATCGAAGATGCCTACTGGAAGATGGAGAACACGGATGCTTATTGCAAAACGGTGCTGCTCGCCACTCAGTTGAAGGGCACGGACCTTCTGACGATTACCGGTGGTCAGGCGAAGGAGTTGATCAAACTGCGCGGCATGCTCGGCATGCAGGACAAGCGTGAAAACTGGAAGGAATGCGAACTGTGCGACAACTCGGATTTCCAGCCGGGAGTCGTTTGCCAAGTTCCTAAAGGAAGCGCCCCATCGGAGACAGCACGTAATCCTGAAGCAGAAGCGGTGGTCGATGCGGTGACCGCAGAAGTGCTCAGGCAGCTCAAACTCTAACAGCCACCATGAAGGTCACGATCATAGGAGGCGGCGGACGGGTGGGTTCGAACGCGGCGTTCTGTCTGCAGTGCGCTGGGATTGTCTCGGAAATTCAGATTCTCGATGCGAATCAGGACCTCGCCGATGGCGAGGCGCTCGACCTTCTTCATGGTGCGGCGGCATTGGCGGACCAGCGAATTTATGCCGGCGACTACGGTCGAGCAAAGGATTCTGATATTTTCGTGATCACCGCCGGCCTGCGTCGCAAGCCTGACGAAAGCCGCCTTGATCTGGTGAACCGCAACGTCGGTCTCTTTTCCCAGATCATCAGCGATATCAAGAAGGCCGGGATGAAGAAGGACGCGATTGTTTTCGTCGTCTCGAATCCGGTCGATATTCTGACTCATCTGGCTGCGAGCTACCTTGGTCTTCCAACAAATCAAGTCATCGGTCTGGGGACGATGCTCGATACCTCACGTTTTCGTTCGCTCATCGCGAATGACCTCGACCTCGCGCCGACTCAGGTCCGTGCGCTGATTCTTGGCGAACATGGCGACACCATGTTGCCCGTTTGGTCGTCAGCAACGGTTGGAGGTCTTCCTCTCACAGAATTTCCCGGCTGCGATGCCAACTACCAGCGTCAGATTTTTGAGCGCACCAAGAAGAGCGGTGCCGAAGTCATTAGCCGCAAGGGTGGTGCGGGATGGGCCGTGGCTGCGACCATCGCCGAGGTGGTTCACGCCATTGCCCTGGATCGTAAGCAACTCCTGCCGGTTTCCTCACTGCAGAATGGCTGTTTCGGGTTGAAAAACGTCTGCCTCAGCGTGCCGACCGTCGTCGGGCGGGGTGGTGCGGAGAAGCACATTGAGCTCAAGCTGTGGCCGAAGGAAGAGCAGGCTCTCAAGGCGTCCGCAAAGGCGCTGAAGGAGATGCTCGCCAAGGTTGCAGGGAAGTTCACGATTTCCAGCCCTAAAAGCTTCTGAATTCTTGATTTTACTAGGGTCGAATTTCGAAAGTGCCTGTAGTGGCGAGCGACCCAATTGCGCCATGTCATCTAAGAGTGGGGTAGTCCGTGAAATCAAGGGTTACAGGCCCATCAGCTCTTCCAATCCACGAAGGCGGTCCAGGCTCGATTGCACAAGGATCAGGCGTTTTGGGACAGGCTCCACTTATTTTTGAGAGACGGTTTCACCGTTTGGCCGTGAGCTTCCGGCCTACTCATTCTCCGGCCGTGGATCCCGATTGAGGAGCTGGCTCAAGGCCCAGGCGGCGGGCATCTCTTCGTAGAGGATGGCGTGGACAGCGTCGATGATCGGAGTGCGGACGCCGGCGTCGCGGGCGGCCTCGTGGATCGAGAGGGTGTTAGGGACACCTTCGGCGACCATGCCGAGGGTGTTGACGGCTTCTTCAAGGCTCTTGCCTTGTCCAAGGGCGAATCCGACGCGGTGGTTCCGCGAGTGGTCGGAGAAGCAGGTGGCAATGAGGTCGCCGACGCCAGATAGGCCTGAAAAAGTTTCGACGCGGCCACCGAGGCGGACGCCGAGGCGGGTCATTTCTGCAAGGGCTCGGGTGACGAGGGCGGAGATCGCGTTGTCGCCGAGGTTGAGGCCCGCGGCGATGCCAGCGGCGATGGCATAAACGTTTTTGATCGCGCCGCCGAGCTCGATGCCGGGGAGGTCGTCACTGGTGTAGCTGCGGAAATGCGGGGTGGTGAAGACGTCCTGGAGTTTGCAGGCGAGGGATTCGTTGGTGCAGCCGATGACGGCGCAGGTCGGCAGATTGCGGGCGATTTCCTCGGCGTGGTTTGGTCCGGAAACGACGGCGACAGGGTTGTTGGGGAAGACCTTCTTGAGGATCACGCTCATGCGGTCGCCAGTGCCTCGTTCGATACCTTTGGCGCAGGAGACGAGCACGGTTTCCTCAGGGAGACCGGCTTCCGCAAGGTCGCTGGCGGCCTGCCGGGTGGCGGAAGTCGGGACACAGAAGAGGACTAAGGGATGGACCGCAGCGTGATTCATGCCGATCTCGGCATGCACGCTTTCCGGCAGCAAGATGTCGGTGAGGTAACGAGGATTTCGACGGGAAACGTTGATCGAATCGGCGGTCACGGGATCTCGACCAATCATCGCAACATCGGGAATTCGATGGCCGATTAGGTTGGCGAGGGCGGTGCCGAATGAGCCGGTTCCGAGAATGGCGGCGCTGGAAAACATGGGTTTGAAGAGAATGGAAACGCCAGGACGCGAGGAACGCCAAGGAAGAGCTTGCTAATTGGGCTTATTGACGAGGGTGGCCTTTTTTCCTTTCCGCTCGAAGCGGTGCTCGGTGCCGGCACGGAGTCGCTCGATGTTGCTGCGATGCTTCCAGATGGCGAGGATGGAGATGAGGATGGTGAAAGCCAATAGCGGTTTGTTCCAGGTTCCATTGGCGAATTTTCCATGAAACCAAGCACCGTAAACGGTCAGGATTGGCAGGGCGGCGGCGGCGGCGATGCTGGCGATGGCGACGTAGCGTGTGGTGAAGAAAGCGATCAGCCAGACGATGATGAGGAGGACGACGGCAGCGGGCATCAGAGCAATGAGAACGCCGGCCGAGGTGGCGATGCCTTTGCCGCCTTTGAAGCCAACCCACGGCGAGTAGTTGTGGCCGAGAATGGCGAAGAGTCCAGTGAGGACTTGGCATGCTTGTGCCTTCCACTGGGCGGCAGCAGGAAGGACGGTAGCGTAGGAAGTCAGCGCTTCGATCGCCATGGGGTTATCGTGTGGTTGGCCATCGGGTCCGGCAAAGCGGATGAGGCTGAGGCCAATCATGGTCGGGATGAGGCCCTTGAAGGCGTCAAGGATCAGACAGGTGATGCCGTATTTCTTGCCGACGACGCGCAGCACGTTGGTGGCTCCGATGTTTCCGGAACCGTGGGCGCGGATGTCGATGTCTTTGAGCTTGGCGATGATCAGACCAAAGGGAACTGAACCTAGGAGGAAGGCGATAAGCGGGCAAATCCAGAGCTGCATTCGGGGATTGGATTAGAGGAAACCGAGGCGTCTGTCACCTGCGGATGAGACCTATTTGTCGATCCGTTTGGCAGACAAGATCGTGACCGACTCAAGCGGGACGTCGGCAACCTCTTGGACCTCCCGTTTGCCGGTGGCGGGGTGGATCAGGGCAAGGGGCTTCACGTCGGTCAGTGATTGACCGATTTGATCGGCGATCTCCATGCCCGAGATGACTTTGCCAAAAACCGCGTAGCCATGGCCGTCGGGCTGAGGGTAGTTCAGTGCAAGGTTGTCGGCTAAGTTGATAAAAAAGGCGGAGGTGGCGGAATCCGGGCGGGCGGCGCGCGCCATGGCGAGGGTGCCTCGCGCATTGCGGAGCCCATTTTGGGATTCATTTTCGATCGGGGCCTTGGCTGTCCGCTCGACAATGGCATCACCCACGAGCTGCATTTTTCCTCCCTCGATAAGGTAGCCGCTGATGGTCCGGTGAAAGAGCATGGCGTCGTAGTGGCCGGCGTCGACGTAGCTGAGGAAGTTGGCGACCGAGATCGGGGCGTTCTCGGGATCGAGCTCGACGATTATTTCACCGAGGCTGGTGGTGAGGAGGACTTGTTTGCTGGGTGTTGTGGCTTGCGTCTCTTCGATCTCTGGCACTTTCGGATGCTCCTCCGGCTTTTCCGGGGTACAAGAAACCGCCGCCCAGATGAGGGCGGCGATGGGTAGGTGGCGGAGCATGCTCTGAAGGGACGCGGTCTCTTATTTCTTGGCGTCGAGGATCTTGTTCCATTCCTCGAGCTGCGTTTTCTCTTTGGTGAAAAGCGCGTCGGTGGAGTCGAGGATCTCGATCGACTTGATCTTGTCCTTCATGGCGATCTTGTTGACCACGTCCTGTCCCTTGGTGACTTCGCCGAAGACCGAGTGCTTGCCGTCGAGGTGCGGGGTGGGGACGTGGGTGATGAAGAACTGCGAGCCGTTGGTAGCGGGGCCGGCATTGGCCATCGAGAAAATGCCTGGCTTGCTGTGCTTTAGAGTGGCGTCGAATTCGTCTGCAAACTTGTAGCCTGGACCGCCGCGACCCGATGCCGTTGGGTCACCGCCCTGGATCATGAAGTCCGGGATGACGCGGTGAAAAGTGATGCCATTGTAGTAGCCGCGTTTGGCAAGATTGAGGAAATTCGCGCAAGTCACTGGAACCTTCGAGGCGAAGAGGGTGGCTTCGATGTCACCTTTGTCGGTGATCATCTTGATGCGGATGTCCTTCACGGCAGCGTCCTTTTCCTCGGCGAGAGCAAGGGGCGCGATCAGTGTGAGTGCGATTGCTAGTAGTTTCTTCATGGTTGGATTATGGGTTGAATTTTCAGGTGCTGGCTCCGTCGTCGGATGATTCACGGAGCTCGGGAACTTTCGGTGGAGATTCAGGGACGAGCATTTCGATTTCCTTCGAGGAAACCCAGCCGCGGGTTTGGTTGGAAAACGAAACGTAGGACCACTTTCCTGTCTGGTTCAGGACATGGCAAAGTGAGCCGGCCGGGGCATCGATGACCATCGGTGCGTTGCGCGAAGCATCGGTGCGGACGGTGGCCTTGTCGGTGACGATGACCGCTTGCTCCGCGATCGGTGCGAAACCGGCATCGTCGGGGTAATAGAACCATCCGCAGAAGCCGGCGAGGGCTAGGAGCGGAGCTGTGACCAAGCCGGCGATGGCGGCGATCCGCCAGCGGGCACCGGGACGGGTGGCTGGGAAGATCAGGATCGAGAGGGCCATGACCCACAAGCCCGCCCAGACCAGATTCTTCCAGTTTTGGAGCGAGATGCTGGCGATGACGTGTTGGTAGTCGGGGCGCTTGATGATGATCGAGCCGAACTTTCGCTCAAAGAAGCGGAGGTTCTGGCGGGCTTCGGCGTGGGTTGGATCTCGCTCCAGAGCACGCCGCCAGTAGAGCGCGGCTTCGCCAGAGGCCCCGAGACGGTAGGAGGCGTTGCCGATGTTGTAGAGCGTGTCGGCAGTGAGTCTTTCATACGGGCCGGACTCAAGCCACAGGCGGGCCGCTTCGGAGTAGCGACCACTTTCGTAGGCTTCCTGAGCTGAACCATCGGCCTCGGCAGCTTGCAGGTCGCCGCTACCGAGGATGGTGAAAAACGCGATCAGTGGGAGCGCAAGCTTCCTCAATTGCTTGAGCACTCGCTGACGTTCGGCGCGCGGCACGGATTCATCCTCCATGCCCTTTTTGAAGCAGCTTTGATCGCGCTTGGCGAGGATCTCCCGAGGAAGCTCGTCTTCGGAGGTGCCGAGCCAGCGTTCGACGAAGTGGCCTGCTGCCCGATAGAAGCCCCGAAGGTCGCTTGGGGCCTTTTCCAGAGTTCGGAGATCTTGAATGCGGGCCAGTTCATCGGGATCTTTACGAAGCCGGGGAGCCACTCGGGATTTGAAAATAAGACCCAAAAGGAAAAGAGTGAGGGCCGCAGGGATCGCTTGCCAGAGCCAAGAGGGCAGGCCTCCTCCCTCGGGAAGGAGCTGTAGGCCGGCCTGACTAATGCCGAGAATATCGCTCATGTTTTCGACTGGCATCGGAAGGGCTGGCGGAGCGGATGATCCGAGGCTCGAGGGGCCGGTAGCCGGTGTGACGGTCAGAGCGATGGCATTGCTCGTCAAGGTCGCATAGGTTTCCTGATCGGGGTCAAAGTAGACGAGCCGGAAGGGTGGGATCTGACTGTGCTGCCGCAGCGGGCGCATGAATTGCCGGAAAATCGTGTAGCCCGTGCTGGCGCGGCGGTCATCGCGTTGCTGGGGGCTGGCGGGGTAGAGCTTCCAACCCTCCTCATCGACCAGCTTTGGCACGTTCAGGGTGTCAAGATTTCCTTCCCCACGGACAATGATGTTGACGTTGATGGGATCGCCTTCACGGACTTCGGTGTCATCGGTCGTGACGTTCAGTTCGAATCGGCCGATCGCGTCTTCAAAACCTTCGGGTGCGCCGGGTGGGAGCGCGCGTGCATTGATGTCGAGAGGCGGGATGCTGAGGTTGACGGCTTCATAGACGCCTTGCGCACCGAACTGTCCGAAAGTCGTCTGAACGGTAATCAGTCGAAGGTCGGCCGGCCCAAGTTGTACGGGCCCTGCACGAGTCGGAGCCAGGGTGCTGGGATAGCTGACCGCGTAATAGTTGCGACCGAGAAGTTTGGCCCGACCAAGCGAAGGCCTTGGTTCGAATCGCCAGGCGGCAACGCCATCGCGCTTGAATTCAGGAATTCCCCAGTCTTCGACTCGTTGCTCGTTCGGAATGTAGATTTTAAGCTCAGTCGGGATGACTTCATTGACGAAAGGCTCGCTGTCGATGGTGTGAAAAGAGGAGGCATATCGAATCTCTTGGTTGCCGACTTTGGCGGTGGACCACTCGATATCCGTCTCCCGGAAGACTCGAAGTTGAATGGGTTCGCTCCGGTAGGTTCCATCGGCTAGGTCGAGGGTTGCAGCGGGAATGGTATAGTCGCCGGGTTGATAGGTGCTGACGGTGTAGCGGAAGACATACTCACGCCGACGCCCGAGGCCGAACCGCGGTTCAGCACCGAAACCAATAGGGGAAATACTCAGCCCTCTGACTGGCGCAAGCACCAGGGCACCGCCCACATCGTCGGCATCGGTTAGAACGTATTCGAGCAAGGTCTGCTCGCCTTCAACGATGAATCGACTGCCGATTTCACCACGCAGCGAAGCGGCATGAGCGAGCGTCGCCGTTACGAATACGAAGGCAGTCAGGAGAAATTTCGGGATGTTGAATCGCATCATGTTTACCAATCCTTTTCCGGTCTTTTAAAACGAACACGCCCTGGCGAGAGGGCACCTTTTTGAAGGTCGGCGTTTTCATTGAGAATCCGGCGAGCGGCTTCCTCAGGGCTCTCTCCGGGTTTGGGCCCTTTCTTGTCGCCTTCCTTATCACCGTCGGCGGATTCGGAATCCTTTTCCTTCTCACCTCCGTCTCCGGGGTCTTCACCTTCCTCGTCGCCTTCGCCTTCGCCTTCCTGGTCTCCGCCTTTGCCTTCACCTTCTTCTTCCCCTTGATCGCCGCCCCCGGGATTCTGTTCGCCCGGATCCTGTCCTTCTCCCGAACCGGGCATCGGCACGGCTTGAATACCCTGCGCATTCTCTTCGACCTTGTTGAGGATCTCCTGGAGCTTTTTGAGGTGGAGAACGGTCAATGCACGATTGTGATCCGCTGGTTCAAATGCGACGGTTGAATCGTAGTGCCGCACGGCATCGATCCAGTCTGTGAGAAGCTGGCCGAATCGTTCGGAGCCTTCGCTGCGACTGTCTTCCGGAGTTTTCTCCTTCATCCATTCGTTGAGACGGTTCTTCACCATTTCTTCAAACGCTGCCATCTCATCGCCGTCTGAGTTGTTGTCATCGCTGCGATCAAGCAAGGCATCCGAAAGCCGGTCGAAGGCATCGGGCTTCTCGTTTTCCTCGGGTGGTGGGCCGGTGTCCGGGTAGGCCGGGCCTCCGGAAAGGCGAGCCCATCCGATTTCGAAAAGTGTGTTGCCCATGCCGTGGTGGGCGGCGTTGCGGAGCCGGCTGTCCTCGGCTCGGAGCGCTTCGCTGAAGGCTTTTCTAGCGGTCGACAAGTCGCCGATCTGGTAAGCGGCATTGCCTTGGGCGAGGCGGTATCCGAAGGCTTTTTCGGAATCCTTCTCGAGATCGGCGAGCGCACCAAACTGATCGCGGGCCTCTTCGTAACGCTCAGCAGCGAACGCCGCACGGGCGTCATCGACTTCGCTGGCTTCGAGCGGGCGGGGGAGCAGGCAGAGCAGCGCAATGGCGGTTCCGACCCCGCGCCAGCGGGTCGCGGCGACTGCTGCCGCGATCAACAGGATGATCGCGGGGAGGACGAACCATTGGTAGTATTCCACGGTAACGACCCTTTCGCGGCCCGCGATGCGGACCTTGTCGAGATCTGAAACGGAAGCTTGAACCATGGCGGGAATATCAGCACCGGATGACGCAATGGCAAATCTTCCTCCTGTGACTTCCGAAACTCTTTTCAAGGGGGCGGGCTCCAACCGACTGATCACTTCCTTGCCTTCCCGGTCTCGAAACCGTCCGTCGCCGAACTGCGAATTGTTGTAGCTACTATCCGGTACGAAATCCCCCTGCTCGGTGCCAAAACCAATCGTGATGACTTCGATTCCCGCCGTGCGCGCGTCCTCTGCGATCTCGGCGATCTTGCCCTCGTGTTCTTCGCCATCGCTCATGAGGATGAGCGCGTTTTGGCGGGTGCCGGTCTTTTTGAGAGTTTCGATCGCGAGCTTGAGGCCTTCTTTGAGATTCGATCCACCGGCAGGAATCCAGTCGATGTCGAGCTGGGTGATGGTCTCACGGATGGCCGCGTGATCGGGGGTCAGGGGGGCAAAGAGGTAGGCAGTACCCGCGAAGCCGATGACGCCGATCCGGTCATTGGGTAGGGCATCGAGGAGTTCAAAGGCGGCGGCTTTGGCCTGGGTCAGTCGATCCGGCTTGAGGTCAGCGACCTTCATACTGCGGGAAAGGTCGATCGCGATAAGGATGTTTCGACCGAGGATGGTTTCGGTGGTGGTCTCGCGGCGACTCTGCGGGCGAGATAGCGCGATGATCAGCAGAGCGGCGGCAAGCAGCATGCAGACAAACGCGACCCAGCGGGGAATGGGGCTCGAACGCTTGAGAAGCCGAGGACGTAGACGTTCGGAAACGAAGGCCCCCCATTGCTTCTTGCGGAGGCGGGCTGTTAGAGCGGCTGCGGTTGCGATCATCGGCAGCAGGAGCAGCAAAATGAGCCATGCGGGTTCGGCGAGCGTCATGGCGAGGGTGGAGGGTTGAGGGCTAGCAGAACAGCACCGAGTAGTGCAAAGGCAGCAGCGGCTCCGGCGAACCACTTGAAGAGTTCCTGATCCTCGGTGGTGGTCAGCGACTTGGCGGTCGATTTTTCGAGTCGGTCGATGGTTTTAAAGGTGCCCTGAAGTTCGGCCACATTTTGCGCCCAGTAGTGCTCTGCGCCGGTGATCTCTGCGATTTTCTTAAGGGTCGGGAGATCGAACTCCTGGCGGGGGAAACGCTGGATGCCGCGCGAGACGCGACCGTCCTTGGTGCCGATGGCGACGGTGTAAATCTTGATGCCGAGTCGCTTGGACAGCTCGGCGGCCTCGACGGGTGAGAGCTTGCCGGAGTTGGATGCGCCATCGGTGATGAGCACGATGATTTTACTTTTGGCGTCGCGGGCGTTTAGCTTGTCGGCCGAGGCAGCGATGGCTGAGCCGATCGCGGTGCCCTGCTCTTGAAGGATTTCAAGTTCGACCTCTTGCAGTTTTCCTAACAGCCAGTCGTGGTCGAGAGTGATCGGGCCCGAGATGTAGGGTTGGCCCGAATAGACCACGAGGCCGATCCGGTCATCCGGGCGCCCGATGATGAAGTCGTGAACCACGGCTTTGGCGGCATCGAGTCGACGCAGTGGACGGCCTTCGGGAGTGAAAAAGTCATCGATGCTCATGGAGAGCGAAACATCGAGGGCGACGACGACATCGATGCCGCTCGCGGTCTTGGCCTGAAGCTCCGTTCGCCAGACGGGACGAGCCATCGAAATGATCGCCGGGATGAGCGCGAGCAGCATCAGGGGCAGACCGAAGGAAAAGGCGGTGCGGCGAACCTTGGCTCCGAGGCTGACAAGCACGGAGAGCGATGAAAAGGCGATCGCGGCTTCGGCACCTCGTCCGCGACGGAGGATCAGCAGAAGAATGCACGGCACGAAAAGCAGCAGCCATGCCGGCTTTGCAAATCGGAGATGGTCGAAGATCTCAGTCATGCCGGCCGGTGTTGGTGAAGTTGTTTGAGAAGACTGCGTCCTTCGTTGGCGATTGAGGACGAGTCTCCCGTCGGGGATTTTCCATACTTCAGTCGCGCCAGTCGGCAGAAGCCGGTCGAAGCCGCGTCGCGCACTTCGAGAGGGTAGTCCTTGAGCGACTCATGACGAGCGAGGAACTCTTCGTGAGTTTCGTAAAGTGATGGGTCGCTGGTCACGGTGGCGAGGTAGCGGCGGATTGCTTCGGAGCAAGTGGTGGCGGCGGATGGAATTGCGGTCTGTTTGCCGGCGAGATCGATTTTTTCCATCGCGAGACGGAAAGCCTGCTCGCTGATCAGCTGGAGATCGGGGGCGTTATTGGTGCTTTTTTTTCTACGAAATAAACGCATCAAGAGCGCAAAGCCAATGACCGAGGTGGCGAGCGCAACCCAAGCCCACCATGGCCATCCAGGTGGCTGGATGAAGGGTTCGGCGGGAACCAATTCCCGGAGTTGGAGGCTTTCGGATTCCATGGATCAGCGAACGCGTTTCTTGGCGCGGCGTTTGAGCATGCGGTGAAGATCGTTGAGTCGGTCTCGGGCGGTGGAAAGTTGCGCGGTGTCGATGCCGTGCTTGCGGCAGATTTTGATGAGGCCGTCGTGCTGGCGACGCATCAGCTTTTCGTAACCCATCCGCAGATTCGGGTTGTTCGTGTTGATGAGCACTTCCCAGCCGGTTTCGGGGTCTGTTAGAACGACGCGGCCTGCCCTCGGGAGTTTTTCTTCGAGCGGATCGATGATTTGAAGGGCGAGGGTTTCGTGCTTGCGGGCGAGTTTCCCGAGCGGCTTGTCGAGCGGGTCGGCAAAAAAATCGGAGATCATGAAGACCACGGCGCGGCGTCGCAGCGTCTGCACGAGGTGGTCGCAGGCGGCCTTGATTGAAGTGCCGGGGCTCGGCGGGCGGGCGATGAGGATTTCCCGAACGATGCGCAGCAGGTGGCGAGTTCCTTTGGCGGGAGGGACGAAGAGCAGCGGCTCGTTGGCGAAGAGCAGGAGTCCGACTTTGTCGCCATTGCCGATTGCGCTGAATCCAAGAATTGCGGCGGCTTCTGCGGCGGCTTCGCGCTTGCTGAAGTGGATGCTGCCGAAGTCCGCTGAGCCAGAGACATCCACGGCAAGAACCACCGAGAGCTCGCGCTCTTCGCGGAACTTGCGGATGAACGGCGTGTTCATCCGCGCGGTGACGTTCCAGTCGATGAAACGGATTTCATCGCCGTGCTGGTATTCACGGAAGTCGTCGAAATCGAGGCCTTGGCCGCGGAAGGACGACTGGTATTCACCGGAGAAGGATTCGCGTACGAGCCGACGGGCCTTCAGCTCGAGTTTGCGGACTCGGGCCATGACCTCTTCGATTTCCTTATCGGTGGGATCGCTCATGGTGGTTTAGACGGAAGGCTCTGAGAAAAAAAGGCTTTGAGACAAAAGACGGAAGATTCGAGGGAGTGCAAATTGGAACGTTCCAGTCATCTGTTTTCCCGTCCTAGCTCTTCAGGGAACCGGCACTTTGGAAAGAATACGATCGAGGATTTGGTCGGTCGTGGTATCTTCGGCTTCGGCTTCGTAGCTGAGGAGGATACGGTGGCGAAGGACGTCGTGAGCCATGTCCTTGACGTCCTGCGGCGTGACAAAGGCGCGGCCGTTGATGAAGGCGTGGGCGCGGGCTGTCAGGGCGAGGTTGATGGTGCCACGTGGCGAGGCACCGGCGCGGATCAGGTGTCGCAGGCCGCCGTCAATCTTGGCGGGCTGGCGGGTGGCGCGGATGAGATCGACGATGTATTCGCGGACGGCAGGGTCGATGTAAACTTCGTTGACGAGGTGCCGGGATGCAGCGACCTGCTCGGGCGTAGCGGCCGTTTTTGTTTGATAGACCGGTTCGGAGTTTGCCATGCGGTCGAGCACGGTGAGTTCCTCGGCTTTGGAAGGGTAGCCGACGCTGACCTTGAGCAGGAAGCGGTCGAGCTGGGCTTCGGGGAGCTGGTAGGTTCCTTCTTGGTCGATCGGGTTCTGGGTTGCAAGGACGAGGAAGGGCTCGGGAAGTTTGTAGGTCTTGTCGCCGAGTGTGACTTGCTTCTCCTGCATCGCCTCCAGCAAGGCAGACTGCACTTTGGCAGGGGCGCGGTTGATTTCGTCGGCAAGGATCAGGTTGTTGAAAATCGGTCCGAGCTTCGGAGCAAAGCTCGCTTCCTGTGGGTTGTAGACCATGGTGCCGAGCAGGTCGGCGGGCAGCAGGTCGGGCGTGAACTGAAAGCGCGCAAAGGATGCTGAAAGTGACCCAGAGAGAGCTTTGACTGCGAGCGTCTTTGCCAAGCCTGGAACCCCTTCGAGGAGCACGTGGCCATTGCAGAGGAGGCCGACCATCAGACGGTCGACGAGGAGTTCCTGACCGACGAGGACGCGGCCCATTTCGGTTTTGACGGCGCCAATCCAGCCGCTTGATGCGGCGATGCTGTCCTGAAGTTCTTCGTTGGTCATGGTGGTACTTGAATGAGCATTGCCACGCTTTTGCCGTTCGGCCAGCGGGAATCCTAGTAGCTTTCGGAGAAAAGCGGGTTTGGGAGGCTAAGATGTCTGGAAAAATGCAACAATTGCCACCGATTCGTGGAGTCAGAGGCCTTTGATCCAATCGACAATCTTCGAATCATCGTCGCCAGCGGCCCAGACACGGCGGAGGAAATCAGCCATCGGGATGTCTCCGTTCTCCTTTAAGAACTTTCGGTCGCCGCCGCAGCCAAACATGAGGTCGGGGTCCAGTTCGCCCTTCAGCTTGCCGCGGGCCTTGGCCAGAATCCGGGGAAGGTAGTAGAGTCCTCCGAGCTCTTCGCCAAAAGAGGGAATATTCTCGCGGTCGAGGGTTGGTTTGCGGACCTGCATCTCCATGACGACCTCGAAATAATCACGCCGCACTGCGGCAACCAGCAGGGCGGTCGAGGCTGAGGGGCCACCTTCTTCGCAGTAGTCTTCCACAAAATCGAAAAACTCGCGGGTGCGGTAACCGATCGAGGCGAGTAGGGCCATGTCTTCGTCGTCGTAGTAGCCGGTGAAATCCTTGTCGCCGTTCGTATAGCGTTTCACGCAGCGCTCGAAGAGATTGAGAAAGTGTTCGTTCCAAGTCATGATGAGGGTGGGTGTATCGCCCAATGGCTCGGCTCCCCCGGAGCAATTCAGGGGCAGCAAGAGGACAGTTCTTTCAATGCTGCCAAGGCTGCGGCGGGAGCAAGGGTCGGCTCGGGATACTCGAAGGTCTCGCCTTCGTAGTTCCGCAAAACGACACGTTCGTGGTCTCGCTGGACGACGTAGTCCGGGTTGATCGGGATCTTTCCACCGCCGCCGGGTCCATCAATGACGAACTGCGGGACGGCGTAGCCCGTCGTGTGGCCGCGCAGACCCTCGATGACTTCGAGCCCGGCTGAGACCGAGGTTCGAAGGTGGGAGGACCCGGTGATCAAGTCGCACTGATAGAGGTAGTAGGGCCGGGCACGGCACATCAGTAGCTTTTGAACGAGTGCCTTCTGGACTTCGACCGAGTCGTTCAGGTCCTTGAGCAGCACGCTTTGATTGCCGAGGGGGATGCCGGCGTCGGCGAGACGGCCGAGAGCATCGCGGACTTCGGTGGTGAGTTCCTTCGGGTGATTGGAGTGAATCGAAATGAACAGCGGATGATACTTCTTCAGCATTGTGCACAGTTCGGGCGTGATCCGCTGAGGGAGGAAGATCGGAATGCGCGACCCGATGCGGATGAACTGGATGTGAGGGATTGCACGCAGGCGGCTGATGATCTTTTCCAGCTTCACGTCGGAGAGGAGCAGCGGGTCACCCCCGGAAAGCAGCACGTCGCGAACCTGCGGTGTTTTCTCGAGGTATTTGAAGGCCTTTTCCCATTGGGTTTCCAGGCGCTGCTCGCCGACGCCCGAGACGACCCGCGAGCGGGTGCAGTAGCGGCAGTATGAGGCACAGCGGTCGGTGACGAGGAAAAGCACGCGGTCCGGGTAGCGGTGGACGAGTCCGGGCACCGGCATGTGCGAGTCCTCACCACAGGGGTCGGCCATTTCCTCAGGAGCGGTCCAGGCTTCTTCGAGGCGCGGGATGACTTGTCGACGAATCGGGCAATTTGGGTCGGCAGGATCGATGAGATTGAAGAAATGCGGCGTGATCGACATCGCCAGCTTGTTCCCGGCTAAGAGCACGCCGGCGCGCTCTTCGTCGGTGAGCTTGAGTCGGCTTTCCAGATCGGCGAGCGTCGAGACGCGGTTCTTGAGCTGCCACTTGTAATCGCTCCATTCGTCGGTTGTGGCGTCGGGCCAGTAGCCGGGGGCATGGGAGCGGAAGCTGGTGTCGGAATTGGGGTCGACCATTTGGTTGCAGCGAACCTAGGGGACGAATGCGCCGTGTCAAACGACTGCTTTGTTCGCTTGCTAATCGACGAGGGGGGATGGCTCGTTAGAGTGGCGAGGGGTAGGCGAGAGATCGCTTGCAATGGGCCCTGTGGCCAAAAGACTTTCATTGCCTCGCGCTCTGATGGAATGTTTTCATTATCAATAATTTGTGTTAGTGCGGGCACGAAGCTTGGTGAGGGGCATCCTTTCTAAATAATTCGCCCTGCAGAAAATCTGGAGTTCTGGAGTCTGTTGCGGACGGTGAAAACCGAAATCAAAGGATCACCAGTCGCTCACCGGGAATTCTTCGGCAAGCAGAGCGGCATGGGTTTCGGGGATGCCAGCGGCTTCGGCAAACTCCGGCCAGCGGCGGATTGCTGTTAGGATCTTGTCGATGGCCTCATCGATCCGCCGGATGCCTTGGTCTTTTCCGAGGGCAGTTAGGTCAGCCCTTGTGACACTTGAAAAGCGTCCCATCACGGATGCGCTTCTTAGATTTGTGGCCAGGGGATGGGTAGCGAAGGTGATATCGTAGGCGGGAGAAGGACGCCACTCGCCCTGCGGGTTCATCAAAAATGCGTGATTGCGGCCATGGTCGTCGTCGTTGCCAGCGGCGACGTTGAAAACGGCTCGCCGGAAGATTTCCTCGACGGCGTTCTCATCTTGGCAGAGCGTGCGAGTCAGGTTCATCAGGTCCCCATATTCCAGTCCCTCGCTCGGCCGGGAATGTGTGAGGCCAGCGTAGCTGTGGAGGTGGATTTTTTCGACGGCGTTTCGATCGAATCGACGGCACAAAAAGTGAACGCTGCCCTTTTGATCGGTTAGTAATCGAGTATCGACGATGTTGATCCCGGCAGCCCCCGCCATCAGGGCGAAGGCGTGCTCTTCGCGGGTGGTGTGGACTTCGCGATCGAGTTGGAATTTCATCAACCATGGCGTCGAGCCGGACGGGGGATCACCACCACCGGGCCAGACGGTTTTGAAATCCTTGGAAAGATGGATGAGTGCCTTTGGCTGAGCGCCGCCAGCGGTGATTCCGGAGCGGATGAGAAGTGGCAAGGTTCGCTCGGACTCTCCTTCGATGATGCCTCGGGCGGCGTCGGCCAGCGAGGCGACTTCGATGGCGAGTTGTGAGCGAAAATCGTCAGGGGCCTCATCCGGTTCGTAGCCGATCGCCCCGATGCCGTAGTCGCCTTGGGCGGCGAGTTTTTGAAGCACTCCCACACGATTCCAGCGGATGCCTTTTTCATCGAAGAATTTCTTCAGCAACTGCTGCCCCCACCAGTCGGGCAACGAATCATCGAAGAGCCCGAACAGGGGGCTGAAATGGGGCGTCGGAGTTGGTAGTGAGACTTCGGTCGAAGACGGGAGATAGAATGGCGACAGCTCAAGACCAAGATCCCGCCACTCGGCATCGAACTGGAAGTAAACCCGATGATCGGGAGCTTCGAACAACTCGCCGATCACAGGTCGCTCGGGATGGCCGAGATATCGAGCGGTGAGTTTCACTGGCTAGGGCGCGACGGTGATTTTGGGCGGGTGGCTCGCTCGACGGCGTCATGGGATTGGTAGGCTGGAGGGCTGGAAAAAAGGAGCTTGAGCTCGCCATCCAAATTCAGAATCACGGCGATCTTGGCGAGGCGCTGGAGGGAGCCTTTGCCTTCTCTTTCCAGTAACTTGAGGGTGGAAAGACTCACCCCTGAGCGTGCGGCAAGCTCCGCCTGGGTCCAGCCACGGGCCAGCCGGTGGGTCCGGATCCGCCCGCCGATTTCCCGCGTGAGATGGACAGGATTCCGGAGTGAAAAGGGTGGTATTTTGTCCATAGGGGCTAGATTGGGACAATTTAGTTAAAATAAAAGCTATTTTTTCATCTGGGCGCGCCAGTGATTGAGGCGCTCTTTGATACGCTTTTCCAAGCCGTTTTCGGTGGGCGTGTAGTAGCGTCGACCATCAGGTAGGTAGGCCTGAGGGACGTAGCCGCCTTCGTAATCGTGGGCATAGAGATAGTTCAGCTTTTCGTCCTCGGTGCCGCTGGCCGAGGCGAGTTTTTTGCGGGTCCCGGTCCGCAGGTGCTCGGGCACGGCGAGAGTCCGTCCGCTTTCCACATCTTTCATCGCCGCTCCAATCGCGGCGTAAGCGCTGTTCGATTTCGGGGCGGTGGCGAGGTAAACGGTGGCGTGGGCGAGGGGAATGCGGCCTTCGGGCATGCCGATGAATTCGAAAGCTTGCTGGGCATCCATGGCGACCCGCAGTGCGCCAGAGTCAGCGAGGCCGATGTCCTCGCTGGCGGAAATGACGAGTCGCCGCGCGATGAAGCGCGGGTCTTCACCGGCAGTCAGCATTTTTGCTAACCAATAGAGCGCGGCGTCGGGGTCGGAGCCGCGGATCGATTTGATGAATGCAGAAATCGTGTCGTAGTGAGAATCCCCATCGGCATCATAGACAATCGCCTTTTTCTGAATTGATTCCTCGGCGACCTCCAAGGTGAGACGAATCGTGTCGTCGTGGCTTGGATGGGTGGTCAGGATCGCGAGTTCGAGCGCTGTTAGTGCCCTGCGGACGTCGCCGTCGGACATCTCGGCGAGGTGCCGAAGGGCTTCGGGTGCTGCCTCGATTTTCAAATGTCCGAGTCCACGTTCGGGATCGGTGATGGCGCGTTCGAGGACTGGGATGAGGTCCGCGGTGGCAACGCCTTCAAGCTGGAAAATCTGGGATCTCGAGACCAGCGGGGAGTTGACGTAGAAGTAGGGGTTGTGGGTGGTGGCTCCAATAAACCGCAGCGTGCCTCGCTCGATGTGAGGAAGCAGGACGTCCTGTTGGGCTTTGTTGAAACGGTGGATCTCGTCGATAAAGAGGACCGTCGTTTGTTTCCGTAGATCCCGCATGCTACGGGCTTGATCGATTTTCGCACGGATTTCGGCGACGTTCGACTCGACGCCGTTGAGTGATTCGAAGCGGGAGCCGGTCGAGCGTGCGATGACAGAAGCGAGCGTCGTTTTCCCGGTGCCGGGTGGTCCGTAGAAGATCAGTGAGGTGAAGCGGTCGGACTCGATGGCCCGGCGGAGCAGCTTGTCTGCGGCGAGGATGTGCTGCTGCCCGGCGATTTCCCCAATCGTTCGAGGCCGCATCCGGGCGGCCAATGGCTCGTCCGCCGACGGTTCGCTGGGGCGTTGCGCTGCGGAGTCATGGATGAAGAGATCAGACACGCCTCCAGTAGCACCGCGAGCGGGCATTGGAGCAAGACGGAATCGGCAGAGAGAGGGTAGACAAGCGGCCTTTAATGAGAATGATGGGGGCGTGGAGAGTTTGGAAAACCTGCTGGAGAACAATCGTCGTTGGGCGGCTGAACGAGTCGCGGCGGATCCCGAGTTTTTTGCGCGTTTGGTGAATCAACAAACTCCAGAGTATTTGTGGATTGGTTGCTCGGACAGCCGGGTGCCTGCAAATCAGATTGCAGGCCTAGCCCCCGGAGAGGTTTTCGTGCATCGGAACGTGGCCAACGTGGTCGTTCAGACGGACATGAATCTTCTCTCGGTGCTGCAGTTTGCCGTCGATATCCTCAAGGTGAAGCATGTCATCGTTTGCGGTCACTACGGATGCGGCGGGGTGAAAGCTGCGTTGGGGACCGAACGCTTCGGCGTGGTCGACAATTGGCTTCGTCACATCCGGAACATTGCGCGGCGGCGTAGCGACGAACTAGCGGGGCTCGATCCTCTGAAGGCCGTCGACCGGCTCTGTGAGCTGAACGTTTTGGCGAATGCCGACAACGTCGCGCGCACCACCATTCTCGAGTACGCTTGGGAACGTGGGCAGAAGGTCGATGTGCACAGCTGGATTTACAGCTTGGACACCGGCCGTATCTCGGTTCTCGGTTCACCGATTAGCGCTCCTTTGTGATGGGGCTGCGATCGTGGGGGGTGCCCCCAAAGCACCTGTCAGGCTGCCGTGGTTTTTTCATCTGCCTGAGCACTTGGCACGAGCGGCTTAGGCGGTAGCTTGTCGGTGATGAGTCGCAAGCGTGGGAGCCAGTGGGCGGTGAACAAGGGAATCGCTGAGGCGATCTTGATGGATCGGAGTCATCGACGGAGTGCGCTTGGTGCCTTTGCCTTCGCGATGCTGGCGATGCTGGCGCTCGGGATGTGGGGAATCGATGACTGGTTGAAGGAGTCGCTTCTTCGCTTCGGCCTCTACTGGGGCGCTTGCGGGTTACTATGCCTCTTTGTCCTGCTTTTCGCGCTCTTTGATGCCTTGGCGACACTGAAAGAGGAGCGAGAAAAGCGCTGAGCCGCCGGTCTAACTACTTGTCCAACGTGAGCGCTTCGCTGATTGGCTGACCGAGAATCTCTTCATAGCGTCGGATATACTCGGCGGCGGTCGCGTTGTGGTTGAAGCGGGTTTTGGCGTCGCGCATGATGCGCTGCAAGTGGGCTTCCCGGACATCCGTCGGGAGCCGGTGGAAGTTGATGGCATTGTCGATTGCCCAGCGAAGGCCGGCGGCATCGAAGATGTTGAAGAGGAACCCGTTTCCGGTTTCGGCATCGACATTGAGGGGCTCGACGGTGTCGTGAAGTCCGCCGGTGTCGTGGGCGATGGTCATGGCTCCATACTTTGGTGCGATCATCTGCGGCAGACCACATGGTTCGAAGGATGAAGGCATCAGGACAAAGTCGGCAGCGGCGTAGCCGAGGTGGGAGAGTTCTTCGGTGAAATCACAAACCGCCACTTGCTCCTGCAAATCAAAGTTACGGACGATGTCTTGGAAGTGTGGCTGGTAAGATCCACTGGCAATCACGGCGATCTGGAGGCCGTCCTGTTTGTAGTCGGTGATGAGTTGGTGAAGGATTTCGGTGACGAGATGGCAGCCTTTTTGCACCGGATCGAGCCGGGACGGCCAGAATAGGAGCGGTGCATTCGGATCGATCTTGAGACCGAGAGTTTCCTGAAGGCGCTTCTTGTTGGCGGCTTTGCCGGCCATCACGGTGTCGACCGAGAAGTGGTCTTTGATGTAGCTGTCCCGGACCGGGTTGAAGGTCGGGTCGGGCGCATTGAGAATTCCGCTGGCGGCACCGTGATGACACTTTGCCCAGAGTTCGTGGCGGATGTGTCCGGGAATGTGCTCGTGGACTCCATCGACGACTTCCGAGAGGAACTTCGGGCTAACCGAGTTCACGTGATCGGCGGACATGATGCCGGTGGCAAGGAGGTCGACCGGGTTGGAGTTTCGGGACTCCTCATAGTTGTAGGGAGGTCTCTTGAAGTAGAGATACTGCCAAAAGTCGGCCGCATCGATTCCACGGTCCTCGATGGTTTCCAGAGTCATCCGCTCGGTGTGGATGTTGTGGACGGTGAAGATGGATTTGATGCCATGGCGCTTGGCGACGGCGGGGATCAATCCGGTCATCCAGTCATTGCAGTGGATGAGGTGGGGGCGGACCTGGGGGATGATGTGGTTGATGACCTCGCGCTGGAAGGCAAGCGAGATGAGGTGGTTTTCCTTTTCGCTGTACACCCGCTGGCGGTGGTAAAAGACGCGGTCCTCGGCGAGGTGAATGCGTTGCTCCGGGAGTGCCCTGCTTACTCGCCCAAATTCGTATTCATGCACGTGAGCCACATCGAGGTGGAACATCTTGCGGTAATTCGGCAGGGCGACGTGGACATCGGCACCCTGATCGTAAAGAGCCTTGACCAGTGATGCGGAGACATCGGCCATGCCTCCGGCTTTGGCGGAAAGTCGCTGGGCGAGGTTCCCCATGCCTTCCGGCAGGTAGGTGATCTCGGGGGTGACGACGAGGATTCTGGGCCTGGTTTTCTCGGGAGGTTGGGCTGAGGAGGTCACTAGTGCTTTTGTCTTTAGAAGAGGTTAATGCTAGATGAGTCGGGGTGAAAGCAAGAATCAAGCGGATGTCTGAAGAAACTACCTGAGGGTTTGCTCTTGCCCGAGTGATGGGCCGGGGGCATGAGTGCGCAATGACTTCCGAATTGGAACAGCTTTTTGAGTTTTTGCGTTTCCCTAGTATCTCGACGGACTCCCGGCATGCCGGTGACGTGCGTGCTTGCGCGGAGTGGGTGGTGGGAAAGGCGACAAGCCTCGGTCTCTCGGCGGAGCTCCATGAAACGCCGCTTCATCCGGTGGTGATCGCCAAGAACAAGCACCAGCCTGGCCGACGCACGGTGCTAATCTATGGCCACTATGACGTGCAGCCGGTCGACCCGCTTGAACTCTGGTCGAGCAAGCCTTTCGAACCTGAAATCCGCGATGGTCGGATTTGGGCGCGCGGCGCGACCGACAATAAGGGTCAAATGTTTTCCCACCTACTGGGTGCCGGGAAGACGATGGCGGAAAAAGGGGATCTGCCGGTGAATCTCATCTTTCTCTTTGAAGGAGAGGAGGAGATCGGCAGTCCGCACCTCGCGGCCTTTCTCAAGGAGAACCGTGAGATGCTGGCCTGCGATGTGATCGCCGTGTCGGACACCGGAATGGTGGCACCGGGCGTGCCGACGATGGGATATGGCCTGCGTGGCATTTCTTGTTGTGAAGTCGTCGTCCATGGCCCGAGCAAGGATCTGCACTCCGGTCTATTCGGCGGCGCAGTCGCGAATCCGGCGACGGCGGTGTCGCGACTTGTCGCGAGTCTTCACGATGCGGAGGGGAAGATTCTCGTCGAAGGCTTTTATGACGATGTCCGACCGCTCGAAGCGTGGGAGCGCGAAATGTGGGCGAAGGTGCCGGGAGTCTCGGATGCGGAGTTTTTGGAGGTGACGGGATCGCCTTCGATCTTCGGTGAGGCGGGTTATTCGGCGGCTGAGCAGACATGGGCACGCCCGACGGCTGAAGTGAACGGCATCGGTGGAGGTTATCAGGGTGAGGGGTCGAAGACAGTGATCCCCTCGAGCGCCATGGCGAAGTTCTCCTTCCGCCTCGTTCCCGATCAGGACCCGGCGGACATCATGCAAAAGGTGAGGGCCCACTTTGAGAAACACTGCCCGGCAGGAGTCAGGATTGAAGTGGTTCCGGGGCATGACGGACGGCCTTATCACGTCGATCCCCAGGCAGAATTTGGCAAGGCCGCCCAAAGGGCGCTCAAGACTGCCTTTGGCAAGGAGCCGATGCTGATCCGCGAAGGGGGAAGTATTCCCATCATCCAGGATCTAAAGGATATCCTCGGAGCCGACACCTTGCTCTTGGGGCTGGCATTGGCCGATGCTCAGATTCACTCGCCGAACGAAAATTTCCCAGTCGTGAATTTCGAATCCGGCATTCGCTTGAACCAGGCTCTGTTGGAGGAGCTGGCGAAGTAGGATTTCCAAAAATCAGCGTCCATCCGCGTTTATCTGCGGTTTAATCCACACTCTTCATCATGTCCGAAACTGAAACACCGAAGCTCGACTTCATCCGTGAAATCATCGCCGCCGATTTGGCGAGTGGGAAGCATGCGACGACGATTACGCGATTCCCGCCGGAACCGAATGGTTACCTGCACATTGGTCATGCGAAGGCGATCTGCCTGAGCTTTGGCATCGCGCAGGAAAACACGGCGACGGGGGCGAAGTGTCATCTTCGCTTCGATGATACGAATCCTGAGAAGGAAGAGACGGAGTATGTCGAGAGCATCAAGGAAGACGTCAAGTGGCTCGGCTTTGATTGGGGCGATGATCTCTACTTCGCGAGTGACTACTTTGAGTTCTTTCACGACTGTGCGATCGCGCTAATTGAAAAAGGTTTGGCCTACGTCGACCAGCAGACACCGGAGAAGATTAAGGAAACCCGTGGCAATCTGCAGGTTCCGGGAACCAACGCGCCGCAGCGTGATGCGACGGTGGAGGAGAACCTCGAGCTTTTTGCCAGGATGCGTGCGGGAGGTTTCAAGGAAGGTGAGGCCGTGTTGCGTGCGAAGATTGATATGGCATCGCCGAATATGGTGATGCGGGACCCGGTGATTTATCGTGTGCTTCATGCCCATCACCACAACACCGGAGATGCCTGGTGCATTTATCCGATGTATGATTTCGCGCATCCATTGGAGGATGCCAAGGAGCTTGTGACCCACTCGCTTTGCACGCTGGAGTTCGAAATCCATCGGCCATTCTACGAATGGGTGATTGCCAACTGCCCAGTGCCCGCGCAGCCGCGTCAGATCGAGTTTTCCCGCCTGAATCTCAACTACACGGTGATGAGCAAGCGCAAGCTGCTGACGCTGGTGAAGGAGGGCATGGTGAATGGTTGGGATGATCCTCGGATGCCGACGCTTTCGGGGCTTCGTCGTCGCGGATACCCTGCGGCGGCGATTCGATCGTTCTGCAAGGGGCTGGGAATTACGAAGTTCAAGGGCACGACTGACATCGCGCTGTTAGAGCATGAGGTTCGCGGCTATCTCAATGAGGTGGCCCCACGCCGCATGGCGGTGCTTGATCCGCTCAAGCTGATCATTACGAACTACGAGGAAGATCGTAGTGAGGACGTGCCGGTGCCAAACCATCCCGGCAAGCCGGAGATGGGAGAGCGGAACGTGGTGCTGACTCGTGAACTGTGGATCGAGCGTGAGGACTTCATGGAGGATCCGCCGAACAAGTTTTTCCGTCTGGGACCGGATCGCTATGTGCGACTGCGTGGTGGCTACATCGTGAAGTGCACGGGCTTTGAAAAGGATGCCGCAGGGAATGTCGCCGAAGTTCACTGCGAGTATCTCCCGGGAACGATCGGCAGCGACCCTCCGGAAGGAGTGAAGTGCAAGGCCGCGATCCACTGGGTTTCCGCGAAGGAGGGCCGTGAGGCGGAGGTGCGCTTATATGATCGGCTGTTCACAGTTCCTGATCCGGACGGTGCGGAAGATGGCTTTGTTTCTGTGCTCAATCCAGATTCGCTGCAAACGGTGAGAGCTTGGGTTGAGCCGATGTTGGCGGGTGCCGAGCCAGAGTCGGTCTGTCAGTTCGAGCGTGTTGGCTACTTCGTGGCAGATCGGCGCGATCATGTCACTGGTGAGAAGCTGGTCTTTAACCGGACGGTGGCGCTGCGGGATTCTTCGAGATAGTGCGATTAACAGCAACGACATCCGCACTCAGAAGAAATTATGGAAATGTTGCAACGGAAGATCGCTCGCCGGTTGGCCGACTTCAAACTCCGATACGACCAAGGTGGAAAGGCAGAGCAGGTGTCCGTTCGCCACCCAGTGCCTGAAGTAGTCCACCGCCGTCGAATGAATCGGACAGGTATCGTTCCGCAAAACTGATGCCGGAGATCCCGCAACTCACCCGTGCGGATGTGCTCCATCGCGGTGACGTTCAATGTGATCGCCTTGTAAAGGTAATCAGCCCCTTGAAGCTGACTCTCGCCGGCTTCGATCTTGAGCGATTCGTTTGACGGCAGGACAAGGTGGATGTTGGGTTTGGTTTTTCCTCCAAGGTCCACCACCCGTCCTGAAATGTATTTCTCCGCTCTGACCCAGTTATCAAGTTGATGATGTCTGAAGGCGCTTTCGCGGTTGATCTGCAACATCACGGCGTCCAGCGGTCCGCACCGTGCCTCTCGACGCCACTTTCATTTCCTCAGCGGTGCAATTTGATGTCATCGCATTTCCGCTTTTCATCTATCACCAATTCGATGATTGCGGCATCGTCCACACTTACGAGTTGGCCAGGAAGTAGAGGCACAAGTCATCCATCCATCGGGCATGCGTGCTTCGACACCGTAGAGATAAGCACGCGCCCTCCAACCCTTGCCATCCGTCTCGATTCCGAGAGCATCCACCTCGTCCCGTAGTTTGGCGACGAGTTCCTTCTGCTGTTTCGCAAGTTTTTCCTGCCCTATCTTCGATCTGCCAACGATATCGAACGCGCTCGAGGTGAGCATGGTAGGCGAAAGGGTTGAGATCAGAGTCATCGACGTCACAACCAAGCCTCGCCGCCTCGAAGGGAATTTGCCCAGAACTGGAAAACGTATCGGCGAAGCGTGGACGACGCCCATAACGCATGATCCCGAGTTGTTCTACCAGTTCCGGCATCGCGTAAGCGAGTGTGCCGAGGTGGCATTGACAGCCTCCAGCTTCAGCTCACCGAGATCGAGCAAGCCTTTAAGGAACTCAGAGGAGATCTTTTAGAGCCGACCTTTTCATTCTGATGTTCTGAAATCAAGGGTTACAGGCCCACCAGCTCTTCCAGTCCGCGAAGACGGGTTCGGGGCCTGAATGGTTGCGGAGCACCTCGGGCAAAAGCCTGAGATGCCATCGACTCCGGAACGGTGAGACGAATACCGCAAGAGGGACAGCAGCATGTGATGACACCGGGGGCATCGATCCATGCGGCTGCTTGGACGCTTTGATTTACCGGATCTTGGAAGCGGCGTTAAGACCACGGAGGTTTTGGCACTTGAACATCAATGATCCATGGGGCTTTCACCGGAAGCTTCTCCGAGCGCGGCATCGGCAGGCGGCAGGAACTTCTTGAAGCGAGTCTTGTCGATCGCCTTCATGTAGGCCTCGGCGGGGGCGATCGCGCCTTCTTGAAGTCGTGCCCAGATGGCCTCGTCCATGAACTGCATGCCCTCACCTTTACCACCGGTGATGACGTCGTAGAGCTTCTGAGTCGCCCCTTCACGGATAATCGCGGAGACCGCCGGGGTGGCGAACATGATTTCGTGAACGGCGACTCGACCAGGGCGGTCGATGCGTTTGCATAGCAGTTGGGCGAGCACGCCGCGAAGCGAGGCCGCCAACATGGTGCGGACCTGAGACTGCTGATCGGCAGGGAAGACGTCGATGATCCGGTCGACGGTCTTGCGGGCGTTGTTCGTGTGAAGCGTTCCGAAAACGAGCAGACCAGTTTCGGCTGCGGTGAGGGCGAGTGAGATGGTTTCGAGGTCCCGCATCTCGCCAACGAGAACGATGTCGGCATCTTCACGCAGGGCGGCGCGCAGTCCGTCGGAGAAAGAGGGTGTCTGGATCGGAACCTCGCGCTGGGTGAGGATCGATCTCTTGTTCCGGTGGACGAATTCGATTGGCTCCTCGATGGTGATGATGTGGCGGGCGTAGTTCGTGTTGATGTAATCGAGCAATGCGGCGAGTGTCGTGGATTTGCCGGAGCCGGTCGGGCCAGTGACGAGCACGAGACCAGAGCGGATGTGGGCGAAACGTTTGACGACTTCCGGTACGCCAAGGCTTTCGAGCGACATGATCTCGGTTGGGATCAGTCGGAACACGGCGGCGAGGCCGTAGTTCTGCTTGAGGTAGTTGCAGCGGAAGCGCGACTCCTCGTCCATCGAGTAGGCAAAGTCGAGGTCGCCTGTCTTGAGGTAGAGTTCCCAGGCTTTAGGATCACAGATTTCCTCAAGCATGCGGTGGATCGTGTCGTGATCCAGAACGGCTTCGCCTTCGATGGCGGTGACGGCACCGTGGACGCGAGTCTTCGGCGGCTGGCCTTCGGAAAGGTGGAGGTCGGAACCCTTGGTGGCGACGAGGTGTTGGAAGAGGCGATCGATTTCGGCCATGATGGTCTTCAGTTAGGGCTGTTAGGATTGGAAAAAGGCCTCCATCTGGACCTTGTCTTCGGCTCGGTAGAGGGCTTCCTCTTTGGCGATGAGGCCCTTGATGTAGAGCTGTCTCAAGGATTCGTCCATGGTGATCATTCCGACGTTCTTACCGGTCTGCATGACGCCCGGGAGCATGAAGGTCTTGCCTTCACGAATGCAGTTCGAAACGGCGGCGGTGTTGACAAGAAGCTCGAGCGCCATCACGCGACCGCTGCCGTCGGCGCGAGGGACGAGTTGCTGGGAAAGGATGCCACGCAGTGATTCGGAAACCATGATGCGGATCTGACCGCGCTGGTCGGTGGGGAATACGTCGAGGATACGGTCAAGGGTCCGTGGGCCGTTGCCGGTGTGAAGGGTGCCGAGCACCAAGTGACCGGTTTCGGCGGCTGTTAGGGCGAGCTGGATAGTTTCCAGATCGCGCATTTCTCCGACCATAATCACGTCCGGGTCTTCCCGCAGGGCACCGCGAAGGGCCTTGGCGAAAGATTCGGTGTGGATGTGAACTTCGCGTTGGTTGACGTGGCAGTTCTTGGAGTCGAAGACGTATTCGATGGGGTCTTCGAGCGTGAGGATGTGGTCTTCGCGGTCGGAGTTGATGAAGTCAACGAGCGCGGCGAGGGTGGTGGACTTCCCGGATCCTACGGCTCCTGTCACGAGGATCAGTCCGTTTTGGTAGCGGGTCAGTGGCAGTAGGTGATCCATCGGCAACTGGAGGTCTTCCATCGAGCGGATCTTTGAGTCGATGATGCGGAAAACCATGTCGATCCCGAGGCGCTGCTTGATCACCGAGGCCCGGAAGCGGCCTTCTTCGTTGGCGTAGGCAAAGTCGACGTCGCCCTTGTCCTGGAGGCGGTTCCACTCCCGGTCTTGGAGGAAGGAGCGTGCGAGACGTTCCGTGTCTTCAGCGGTGAGGGGGTCGTGGTCGTCCCAAATAGGCTGGAGCTGGCCGAAGCGTCTCCATGCCGGTGGGAAGGTCGTTGCGAGGTGGACGTCGGAGCAACCGTATTCGCGGCCGAGGCGGAGATACTGGTCGACGTGGTCGAGCACTTGGTGATCGGACATGAGTGGGGTTAGTTAGAGGGTGGGGCCTGATGCTTGGAAAGCGGCAAGTGTGTCTCCTGGGATGGGTTTTGCCAACCGGTATGGACTTTGAAACGACGTTGTAACTCAGACATGAGCAATTTGCGGATGGCGGGCTTCATCAGTGTCACCAGGGTGGCAAAAAGAAGGCCGCTGAGTCCCTTCGATTTGGATTCCACTTTTTTCGGCTTTCGAAGGAAGATCCGGCTGGCGATCACCCCGGCTCCGAGCGAGCCGCCGAACCATGCGAGAGGGCTGGTGGTGACCGAGCGCTTAAGCCGCGAAGGCACATCGAGCCTGCGCTTGAGCTGAACCACATGGTTCCCGACGCTGGCGCGCGAGATCTCGATGCGGCGCATCAGTTCGGCGATTTCGGGTCGTTTTTGAGGGTCTCGAGCCATGCTTGATCTTTTGAGAGTTCCGCGCGAGTTAGAGGGAACGGGGGTGCGGCCGGTTTTTTGAGAAGCACGGCGGAAATGATGACGAATAGCAAATGAATTCCGGCAACAGCGAAGGTGACCGCATACCAACTCCACGACTGGCTCGCTGAAATCCAGCCGATGAGCCCGGCGACGCCGAGAAGCCAGACGAAAAAAGTGCCGATGAGAATGACGACGAGCAGGAAGCCGCGTTTCGCGGCTTCCCGACCTGCATCGTGGGCCTCGAGCTTGATCAGCTCGATTCTCGCGGAGATAAAACTCAATGCAGCGGCCATCCATCCCTCATCTTGAGGGGACTGGGGTGCTGGGGTCTCGGGTGCGTCGATCATTGGTCGGCAAGGCCGTGCGCGCTCCATTGGTTTGCCGGAGGCGTGGGTGCGTGAACCAGTCGTTACGGGCTGATGATTAGCGGCGCGAGATGAGTCCGATCAGGAAACCGACACCCAGGGCACCGAGCACACATTTGGTCGGGTTCTCGCGAATGTAGTCTTCGGCGGTGACATGGATGTCCTTTGCCCGGTCGCGGGTCTGGTGCCATTGCTCGTCAGCGGCCGTGCGCAGGTGAGTGGCTTTTTCCTCGGCAACCTGGCGGAATGCGGTGGCTTTCTCGGTGGCGGTGGCTTTCAGGGCCAAAGCTTTCTCGGTGGCAGCATCGCGGAACTGTTGGGCGGTATCGACCGCTTTACTTTTTAAGGCTTTGGCCTGTTCGGCGGTGTCGTGGGCGACTTCTTTGGCGCGTTCCCCTGCGGCGGCACGGAGGTCGTTTGCGGCTTTGGAAACCGAAGGGCTCTGTGAGAAATCGGCTTCAGGATCGAGGGACTTTGGATTGGCGAAATTTTCTGACATGGTCGTGATGGTTTGGATGGTAAGTGGGAGAGTCTCTTCGGCACAAAGGTGCCACTGAAGCAGTAGGCGTGCAAGGCATGACTTTTCGCAGCCAGGGCGCAAACGACATGGCAATGACTAAGGGTCTGTTTTCGTCGGTTCCTCGATTTGTCGCGCTTTTGGTGGCTCAAGAAGGGTTTCTTCCTGTTGTTTCGGGGGACGCGTGAACATCACATTGGTCCATTTCGGCTCACGGATCGGACCAGTGCCGCGGAATTGGAACATTCCGTAAAAGGGCCGCAGTGGCAGGGTGATGACGCCGAAGAGTCCCTGTGCGTTCATTCTCAAGGTCATGAACATCGTCAGCTTACTGAGGTTGATCAGGGCATCACCGGTGAAGATGATGGAGGATGTAGCGGTTCTGAAGTCCTGAGTGCGCAAGGCTCCTTCCGTCAGGGTGAAGGTGCAGAAGGCTTCACTGGCTTCCTGAAAGCCGGCCTTTCGTCGCCCGAGAACGGAGGAAATGACGGGTGATAAAGGGCCGAAAATTGGTACTTCAAAAAGCTCGCCCTTTTCCAAGGCGATATGGCCGGTACCACTCAGTCCCGCGACGTCCTCGCCGAGCAGGGTGAAGTCGAGCCGCCCGGAGACCAATCCTTTTGGTTGGCTATCAAAGTCGTATGCCTTGCTCAGAGAAGGAAGTTCGAGCCTGGTCCAATCGAACTCACCGGAAATGTTCCGGCTTTCGCCCGTCATGCTTTCCAAGGTTCCCCGGACCAGACCACCAAAGAGCCCGAAGTTTAGACCGCTGACCTTCACCCGGTCCGGAAGAACTCGCACCACGCCCTTTGGTGCTTCAACTTCAAGCGTGGCACCGAGGAATTCGTAGTTCGCGGGCTTGGCCGTTGCGAAGCGAACCGTGAAGTCTGTTTTCGGAAGGCCGTCCTTCACTCCAATCACCCCGTCGGCCGCGATCGCGGGGTTACTGTGAAAACCATAGGACTCAAGCGTTTCGGCAAGTTTGGGCGCAAAGGTCCGAGCGATTGGGCCCGGCCAGGCTTCTCCCTTCAGTTGACGGACAGTGACGGTCGAGGGCTCACGATCATAGCGAATGAGGTCGACTTTCACCTGCCCGTTCACAGGGCCTCCGTGTGCCTTGCGCAGAGGGTAGTCTTGGTAGTCGAATTCAACCTCTCCCTTGGAGAAGTCAAGCCGGTCCGAGGAGAGATCAAGCGTGGTTTTGGCTCGCTTTGCGGGGACGCCTTCGTAGCTGATGTTGGTCGCTGCGGCCTCCCCCTGAAAAGCCCACTGGTTCTTGTCGCGGGGGTTGGCAGTGCCACGGAAATCCACGGAGACTGAGGTGTCATCCGTCGACGAGAAACGGTCGAGAATGCTGCTCAGCGGCTCGAAGGTGATCGCGTTCTGCCAAAATGGAGGCGGTAGGTCCGTTTTGGCTTCATAAAGAATTTTCTCGGGAGCAATGAAGGCCCGGCCAGTGATTTGGTGCTCACCATCATGCACTTCGAGGTCTTCGAGAAACAGCTGCTTGCCATCCCAGGAAAATGCGGTGGAGGCGCGGTCGGCGGAGAGCTGTTCAAACTTCGGTTGGTCCACTTCCACATTTCCCATCAGCTTGAGATTCCATGCTTCGTTCTCTTTGGAAAAGCTTCCGTGCACCTCGATGATCGGTGGTTTGCCAGAGCTCAGAATCTTTTCAGGAACCGGAAGATCGAGGCTCGCTAGCAGGGCGGCGATGTCGAGGTTCGAGCTTGTTTCAAACCGACCGATGGTCTTCTCCGTTTCGTATTCCATGCGACCTGTTAGGGTGCCGTTGGATGTGCTGATGTCGGCGTGATGGAGGACGATGACGGAGCCGCGTAACTCGGCCTGTAGGGTGACATGATTGACTTCGAGCGAGTGGCTTTTCAGTCCGGTCCCCTGGACATCAATGGTGGCACGGAGGGTGGAAGGTTCTTCGAGATCGCCACTGGCTTTGATCCGGATCGTCGGTGGAGAGCTGCTTTTCGGACCCCAGTTTTCCAGCGAATTGATGACGGTAGTAAGGACCTGCCGACGTTGCGCACGGGAGTGGTCAATTTCGTCCTGGGTCGGGTTCGGTCTGGGGCGATACAAGTCAAGTTCCGCATCGAACTCCAAACGAACGCCACTCACCATGCCACTGGCCCCCTGGATTTCCAAATGGCGACCGTCGGAAATCAGGATGCGGCCCTGAGCATCGAGGATGTCCAAAGTCTCGGAGTCATCAATCTCGGGGTCGGCCGCCAGCGATACCCGCGCGCCGGCGAGGTCGAGGCGGTCGATCTTCACTTCGCCGCGTGAGAGCTTAGTTCGGTCGACATCGAGCAGTAGTTCGTGGAGCCGCGCGACCACCCGCGTATGGGTGGCATCGGCGTAGATCACCACCTCACCGGCCTCAATTCCCCGGAGCGGGCGGTAGCGCAGGCTTGCCACTTCGGCGTGGATTCCTTGCTGGGCCATGGCTTTTTCGATCTTCGAACGCCACGAGTCCGGCAAGCCGGTGTGATTCGCCCACCACAGGCCACCCAACAATGCGACGAGCACCAAGAAGCCCAGGAGGGCCATGGCCACGCGCAGTCGATGGATGATCCGGATTCGTTTCAAACCTGTAAGGATCATGGCGCGCTTGATTCAGCTTTCAATCCTGCGTTGCTTCATTCCACTCTCCGGCCATGCGGTTCGCAGTTTTGGGCAGTGGTAGCGGGGGGAATGCGGCGGTCGTCGAGTCCGGCGGCACCCGCTTGCTGGTCGATGCCGGTCTTTCCGCCAAGCAACTGGTGCTGCGCCTCCGTCGCGTCGGAGTCGAGCCTGAAAGCCTCAGCGGCATTCTGCTCACCCACGAGCACGGCGATCATGTCTCCGGACTCAGGGTGCTCATGAAAACCCTCTCCGTGCCGGTTTTCGCCACCCCGTCGACCAGTCGCGTCGTCCGCGAAAATCTCGGCCCGATTTCGTGGAAACTTTTTGAAAGTGGCTCGTGCTTTGCCGTCGGCGACCTGGAAATTCAGTCCTTCGCCGTCCCTCACGATGCCGTCGAGCCCGTCGGTTTCGTCTTTCGTCGCCAAGGCCGCGCCATCGGTCTGGTCAGCGATGCCGGACACGTCACCAAGCGAGTCAGCGATCTGCTCTCCGGCGTGCAGGCGCTCTTCATTGAGGCAAACTACGATGACGAGTTGTTGGAAGCCGACACCAAACGTCCCTGGTCCACAAAGCAGCGGATTTCATCGCGCCACGGTCACCTCTCGAACGCCCAGACTGCGGCTCTTGTCGCGGAGTTGATTCCCGCCGGACTACGGCGTGTGGTGCTCGGTCACCTGAGTAAGGACTGCAACAAACCTGAAGTCGCGATCGCCGCGATGAGCTCGCTCGGCATCCAAGTCGCCTGTGCCTGCCAGCACGAACCGACCGCCTGGCACGAAGCGGAATTGGTTGAGGTCAAACAGTGCAGCATCGAATTCCAGAGAGACGAGTTGTTTGGCTAAAGGAACAATGGAGCAAGGGCGTTTCCGCCCTGTCGAAGCACCTTACGAGTTCACCTCCCAAGAGTCGTCAAAGACGACCCGAAGAAGTGAAACCGAGAAAAAATGCCACGAGACAAAAGAAAAAATGCCAGACAAAAGAAAAAATGCCAGGCAAACAGTGTGTTGGTAGCCAGTTTGAGTCTTGCTGAGAATTGCGTAGTGCGTTGAAGAGCAACGAAGAAGGGGAGATCGGTTCGGTCGGGAAGCGGGGCTTCCGACGGCTCCAGTGCCGGGCGGGTTTCGGCGGGGGAAGGGACTGGGAAGAAGGCGCTTACTGGGAAGAAGGCGCTTACTGGGAATGGAGGGGCGATCGAATCGTTAGCGATGAGGCGTTAATTGAGGGGGCGCCGCAGGGTGACGAGTTGCAGGAATCCGCCAGCAGCTCCGTCGCTTGAGAGGAAGAAGGAGTTGTTGCTTTTGAGGACGATGAGCTGGGTTTGCTCGGTCGGTCGCACGGGGATGATGTTGTTCTCCTGAACGGTCCAGCCTTTGGGGCCTTGATAGGAGAGCTCGTAAACCGTTTGGCCGTTGACGGCGTTGAAAATGGCGTTCTTGCCGGGTTTGAGCTCGGCGCTTTGCTTGCCACTGAATCTCATGCCAATGGGGAATGGGGATAGGTTGTGAACGCGGAGTTTTCCGGGTGGGAGTTTGCTCGGATCGTCGTTGATGAGGTAAGGTTTGAAGGTCCCTTGGCCAGCGGGTGCTAGGAGGATGGTCACGTGCCTGGCGTTGGTCGGCAGATTGACCAAGGCGACGAGAGTTGGCTCTTTTTCACGGCGCTTGAGGAGCTCGCGAACGATGGGGGATTTGCTGGCTTCGGGATTGGCGGATTCTTCGGGCTCGTTTTCGAATTCGAGGGGGATCGATTGGTGGAGGGCGTCTTCTTCGGAGATGGATTGCTCCAATTTCGTGCTGCCGCCTCCGGCCTTCTGATGGATTTCCAGCAGCGCGGGGCCGGTGTATTTCACGGGGTCGGAGTAAGTGAAGGAGAGCGCCGTGGTGGTCTCGCCTTTGCCCGCGGACTTCAGGCTAAGACCTCCGATTTCATCTCCCCAGGCGACGAGATCGATGCTTAGGGAGACATTCGATTCGTTTTGTCCGGAAAGAGTGGCGAGCGAGCCAAGGAAGAAGAGCGCGAGAAAGCGGAGCATGATCTTAGATTTCATTTTCGGAGAGCCAACGGAAGGAAATGATTTCAAATCGGCGCCCGAAGGTCTTGTTGGTAGTGTTCAGTTCCAAAAGGGTTGCCTCGGGTGGGTTGGCGGGGTCGAGGAAGTCGATTTGCCGCTGCACCGTGGCTTCTGCGTAGGCGCTGGCGAGGACTTTTCCGCTGGCATCATAGGAGCGGCCGCAGGTGCGGACCGTGAAGGTGTCCGAGCGAACGGTGAGGGACGGGCCCAAAACCTGCAGGAGGTCGGCCTGGGTCATCCATCCGGGAATGGCGGTGGAGCGATAGCCCTGCTCGCTTCTAACAGACGAATCGTAGAGCACTCGGGTATCGGCGAGGATGCTGGCCACGGCTCCGTAGTTGTTGTCGCGTGAAGTCACGGCCCAGTCTTTTCGGCCACGACCGGCATCCGCTGGGCGGCCTCCCGTGTCGCCGCCGTCGAGGTCGGCGCGGGGGGCTCCCTGCTTGTGGGCGAGGGTGACGCGGTCATCCTTTGCCGTGATGTTGGCGAAGCCACTGCGTCTGCCATCGAGGCTGATATTGACTCCGCTCTCGTCGAGGGCGAGTTGCAGGGCACCGCTGCGGGTTAGGGCGAACTGCGGGGCTCCGCTGGGTACCTTGTCTTCGTCGCTGATGTCGGCGAGGGCGCGGTTGACGAAGTGGGACATCGAGAGGAAGGGGCCGCGCAGGCGGACCTGGCGGGTGATTTCCTGAGCGAGCAGGTCCACTTCGCTATCACTGAGCACCCGGTGGCCTGCGTAGGAGTCGTTCGAATCGCCGCTTGGTGGGGTGGTGGATCTTTCGCTTTGTTCCAGGCTACGGGGGAAACTGGCAAGGGGTGATTCGTCGCCGGCGGTGGGGTGAGTCCGGTGTCGAGTCGAGGCGAGGAGAGCCTTCCAGGCCTTGATGTTGGTGGAGCTGACGTTGAAGGCACCATCCACGAATAGTCCTTTGGCGACGATGGAGGGATCGGACAAGGTGTTCCCGGTTTGGGCTTTTCCGGAGAGGATCAGGTTGGGATTGCGCGGAACGGCCTCACTGCTGTCCAAGGTTGAGAAGAAGTATCGGTCCCAGAGGCAGGAGTTGAGGATGTGGGACATGTCGAAATAAGTGCGCTGCATCTGGGTCGCACCGCTTTGGTTGTTTGATCCCATCAATTCATAATCGACTCGCCTTTCGCTGATGGAGTTCCTTTTGACGAATGGCGAGGCATAGGAGTTCCCGACGGCGTAGGCCGGTTGGTGGCCAATGGAGATGCGCACCTCGTCATTGGTGAGATCGGCGTGCTGGAATTGGGCCAGGGAGGAGAACGTTTTAGGAACCGTGAAGAGGATCGTGGCATCGGAACCTCTGAGGTTGGAGTAACCCCAGCGGACGGGATTGACGGCGAGGTTGCGCGTGAAACTAGTTCCGGTGTCGCCACCCGGGGCGCGGAATGGGAGTAGGGAGAAGCTGTCGTTGCTCTCCATGAAGAAAGGCGGCGGATTGTAGCTGGCGATGGGCTTGCTGAAGTTGGTGGCTTGCAAGTTGAAGTCCATGAAGGTGCGCAGGGTGGATCCGCGCTGCCCGAGTTCATAGCCGTCCGGCATCAGGGACTTGTAGTCCATTCCTGGCTGGCTCATTTGAAAGCTGTAAAGCATCAGGGGAACGGGTCCGGTTAGCCGTGCCGTGATGCTTTGGGTGAACTCTCGCGTGGTCGGCCAGAAGTAGCCATTGTCGAGTTCGAAGCGTTCGATCCGCTTGAGGAATTGTGCGCCCCGGGAGCCTGCCAAACGCATTTCCAAGGCGACCAAGCTTGTCTGCCATGATTCACGGACGTCTAGTGGCTGCGGCAGTGTCATCACGGAGTCAGTGGTCATCTCGATGCTGCTATTGAAGTCGAAGGGACTCGCGGAATCGAATGGGGCGAGTGGAACCTCGACTTTCCTCGCGGAATCCCTCGGGGTCCGGACGGTGCGGCCGGCGTGGGTGTAGGCCAAGGCCTCTCCGGGGGCCAAGGTGCCGGGTTCGATCGTGAATACGGCTTGGTTGAAGACGGCGGGCTCACTACCCGCGCGGTTCAGGGTTTCGTCTTTGGGCAGGTAGATGCAGGTGGTGTTGAACTGCCAGATGCGGGACGGGCGATTTCCGATTGGGGTTTGATTCTTGATCTGGAACTCGAGAGGATTGTTCCATTTTAGAGGAACGGAATAAGGGTTGGCAATGGTGATGGCCACTTTGCCGCAGGGATGGACTTTATACTGCGTCTCTGTTCGCTTGATCGCCTTGACCCCGAGGAGAATCCGAAAGTCGATGATCGTGGGCGCGATGCTAGCCGTTCCGTCCTGGCCATCTCCACTGACAATCAGGGACCCCGAGCTAAGGTTTTTGGAGCGGTTGACGAACTCGTCGATATGATTCCAAGTGAGCTTGTTCAAGCGGGAGAAGTCAGGTCCTCCCGATCGAGGGATCACTCGACCGCCTTTGACGGGATAGTTGTCGTAGGCATTTGCCGGAGCATCCGCAGGGAGGCCATTGCTGAAGGCCGTGGTGAGGTCGACTTTCAGTCCCCCTTCGAGGGCATTGGTCAGGAGCCCCCGGCTGGTGGTGGTGGCGGAGTGAAAGAGCGTCTCGCCGGTCTTTTCAGGGGTGGAGGCTCTGGTGCCCAGTAGCAGCTCGGTCGTCGGCAGGGTTAAAACTCGTGGAAGTTGCCCGTGATTGGGGTCATCGGGCGTTGGATAGTCGCTGAATTCCTCGATCGATTCCCAGCCACGGCGTTGCGCGGTCAAGGTGTCGTAGTCCTCAGGAAAGCGATCCTGGTCGCTCAGGTTGATGCGGGATTTCACCCCTTCGTCGCCAATCCACCAGGCATAGGCACCGGCTTTCGTTTTCCCATCAGGGGAGGTGGTGGATACGAGCGGGGCGACGACATAGGCATCTTGAGTGGTGCTCTCGTTGCCGAAGGATTCAGGGCCAACCAGTACGACGCATGACTCCGGATTTGCTGGCAATCCATCGGCTTTGACCTGGTAAAGGGCATTGCCAGGGGTTGTCTCCTGGTTGTCGGTATCGGCCTCTGGAGAGCTGACCAACCAGCGAAGCAACTTGGGGCTGGGGGTCTTCTCGTAAATTTTTGTCGGGTCGTCATTGTTGACGAAGACTCCGGTCCAGTAGCGGGTGCCCGGCTGGACGCTGGAAAGGCCCTTTTGCGTGGCATCCAGCGAGTCGTTGTTCTCGGGGCTTGATCCATTGGCAAGTGGGTCACCCAAGGCGGTGCCGGCGATGTCTGCGGTGGCGGTGACTCGCTGGTCAGGGCCCGCCGTCCGCTGCAATTCACCGACCGCCATGATGAGCGCCATTCTGGCATTCGCCATGGCTTCCGCTCTCGCCATGCCGCGCTGGGAGTTCCTCAGGCTCACGGTTGAAAGTGAGATGAGACCCACGACCAGCACTGAGAGCAAAATGAAGATCGAAAGAGTGGCAATCAAGGCGAAGCCTTCCTCTTTCCTAGGATGGGGCGCTTCTTGATGTATTGTCATTGTGAATTATTTCTGGCGAAGCTGGCGCAAAATTTGGGTCGTTTTAAGCAAAATCGCTCGGGAATGCCATTTTTCTTCAAGAGAGAGAATGGGACCAGCTTTCGAAGCTTTTCGATTGGAGCTTCAATCGCTTAAGGGCTACATCGCCAGCCCTCAGGCGACTTGGCTCGGTAGGGAGCGGTGAAGAGCTGACGATTTGACGAGAAAATGCGCCCCATAACACCACAACAGATCGTCTTTGGTGGATGCATGTTGGCGTTCGGGGCGTCTTTCGTGAATACCGGATTTCTCTTTTCGACGGGGACATCGGTCAGCCATCTCACGGGAGATATTGCCAGGATTGGTTCTGGGCTTTCGACGCTCGGGAATACTGAGGGATTTCACATTATCAATGTGACGACGGCGACGTTTGGATTCATTTCGGGAGCGATCATTTCCGGCTTTTTACTCCATCATCCCTCGCTTGAGATCGGGAAGCCGTATGGTCGGATTCTCTCTGTGCTTGGCGTTTTTTTTTTGGTCGCCGCCCACTACTCGTATTCGGATTTTCCGCTCCTCACCATTTTGATCGCAAGTGCGGTTTGTTGAGCACAGAACGCGCTGGCGAGTCGTTACCGTGGTGTGGTCTTACGGACGACGCATTTGACGGGGCTCTTTACCGATCTTGGCATTCATCTGGGAATGAAGCGCGTGGCACAAGATCGAAGGCTGGAAGCTATCGATACCCGTTTTTGTGACCTTCGCGTTCCTGGTCGGTGCGGTGGTCGGCAGTATTTTCGTCCTGAAGTATGCAGGCAATTGGATGCTTGCCGCTGGCTTGGGATACCTTGTCGGGGGGGTAGTATGGAGCGTTTACAAGAGAACAAGAAGAGGCGAACCAGACACCTAAGCCGCATCGAGTTCAGTTCTGTGGAGCTCGGCTCCAGCTCTTGGTGGTGTTACTGATGCCGGGCTTGCGGCAGAAGTTTTTCAGCGGAGACCGGCGTGTTCTCTGAGGATGCGGCGGCCTTCTTCGATACCTTCGGGGATCTGGTGGGAGCCGTGGTGGGAGGGGACAATTTTTTCGGAGACGGCTCCATCGAGGTGAGAACTCCAGTAGGCGACGATGCCGTCGCTTGAGTTCGGCGTGTCTCCTTTTCCGCGGTCGCCCATGACCGAGTGGTAGGGGACGCGGCTGACGACGGGATACTTGTTGATGGCGAGAACGAAGCGGTTGTTCGGGGCGAGGGTGTCGATACTGTTAGGGGCGCGGTTGAGGGTGAGGGCGGAGGGGTCGGCGGTGATGATGCTGACCATTGAGTCCCGGGTATCCGCGATGAAGGCGGGGGCGCGAACGAGCTTGGAGCCCAGTCTTCCGATCCAGCTGGTGGCGATGACGCTGCCCTTGTGGGGGGCGGAGAAAAAGATGGCGCGGGCGATTTCAGGGCGGGCGTTGAAGATCAGTGATTCTTCTAGGATCTCTCGGCTTTCCCCGGAGATCTTCGTTTCGGATGGTGGTTTGCCGAAGAGATCGAGCCACATGGTATCGCCAACATCGGTGATCATCAGGCGGGTCACGAGGCTGCCCATGCTGTGGCCCATCATGACGATGTCTTTGTGCCCGGGGTGGGCGCGGTTCATGCGATCGAGTTCCTGGCGAAGAAGGGCGGCGGAATAGGGATAGGGATAGCCACTGGAGTAGCTGAAGATCCAGAACTGGTATTTCTCGCGGATCTGTGGGTCCTTCATCAGCTCGAAGTACATCGGCACCCAGGTAGCGGGGGTGCTCTGGAGTCCGTGGACCATCAGCACGGGGATGCGATTCGGGTCGTAGGGCTGGAGCTTGCTGAGGCGGCAGGTGTTGCTGAAGCGCTCGGGATTGAGCAGGCGGGCGAGGCCGAGCTTGTCGATGCGTGTGGTGGAGAGGGCGTAGGAGACGTTCGCGCCGAAGTCGGCATGTAGTGGGTAGCGATGGCTGCCGATGGTGATGTTGTTGGTCTCGTAGGGGTCTTCGAGTTCGACGGTTGCTTTGTTGCCGCTGAAGTGAATGACGGCGGTGACGTTGCGATAGCGTAGGTTCTTGTCGAAGGACTCGTTATCGGTCGGAGGGGTGCTGATGATCGCGAGGAGGGGGGCTCCGGCACCTTCCTCGATGGATGGTTCTTGTGCGAGTGAGCCTGTGAAATCGAGAGTGTCTGCGGCGATGAAGTCACGCCTTTCGGCATCGAGGTCGGCGGGTTGGTTGCCACGAAGGACGAATTGGGTTTTCGGTCCGGAAAGTCGGATCTCGTTCATCCAGGGTTTCACGCCTGCTTCCTTGATCTGCTCGATGAAGCGTGCGGTGAGGAAGTTGTATTCGGGAAGGGCGCTGGCGTCTCCGACGGCGAGGCGGTCATAGGCGAGGCGGATGTCTTCGAGCGTGGCGGCGGCTTGTTCGAATGGCGCGCTCTTGGATGGCTTTGAAGCAGCTTTGAGAGAGGCCTCGCTGACGACCATCGGTGCGGGTCTCGTTGGCTTGACTTCGTGGATATTGATCGGTGCGTAGCAGCTGGCGGCCGCGAGGCAGAAGAGTAGTGTGAGTTTCAGGCGGAAAAATAAGGTCATGCGGTCAGGGATGCTTTGGTGGATGAGAATCCGTTTCAGAGGAAGGGTGTCAAGGCGCGGAGAGTGGCTGTGCCGTTATTCGGAGATGGGCGCTTCGGCTGGTCGGGTGAGGTCGAGGAACTCGAGGCTGCGTTTTTCAAGCCATGGATAGAAGGGATTCCATTTCTGGCGGAGCATTTCGCCGGGACTGATGAGCAGGGTGCCGCGCTCGCCGCGCAGGGATCGGTTGCCGAGGGTCGGGGTTTTTCCGCCTTGGCCGCTGCCGTAGAGCGGGTCGCTTTCCGGGAACGGAAGGGCGACGTGGGAGAGAGAAAAAATCTGCTTGGGCCAGGCCATGTCGGTGGCTTCGGTGGTGAATTCGGCGGTGCCGACTTTGCGATGTCTGATCGAAACCTGCGGGGTCGGCTCCGCCTGATCCGTGGCATTGGTCACGACGCTGAGTGAGAAATTTTGATTCGCCCGGGTGAGTAATTTCTCCAGATCGGCGGAGGGAGTCTTGGCGAATAAATGTTCGATGTACTCGCTGTAGTTGAGGTCGAAGACGACAAGTTCGTGGCCATTTTCCGGAAGTCGATCGAAAAGTCGGGAGACGAGTGCGGGTGCAGAGACGGTGGCATCGACGGCCGATTGGAAGGCGAGGGTTTTTGGGAAATCGTTGAGGGCACCTTGTTTGGAGAGCTTGTCGAGTCGCTTGTCGATGGCGGCGGTGATGCGGTAGGCTTGGTCACCGGCGTTGACGGCGAAGGAGCTGTATTTGAAGGGATCGTATTCGACGGAGATCGAGTTCCAGGCGAGTTTTTCGAGTCCGAGCCAGTGGCCGATGCGGCCTTGCCAGACGGCGAGGGCGGCGGCTTTCGAGACGCCGATTTCCGGAGAGAGGAGAACGAGCCCTTCGGGACGTGGGAGAGTCTCGTCATCGAGGCACTCCAAGGCGTAGTTCACGGAAAGGGCACCGCCGTTCGAGTAGCCGACGATGTAAAGTGGCTTGTCTCCGATGCTCCGCTTGAGGTGTTTGGCGGTGAGTCTAACTGCAGCGGCCATATCTTTCCAAGTGGTCTCGATGAGGCCACTGGGCGCGGTGCCGTGGCCGGGCACGCGCATGCCGATCACCATGGCACCGGAGTCATGGAATGTCTGACCGAGATGCCTCAGACTGTAGGGCGAGTCAGACATGCCATGGAGGAGTAGCACGCCGGCTTTCGGCTCACTTTTTGCCATGACGAAGGTCCGGTTCCAGTTGGTGGCATTGCTGGTGGGATCCATCATGCTGCCTTTTTGGTAGCGGTTGATGATTTTGGCGTCGCCGGGTGGGGTCTTCTTGTAGACCTTTTCTTCGAGTTCGGCGAAGAGGCGGTCTTCGAGGGCGAGGTAGCCTTCAAAATCCGTGACGTCGGACTTTGCTTTGAATTCCTCATTGAGATCGACTTCATGCCACAGGCTGAGGTCGCCGCGCTGATTGAGAACGTAGATGGCGACGGAGACGAGCGAGGCGAAGGTCACGAGTAGTCCGTAGCCGAGGGTTCGCCGGACGATGGTCAGTGTGATGCGGGCGGCCTTTTTCATGGCGGAAGCGGGTAACCTTTCCCGGCCAATTCGGGAAGGGAAAGGTGAGTGGTTTGGCTTGGGTGGGAAAATGGTCGACCCCGAAAACAATCGGGGCCGACCGTGGGATGAGTAATTTCAGGATGAGTGATTGGTGCCAGGCATCGGAGTGACGAAGTTTCTTGCGTCGTCCCGGCGATAGGTGGCATCGACATTCCGTCTCGATCGATGTGTGAGGTTGTCGGCCGATCCGTTGCTGAGACGCTGAATGAATTGGACGAGGCGGTGGTCATCGGATAGATCTGAGTTCTTCTTGTTTTATGAATCTCCGCAGTCTGATCCCTCCCTTGACGGCCTTGGTGATGGGTGGTGTCTGGCTTGGTGTTCAGGGCTCGTCCATTCGCGAGCTTAAGCGTGAGACGGTGGTCCTGCGGGAGAAGATCGCGATGGCTCGGAGGGGATGGGGTGCTGGAAGTGATCAGTCTTTGGCGACTCGGATGAAGGAGCAGAAAGGGGAGACTGATCGTGAGATCGATTGGATGAGTCTCGGTAGCAAAATGGCGAAGGGCGAGAACGGGCAATTGTCCGACATGCGGACGATGATGGAGTTGCAGACCTCGCTGACGGCTTTGAGCGGCGAGCAGTTGCTTGCCGAACTTGATAAGATCGACGGGCTCGACCTTTCCCGAGAGGTTCGAAAGGCCTTGGACGGAATTCTCGTCGGGATGCTGGCTCAAAAAGATCCCAAGGCGGCGCTCGATCGCTGGCTTGATCAGGTGAATGATCAGGGCAACGGGATGTCATGGCAGCTTTCCAATGCCTTCCAACAGTGGCAGAAAAAAGATCCTGCCACCGCGCTGGCGTGGTTTGATGCCGAGATTTCCAGAGGTAGCTTCGAGAGCAAAAAACTGGACGGTCGGAGTGATGCACGGCTCCGCTTTGAGGCGGTGGCCATTCGAAGGCTTCTCACCAGTGCCCCCGGCGATGCCCAGCTCCGCATCGAGGCCCTGCCGGAAGATCAACGCAAGCAGGTTTTCAATGCGGGGCTTTTCTCGGGACTGAAGGAGGAGTCCCATAAGGCTTTCGCGGATTTGGTGAGGGCGGTCGTGCCCGAAGAAGAGCGTGGCGAGGCTTTCAACGCGGCGGTTTCAGCCATGGCGAGGAAGGATTTTGATCAGGTCGATGGCTTTATTTCCAACATTCAGGCGACGACCTCCGAGAAGGAAGCGATTGTCGCTCATGCGGCTCAAAGTCGGATTCAGGGGCTGGGATGGGATGGCGAGGTTGATCGGGCGGGGGTGGATGAAGTGAGGGCCTGGGCCGCGACTCAATCGCCCGACAAGGCTGATGCCATCACCGGGAAATCGCTTGCCAACATTTGGGGTGGAGAATCGAGCTTCGATGATCGAGTGAAGATGATTGAAACCCTGCATGCGGAAGGTGCTGGGGATGATCTGATCATTTCGTTTCTCTCGGAGAATCATCAGGCTCAACAATCATCCGAAATTTCAAGGACCTTGGCTGAGCGCATCCGCGACGAATCGCAACGGGCGAAGCTGTTGGAAGAAATTGGTGGCGGGGCGACGGTGCCCATCATTCAAGAGTAGGATTTTCATCATGAAAGTTTCGGTTGCCATCGCCCTGCTGATCATCGCGCTCACAGTCTTGCTCGGATGGCGCAATCATGAAGAGCTGAAGCGAGTCAGGATCGAGCATTGGCTCGTCGTCGATGAGGCGGCAGAGTTTGGGATTTCTGTCGAGGAGGGTGGCGACATCGGTTTGATGATGAGGCCGCTTGAGCGTGATGGAAGTGTGGATCGAGAGGCTGAGATGAAGTCTTTCGCGGTAGAGCTGATCGCCTTCGCCAAGAAACTGGAGAATCGAGAGGGCGATGGTGGGCCGGAAGATGAGGCGATCCGCCAGGAGACGATGGAGATGATCAAGCGGTTCCTTGATCTTGATGAGGGGCAGTTGAAGGGGGTGGTCGCCGAACTCAAAAAAAGCACTGAGATCGGGGATGAAATTCGGAAGGGGATCATCGGGTTTTCCATCATGATGCTCGCCAACCAAAGCCCCGAAGCGGCGCTAACGCTTAACGCCGGGTCGGCGGAGCTTCTTGAGATGGATGGAATGGGCAAACAGGTGGTTGAGTCATCCCTTTCCCGATTGGCGGAAAAAGATCCGTTCGCGGCGATGGATTGGATTCGTGAGAATGGGAAGAAGAATCCGGAATTCGTCCGTGATGAGATCAAGTCGGCGGTCATCGCAGGCACGGCCCGGCAGGACCCGGCGATGGCGATTGAGCTGATAAAGGAGCTTCAGTTGAAGGATGATCACCAAGCGGCCGCTGGTATTGCGAGATCGGCAGATACTTCGGAAAAACGTCTTCAACTGCTAGAGACTCTGCGGGCACTTGATGGTGACTCGGAGGGGATCCAGAAGAGTGTTCTTGGGTCAATGGGCGAGCAGCTCCAGAAAAGCGGCTTCGAAGATTCGATGGCTTGGCTGGAGAAGGCGAGTTTGAAAGATCAGGAAGTGGAATTCTTCAGTGCGAACCTGTCGTATCAGAATACCAAGGAGGACACGGGGAAGTGGCTCGGATGGGTCGAGGAGAGGTTTTCCACGAAAGAGGCATCGAACAAAACCGCGGAGATGATGCAGCAGTGGACGCGCAATGATTTTCAAGCGGCTGGCAACTGGCTCAATGATGCGAAGGAGGGATCGGTCAAACAGGCTGCAGTCGAGTCTTATGCGAAAACGGTGGCACCCTACGAGCCGCAAGCCGCAGCGCAGTGGGCATTGACGCTGCCTGAAGGAAGCCAGCGCAGCGAGCTGATCAAGCAGGTCTACCGCGAGTGGATGAGGAAGGATGAGGCTGCCGCTGCGGCATTTGCCGCCGAGCAAGGGATTGAGTGAGGCTTGTAGATGGCTGGTAGGGCTTGGCCGCCGGGTTTTCAAAGAAGGAAAGGAAGGCGGCGATCGCGCGCTGTCTAACGCTTGATCTTGGGCCCGACCCAGGCCTTCAATCCATGTTGAAGGTGGTCGGGTTTGCGGTCCGAGACGACCAAAGGAAGCCTGCCGATCAACTGAGGAACAAAGTTTGGTCCGTGATCCTGGACCCCGAGAACATTGGCGAGGTTTTGGGCGAGCTCCGTATTTCGCGGAGTCACATCATCGTCAGCGAACTGGGGTTGTACTTCGAAAAAGAAGATGGGTTTTCCGGCGGAGAGGACTTGGAAGGTTTTCATGGTTTTGTGGAATCGTTACGATTCACCTGAGACTCTAAAAGAAATCCATTTTCGAAAACAAGGCTGTATTTCCAGATCGGTGCATCCCGTCTCCGACGGCGAGCAGGTGTGCGGCCGGATGGTGTTAGTGGGCGGAGTTTTGCGGATTCAGACGGATCGAATGGGTGGGTGAGGAGTTCGGTCACTTTACTGAATGCCGCTTTGGCCTCCGGATTGTGATCGAGGTGACGGGCTAGAGTCTCCAGGCCGATGATGATCTGTCGAACTTCAGGCAAGCCATTGAGCCAAGTGACGGGTTTTTTGGCCTGCTGGCCGTCCCGGAGACGGGTGTTGAGTTCCTCGCGGAGATGAAGAGGAAGGCGGGCGATCTTTCCGGCGCGCGTCCCGTTCGTGCTCAAGTTCGAGTTTCTTGCGCTCGATGTGCAGCCGTTCCGCACCGTGATCGCCCTTGCGGAGGGCGACGGATGAATATTCGACCCGACGGATGCATGAGGAATTGAGAGTAGGCATGGCTTGACCATGCCGCACTAGCTATGCATCGCCGTATAGGAGTTTAGTGATTGCCATTTCATTTCCGAATCAATTTTGATAAATTTCAACAAAGCCAAATCTAATTCTTCCTCTGTTCCCTCCCTTCCCTTCTGTAAACAAACTCTTCCTCAACTTTCATGATCCGAGCGCATAGCATTGCCTTCCTTGTTCCCGTCCTCTGCGGGACCATCGGCATCGCCATGGCGGCTCCGCTGCCGCTTGCACCCATCCGGAAGGCCATGCAAGACCGCGCGGGGGCCTTTGTCATCCTCGACTGCGCCAGCGGCGAAATCACGGATGTTGATCCCAAAGCTTCCGCCGGGAAACTTCCACCCTGTTCCACCTTCAAGATATGGAATGCCTTGCTCGGTCTTGAGGAAGGCATTCTTTCTTCACCGGAAGAACCTTTCTACCAATGGGACGGGATTCGCCGCGACATCGAGGCGTGGAACAAGGACCTGAACCTTCGCGACGCATTCCAAGCCTCCTGTGTCCCGGCTTTCCAAAATCTAGCCAATCGCCTCGGATCGGACCGCATGAACCGCTGGCTCGATACCATCAGCTACGGCGACAAGAACACCTCGGCAGGCCTTGATGTCTTCTGGCTGCCCGCCCCCGCTCGCCGCACCATTCTGATTTCTCCCAAGGAACAGGCGCAGTTGCTCCACAAACTGCTTGCCGGCAAGCTACCCATCAAACCGGCCTCCCTCCAAACCCTCAAAAACCTCATGCGGGTCCGCGAAACACCCGCCGGAACCCTGTATGGCAAGACCGGCAGCGGCACCCTCTCTGCTGACGGCACCAAACTCGGCTGGTTCGTCGGCTTCATCGAGTCGGGCGAACGCTGCTTCGCCTTCGCCGCCGCCTTGCAAGGAGCCGAGGCCAGCGGAGCCGAAACACGCTCCCTCGTGGAGACCGTTCTGTTAGACCTCAATCTTTTATCCAGCCTCACCCATCCATGAAACCCAACAAAGCAATCATCTGAATGGCCGCCCTGATGGCAGCCACCATTCCGGGGGCTTTCGCAGGGGAAACGAAATCCCCGGCACGACGAGCGCTATCAGTGCGTTTTTGGGATACGGAAGCTTGTTGCCCCCCTGAGCCGGAATGACATTGCTTTGATCCATGAAAACACGCCACTTTCCAACCACCACATTCGCGGCCATCGCCCTCACGCTGACCGCCTTTCGCGCCGATCTCACCCCCCCATGAGCACACGGCAAAAATTGATCCACGAACTCAAGGCGATCCTGGTCACGGCTCTTTACTTCGGGATCTGGTTCGCGGGGCTGCTGGTGATCAAATGGCTTGTCCTGGCGGAGTATCGCATCGCGTTCCATGGGTTTTCCATGGCAATCATCGGTGCTCTGATTTTGTCCAAGGTCGTGATGATTCTGGAACACGTGCCGCTTGGTCCATGGGTGCGCAATCAGGCCGCCTGGGTCGATGTGCTGCTGCGCACCTGGCTGTATGCGCTGGGGGTTTTCGTGGTGCTCATCCTTGAGAAAGGGATCGAAGGTCGCCACGAACACGGCGGCTTCGGCGGTGCCGTGGAAGCCGCGTTTCAATCAACCGACGCGCCTCACGTTTGGGTGAACATCATCTGCATCTCCGCGGCGTTGCTGATCTACAACGCCACCTCCGTCATCCGCCGCCACCTTGGCAAAGACGCACTCATCAAACTCTTCCTGAAACCTCACCATACATAACTGACAGAACCATTCTCATTGCCACGCCGTCCATCGAGGAAACCGAATTTGACCCTCCGTGCAAGCCGCGACGGACCCGCTCTCGTCGTCACGCGGAGAAGTCCCGCTTCCAGGATCGGGCGGCTCAATGGTGCCTGACCGTTTCACTAGGGGGCTCGCCGAAAAGATCGCGATAGTTTTTCGTGAAATGCCCCAAATGCCAGAACCCCCATTCCAAGGCAACCTGTTTGATGCGGCCGGGTGCTGGCTCGGATGCTTGCAGTGAGCGTCTCACTCCATGGAGCCTGTGTCCGCGGACGAAGGCGTTCGCTGGGACGCCGAACAGATCCTTGAAAGCGTATTCCAGCCCCCGGCGGCTCATGCCGCTGACTTGACACAGGTCATTGATCCGAAGGGGAGATCCTCGGTGGTCGGCAATGTGATCGCGAATGCGTCGCATGGCTTCATAACGACGGAGGCGGAGCGGTGATTGGGTTGGCGTTCCGGCGAGGTGGGCCTCGCGCAGGGCGTCGATGAACACTTCCAACAGGTCTTCTTCGAAATGAACGCGGGCCATGCTGTCAGCGAGCCAAGCGGAGTTGGATTGATCCATTTCCCGGCGACCGGCTAACAGAAGAGCAAGTTTTCGGTTCGCGGAATCGGGTATGCGAAGCCCCGCCCCCCGCTTGAGCCACTCGTCCGGGATCTCCGGAAAACGATGTCGAATCTCCTGCCGGAACAGCTTCTCCGGGACAGTCAGGGTCGCATTCGCGTAGCCTGCCGGCGTCATGGCGTCGAGAACGGCGCGGGGCTGGAAGAAGGCAATGTATCCAGTGCCGTGCCGGGTGGAGAAGTTGAAGGAATGGCCGTCACGCGGGCAAGCGGTCACAAAGATCAAGGTGAAGCAGTCTTCCGCCACTTCGCCGGAGAAAAGAAGTGGCGATGAGATCCTGGCCGTGTCGAAACAAGTGCGCGGCAGATGAATGCGTTCCAGTTGCGAGACGCCTGAAGCCTTTGCCAGCAAACGGGCTTCCAGACGCGATCCGCGGATCGCCTCCGCGAATTGTTCCGGATCCGAGACGGCGAGGCGAAAATGGCAAGGATTTACAACCTCCATGATCGCGAGGCTATTGGACAAGGCTAGCTGGTCAACCCGCATCTTGCGCATTTCGGATAGGGAATTCCCTCGCGGAAACGCCACTTGTTTCATAGAAAAACATTCAATTTGCCCCACAAAACAACCCCACCATGACCAACAATCTATCGAAACGCCGGTTTCTGCAACAATCCCTGGCCGCCACCTTCTGCGGCGCCTCATTCCTCGCCCCTGGAGCTTTGTCCGCCGAGGAAACCGTCATCGAAGCCGTTCCGGAGGGCATCGAAGCCTATGTCTATGGCTACCCTCTCGTGACCATGGAAATGACGCGCCGGATCATGACCAACGTCCCTGAACAGGAAGGCACGCGCGCTCCAATGGGCCACTTTGCCCGTATCCGCTCCTATCCCGACGCGGAATTCCGGGACGTGACCGCGCCGAACGCCGACACCCTCTACACCACCGCCTGGATCGACGTGGGCAAGGAGCCCTACGTGCTCTCATTGCCCGATGCCAACGACCGCTATTACCTGTTCCCCATGCTCGACGGCTGGACCAATGTCTTCGAGGTTCCCGGCAAACGCACCACGGGAACGGGTGCGCAGAAGTATGCGATCACCGGACCCGGCTGGAAGGGCGAACTCCCCGAGGGAGTGACGGAATACAAGTCGCCCACCAGCATGGTATGGCTGCTCGGGCGCATCTACTGCACCGGCACGCCGGAGGATTACGCGGCCGTCCACAAGATGCAGGACGAGATTTCCCTCGTGCCGCTCAGTTCCTACGGCAAGCCCTACACCCCACCCGCTGGCAAGGTGGATCCTTCGGTTGACATGAAAACCGCCGTCCGCGAACAGGTCAATGCACTGAGCGTGGAGGACTATTTCACCCTCCTCGCCAAGCTGATGGTGGACAACCCGCCCGCTGAAGCAGACAAGCCCATGCTCGAAAAGATGGCCAGGCTCGGCATCGTTCCCGGCCAGCCATTCGACGGCAGCAAGCTCGGCCCCGAGGCCCGCAAGGCCTTCTCCGAAGTGCCGAAGATCGCCAATGACAAGATCATGCGCTGGCTCAAGGAGGGCGTGCTTGCCGGCGACATGAAGCTGGAGCACGGCTGGGCGTTCACCACCAAGACCGGACTCTACGGCACGAATTACATCCAGCGCGCGCTCGTCACCGCCATCGGCCTTGGAGCAAACCGTCCCCAAGATGCCGTTTACCCCACCTCGGAGGGTCCGGACGCGATCAAATCCTACACCGGCGAGAAGAAATACGTGATGCACTTCGAAAAGGGCCAACTCCCGCCGGCCAAGGGCTTCTGGTCGCTCACCATGTATGACGCCGGCTACTTCTTCGTGAAGAATCCCTTGAACCGCTACAGCATCAGCGCCCGTCAGGATTTGAAGCCGAATGCCGACGGTTCCGTGGATCTCTACATCCAGCATGAGAGCCCCGGAAAGGACAAGGAGTCGAACTGGCTCCCGGCGCCGAAGGACAAGTTCATTCTCATGTTGCGCCTCTACTGGCCGCAGGAAACACCACCGTCCATCATCGACGGATCGTGGAAAATCCCACCGGTCAAGGCAGTCGAATAACCAAGCTTCGGTTTTGAACCACGCGGGCCGCGCTGACCATGGGCGACCCGCGAATTCAGCATCGAAACACCCCGGCCAATCTCCAATCAAACGTTCCAAAACAATATGAAGAAACATTTATACCACGCCTCCGCACTCGCGGCCTTGGCTCTTGCCTTGACCGCCTGCGACAAGAAGAACGATGCCATTTCCGAGGTGGCGAAAGCCGACAAGGAAGCAGGCATCGACGCCCCTTCCATCGAGGAGGTCAAAGCCATCGCCGAGGAGGGTTTCATCTACGGTCTTCCGCTCGTGATGAACTACACGGCCAACTACGAGTTCTGGGTGGACACGACTTCCAAACAATACAAGTGCCCCTTCAACCGGCTCAAGAACGAGAATCGCGTCTTCACCTACGAGGACACGGCGGTCGTCACACCGAATAGCGACACGCCCTATTCCTTCACCTGCCTCGATCTGCGTGCCGAGCCATTCGTCGTCTCGGTGCCGGCCGTGGAAAAGGAACGTTACTACTCGCTCCAGTTCGTGGACTGGAACACCTTCAACTACGGCTACGTCGGCAGCCGCGCCACCGGCACCGAGGCGGGCGACTACCTGGTCGCTGGTCCGGATTGGAAAGGCGAGACACCCGCCGGAATCAAAGGAGTGCTCCGCCCGACCACGCAATTCACGGTCATCATCATCCGCACCCAGCTCTTCGGACCCGACGACATGGCGAATGTGGAAAAGGTGCAGGCAGGCTACAAAGTGCAACCACTCTCCGCTTTCCTGAATCAGCCCGCCCCGCCCGCCGCACCGACGCTCGATTTCCCGAAAGCCAACGCGGAACTCGCCAAGACGAACTTCTTTGAATACGTCGACTTCTCCCTGCAGTTCGCGCCCGCCGGCCCGGAGGAGGAGGAAATCCGCGCCAAGCTCGCGAAGATCGGCATCGGTCCCGGCAAGACGTTCCACTTCAAGGATCTCTCCCTCGAACACAAAGCCGCCGTCCTCCTCGGCATGAAGGAAGGTGAAAAGAAAGTGGAGGAAAAAGTCGCGACCATCGGCAAGAACATCAACGGCTGGGCTGTCAGTTCGGCATTTGGTGATCGCGACTTTTACAAAGGCGACTGGCTGCTGCGCGCCGCCGCCGCCAAGGCCGGCATCTTCGGGAACGATGCGATTGAAGCCACCTATCCAATGGTTCGCGTGGATGCGGACGGCGACACCCTCGACGGCAGCAAACACAACTACACCCTCACCTTCCCCGCCGGGCAGCTTCCGCCGGTGAACGCGTTTTGGTCGGTCACGATGTATGACGGCAAGACGCAACTGCTGATCAAAAACCCGATCAACCGCTATCTCATCAACTCGCCCATGTTGCCGGACATGAAGAAAAACGAGGATGGCTCGCTCACACTTTACATCCAAAAGGACAGCCCCGGAGCCGACAAGGAATCCAACTGGCTGCCCTCGCCCGACGGGCCGATCTACATGGTGATGCGCCTGTATTGGCCCAAGACTGAAGCGCCTTCCATCCTACCCGCCGGCAGCGGCACTTGGAAACCACCGGGTGTGGTGAAGGTGAAATGATCCGCCTGCGGTTTTATCAGCAACCGTATGTTTCCGCCTCACATACCCATCGGTCACGCCGGTTTGTTCGCGCTTTGCGTGTCCGCGCTGCCCTGTCACGCACAGGACATCGAGCCGCGCCGCTGGAGCCACCTGCCTCTCGGCGCGAACTTCGGCGGGGTGGCCTACGCCTACACTGAGGGCGACATCTTCCTAAACCCAGTGCTCCGCATCGAGGATGGGGAATTCGAGTTGCACACCGCCGCTTTCAAATACATCCATGCATTTGAACTCTTCGGGAAATCCTCCCGCATCGATCTCACCCAGCTCTATCAGAGCGGATCGTGGAGCGGCCTGCTCAACGGAGCGCCCGCCGCCACGGAGCGCGACGGCTGGGCGGATACCGCCCTGCGCTTCGCGGTGAATCTCTACGGTGCTCCGCCGCTCGCCGGGCAGGAGTTTGTCGAGTATCGCAAGACAACGCACTGCGAGACCATCGTCGGCATGGGCTTGCTCGTCACCTTTCCCACCGGCGAATATTTCGAGGACAGGCTGATCAACCTCGGAACGAACCGCTATAGCTTCACCCCTCAACTCGGCATCGTCCACACCCGGGGCAAGTGGTCCATGGAGCTTTCCTCATCCGTCACATTCTACACGGACAACAATGATTTCTTCGGCAACTCGAAGCATCAAGAAGACCCCCTGTTGATCGGTCAGGGCCATCTCATCTACACCTTCATGCCCGGCCTGTGGCTTGGCCTCAGCGGTGGTTATGGTTACGGCGGCGAGTCCACCATCAACCGGGTACCCGCGAACGACTTGAAAGGAAATCTCGGCTTCGGCGTGAGCGCCGGCATCCCGGTCTCGCGCAACTTCGGCTTCAAAATCGCCTACGTCGGAATCCGCACCCGCGAGGACGTTGGTTCCGACAACGACACCTTCACCATCGGATGCTCGCTGCAATGGTGAAACAAACATCTACCGGCGAATCATACCGCTCCAACCCATCGCATGAACTTTTTCCAGCAGTAGCTTTCATCCTTTCCCACCCTCACTTCCCATTCATGAAAACACAAACTACCATAATCGCATTTGTAGTCTCATGCGTGACACTGCATGCCCAAGAAGCCGATCTGGCGCAAAAACTCGCCAACCCGATCTCCGACCTGATCAGCCTGCCGATCCAGAGCAACGTCGATTTTGGCGTCGGCCCGGGCGATGGCACCCTCTGGCGCACCAACATCCAGCCGGTCATCCCTATCAGCATCAGCGAGGATTGGAATCTCATCTCCCGCACCATCCTGCCGGTCATCGACCAGGAAGGCCTGGCGCCAACAGGAGATACACTCGACGAATTCGGCCTCGGCGACATCACCCAGAGCTTCTTTTTCTCGCCGAAGCAAAGCTCGCCGATCTGGGGTGTCGGCCCGGTGTTCCTTTTTCCCAGCGCCACCGACGATCTCTTGGGAGTCGAGAAATGGGGAGTCGGTCCCACGGCGGTCGTGCTCAAGCAGGACGGACCGTGGACGTATGGCGCGCTTATGAACCATCTCTGGGATGTCGCTGGGGACGACAACCGCGCCTCGGTCAACGCGACCTTCGTGCAGCCTTTCGTTTCCTACATCCTGCCGACGAAAACCACCCTGACGCTGAACACGGAAACCACCTACGACTGGACGAACGGGCAATGGACGGTGCCGCTCAACTTCCAGATCTCCCAGCTTTTCAAAATCGGCGATCAGCCGATGCAGGCTTTTTTCGGCGCGCGCTACTATGCCGAGAAGCCTGCGGGTGGCCCCGAGTGGGGGATCCGCATGGGGCTCACCTTCCTTTTCCCGAAATAGATCACGAGCAGAGGCATCCATCGTCGAGCTGCCGGAGGCCACCGATTGCGACTTCGAGGCCCGACCATCCGCCCTCTGCCATTTCCTCACCGGCTCCAAGCCGGACGCCTCACGCACCGCCGCAGTTCACGAGGTCTTTTTCTCCGAGTCATCCCGTTTCCTGAAAAATCAAACCGCAAGCAAACCATGAAAACCATGATCCGTCGCATCACCGCCATCCTGCCCCTCGCGCTTGGATTGTGCTTCACCTCCATCGGGCGCACCGAGGAGGCTCCGGCGGTGCCCACCGATCCCGGTTGGCCGCGCGAGTTCACCATGGAGAGCAAGAAGCTCACCATCTATCAACCGCAGGTCGATGAGTGGAAAGACCACGGCACCATGCATTTCCGCTGCGCCATCGAAGTTGAGGGCGTGCTGGCGGAGCCGAAATTCGGCGTCGCCGAGATCGAGGCGCGGACGCTCGTGGATCAGGAAACCCGCACGGTGAAGGTGTTCGCGACCAAGCGCGAGATCCGCTTCGTGGGCGTTTCCGAGACGGAGGAGAAATCCCTGCGCGATGCGGTGGACAAGATCAGGCCGCCCCAACAACTCATCACGGTTTCCCTAGACCGCGTGCTGACCTGCCTCGATCCGGAAACGGCGGGCATGCAGAAACAGGTGGAGGTCAGCCTCGCGCCGCCGAAGATTTTCTACAGCAACAAGCCTGCCGTGTTGGTGATCTTCATGGGCGAGCCGCAGTTCAAGCCGGTGGTGGCTTCCGATCCCGATCTGATGTTCGCGGTCAACACGAACTGGGACGTGTTCTATCAGCCCTCAACGAAGAGCTTCTACCTGCTGAACAGTGATCACTGGCTCACCGCCACCTCGGCGGACGGCCCGTGGACGGTGGCGACGGCGCTTCCCGATAAGCTCAGGAGTCTGCCTGACGATGAAAACTGGGCGGAAATCCGGAAGAACATCCCCGGCAAGAAAGCCGAGATCGCCGAGCATGTTTACGCGAGCAAGGAGCCCGCCGAGCTGCTGATCACCACCGGTGATCCCGATTACAAGCCGATCCCCCAAACCAAATTGCTGGAGATCACCAACACCGAGAGCCTGCTGATGCTCGATAGCGCGGGCGGCAAGTTTTACTATCAGGTCGCCGGGCGTTGGTTCCGCGCGCCGAAGCTCGATGGCCCGTGGGAGACCGCGAGTAAGGATCTGCCCGAGGATTTTGCCAAAATCCCCGACGATCATCCGCTCGCTTTCGTGAAAGCCACCGTGCCGGGAACCGATGAGGCGGTCGATGCCGTGCTGTTGGCCTCCGTGCCGCAATCTACCTTCGTGGATGCCACCAAGCCGCCGACCCTCGAGGTCACCTACAAGGGCGAACCCGATTTCCAACCCATTCCCACCACCAGCGTGAAATACGCGGTGAACTCGCCTTACTCGGTCTTCAACGTCGAAAACGGCTACTACTGCTGCGATCAGGGCGTGTGGTTCACCAGCCAGACGGCGACCGGGCCATGGGCATGGTCCACCACCGTGCCGGACGCGATCTACACGATCCCGGTTTCCAGCCCGGCGCACAACGTGACCTACGTGACCGTCAAGGAATCCACCCCCGACACCGTGGTTTACACCCAGACGGCGGGTTACAGCGGCGAATACGTCGCCGCCAACGGCGTGCTGATGTTCGGCGCGGGTCTGATCGTCGGAGCCATTCTCAACGACTACCACGACCACTACTGCTACCCGCCCGCTGCCTGGTATTCCTACGGCTGCGGCGCGGTGTATCATTACGGCTATGGCGGCTACTACGGAGCGGCGGGTCGTGTTTACGGCCCTTACGGCGGGGCGGGTTATGCCGCCGCCTACAATCCGGCGACCGGAGTTTACTCACGCGGCGCCTACGCCTACGGTCCATACGGCAGCGCGGGCTATCGCCAGGCCTACAATCCTTACACCGGCACCTATGCCGCCAAGGGCTACCGCGCCACACCCTACGGCACCGTTTCCGGCGGGCGGGTTTACAATCCTTACACGGGAGCCTCGGCCGCGGGAGGTCGAGTCAGCACCGCCTACGGCTCCGCAGGGCGCGCCGCCGCCTACAACCCCGTGACCGGAAAAGGCGCGGCCGGCGGATACGTTTCCGGTGATCGCGGAACCGTCGCCGGCGGACGCAATACCGAAGGCGGAGCCGGTGTCGCCTGGGACACCCAGCGCGGCCAGGGTGCGGCGGCGAAAACGAGGAACGACAACGTTTATGCCGTGCGCAACGGCAATGTTTACAAAAAGGATTCCGACGGCAACTGGAGCAGCAACGCCGGGGGAAGCTGGAAACCCGTCGAGTCCACCCGACCCAAGCCGACTTCCCAAGGCGGGCGTCCGAGCGCCCAGCCCCAGCCAACAAGACCCACCACGCTGCCCCAACGTCCGAGTCCCGCCTCGCAGCGCACAAGCGTGCAGCCGACAAGCCGCCAGTCGCTCGATTCCTTGTCTCGCACCCGCGAGCGCGGCAACGTGCAAACCCAGCGCGCCCAGTCCTTCCAGCGCTCCGCTCCGGGCGGCGGGGAAGCTCGCGGCGGCGGAGGCGGCGGCTTGAGACGCCGTTGACGCGCATTCCTGATCACAATCACCGAACAATCGAACCAAATGAAAACTAAACATATCGCAACCCTCGCATCCTCGCTTCTACTCGCCTCACTCCCCACCTTCGCGGGCAGCACGATGCCCTCAACCGCTTCGGATGTCATCGCCACGACCGACTCCGGCTGGAACGTCCGGGCCGCCATGTATGGCTGGTTCACCGCGATGGACGGCGACGTCACGATCCGGGGAAACGCCGCACCGGTGGATGTGAAATTCACCGACATCGTTGACAAGATCGACTTCGCCTTCATGGGAATCGTGGAGGTCGGGCGCGGCCAGTGGAGCTTCGCCAGCGATCTCTTCTACGCCAAGCTGGGGGCGGACAACACAAGGGGAGCCACCGTGTTCGACGTCGGCATGGAGCAGTTCATCGGAAACTTCGCCTTGGTGCGCAACGTGGTCGATGACGGAACGACCCGCTTCGACGTGTATGGCGGCGCGCGGGTGAACTACATGAGTTCGGATCTCACGATCACCAATCCGGTGCTCCCCCTTAATATCAATGTTTCGCAAAGCAAGACTTGGGTGGATCCCATCATCGGGGTGCGCGTGAATCGCAACCTATCCGAGAAACTGTTCCTGCGCGGCGTGGCGGATATCGGCGGCCTCGGGATCGAGTCTGACCTCACCTGGCAGGCCTATGTCGCGCTCGGCTATCGCGTCAGCGAAAAGACCGCGCTAAGCATCGGCTACCGCGGTCTCGGCACCGACTACACGGACGGCGGTTTCAACTATGATGTCATCAACCATGGCTTACTGCTTGGCCTGGAACACAGCTTCTAACCGCCAATCTAGGCGTTCTGCTGCATGCTGCGAAAAAGGGCACGATGGGGAACCGTCCGCTCACCCCGGCCCACGCTGGCACCAGCTAGCGCGTCCGTTTCGCGCGGGGCGGTCGCCATGGGGAGTGGGATCCGAATTCGTTCACCTCATGACCCCCGCCGCCGAGGTCGATCTGAAAACGAATGGGAGGGAGCGGAGGAGGAAGATGGAGACGGGCTTTGAAAGCCTGCTGTCCGGTGAGGAGAGTGGCAAAAAGGAATGGGTGGGCATGCGAATGGATGATGGGGCTTTTTACCGAAGGAAAGGAAGGGGCTGGGCATCTTGATTGCCTCAGCCCCAGAAGCCGCTGATGCGCTCGATGCACCAGAAGGCGGCGATGATGCCGGTGGCGTAAACGATGGGTTTGAAGGCGGCTTGGTTGATCTTTGGCGAGATCGTGGCGGTGACGGTGGTGAGGGCAATGACGACGGCGACGAAGCTGAGTTGGCCGAGCTCGACGCCGATGTTGAAGTTGAGCAGGGCGAGAGGGATCTGGTCGGCGGGGAGGCCGACTTCGGAAAGCGCGCCGGCGAAGCCGAAGCCGTGGAGCAGGCCGAAGGTGAGGGCGACGAGCCAGGGATAGCGTTCTGTTAGGCCGGGGGTGTGTTCGTTTCTCAGGGCAAGCTCACGGGCGAGGAAGATGATGCTGAGCGCGATGACGGCTTCGACGGGTGGGCCTGGGACATTCATCCATCCGAGGGTGGCAATGCCCAAGGTAACGGAGTGGGCGAGGGTGAAGGCGGTGATGGTTTTTAGGAGCGTCCAGCGGTCGCGGACGATGAGCACGAGGCAGAGGACAAAGAGCAGGTGATCATAACCTAACAGAATGTGCTCGATGCCGATGACAATGTAATCCCAGAGCAGTGTTTGGGGTTCCTGATCGAAGAGGATGGTGGCGTAGGGGGATTCGGGGCGGAGGACAGCGGTTTGGGATCGTCCGTCGGCGAGCTGGGCTCGGAGGACGACGTCGGTGAGGCGGGAGATGGGGCCTTCAATGTTGATCGTGGCACCATCGATGGAGGTCTCGGCGGGATTGATGCGCCAGCGGGAGAGGGTGGCGTTGCCAAGCGGGGTGATGTTTGGCTCGGTGAGGTTTTTCCACGATGTGGGGAAGACGGGAGTGATGGGGAGGGGGCGTCCTTTGTAGTAAGGGACTTTCCAAGTGACGTCGATGCTGCCCCCGGGGGTTTCCTTGAGCTCGAGGTAGGCGGGCTGCATTTCGTGGGCGGCGAGATGCGAGGAGGAAATGAAGAGAAGTGTTAGGAAGAATAAAACGCGGCGGGCCGCCGCTGTCACGGCCTGCCCCGGGCCGGGGCAGCTACGATCGAGTGTGATACTACGGATCATGGCTCGGGGGCTTCTTCGGTTTCCTCGGGTTCGAGGACGAGCTCGTCGATGACGATTTCGTATTTTTCGTGCAGTGAATCCTGCATCTCCTTGTTGATTTTTTCGCGCTGATCATAGCGGTAGTCGTCGAGCACGGTTTCGCGGATGGTGTCGAGTTCGGGGAGGTAGCCGTCGGTGCGGTCGAGGACTTCCACGAGGTGGAAGCCGTAGCCGGAAGGCACTGGTCCGAACCAATCGCCGGGATTGGCTTCGGCGATCGTGGGTGCGAAGTCCTTGCCGAATTGGCGAGCGATGAGCGAGATGGCAGTGGCGCTGAACTGGGGGCTGAATAAGGACTTGTCGCTTTGTTTGATGGCTTGTTCGAAGGTGAGAGTGCCTTCTTTCAGGGAACTGAGGAGGGCGGTTGCATCGCTGGCGGCGGTGTCTTTGCGCTTGTCTGTGGAGAAGTAGAGATGGCGAAAGCTGATCTCGGGTTCGATGCGGTAGTTATCTGCGTTTTCCAGGTAGTAGGCTTTGAGGGCTTCGTCTGAGACTTCCTCAAGGTCGGCCATATCAGCAGTAAGGAACTCCATTTTTTCCGCGAGGCGTCGGCGGATGATGGTGTCGGCTTGGTCGAGGCCGAGTTTGGTGGCTTCGCGGAAAAGGAGTTCTTCGTTGATGTGTTCGTCGAGGAGGGCTTTGAACTCTTCGGGGGTCGGGGGGCGGTTCCAGCGCGAGCTCCATTCGGAGATGAGCATGTTCTGGATGTCGCTGGTGACTTCGATGCGGTTGGGGTTTGATTCCTCGGTGGATCCTTCGGGATTGAGCTTGGAATAGAGCAGGAAAATCCCGCCGCCGATGAGGAGAAAGACGACGAGAGGGTCGCGGAGAAGTTTCATGGGGTAGAGAGGGAGGGGCGTGTTGAGTCAATGCAAGACGGGAAGGTTCTGAACATGAGGGAGGGGAGCGTGGGCGTCTCGCCCACAGGGCTTCGGTGAAGAAGTGGGCGAGACGCCCACGCTCCCCTGTGATTTCGAGCAGTCGTAGCCAGAGAAGGCGGTGTCATCGTGATCGTCGCGGATCTGTTTGGGCATGGGGTGGAGCAGGTAAAGCGATCACCGATTGAGGAACCAGTAACCCGCATTAAGATAAGTGGCGTAGGAGACCCAGATGAGATAGGGGATTAGCAAACGGGATGCCAAGCGATCGATGGGGCGGAAGGCGAGGATGGTGGCGATGATGGTGGCGGCTAGGGATATGATGATGACGAGTGCGGCACCGAGTTGGTGGGCGCCAAAGAAGACGGGGGTCCAGGCGAGGTTGAGGAGGAGTTGTGTGGTGAAAAGGGTGATGGCTTTGCGTTGTTGCGGTCCTTTTTCGCCGCGATGCCAGACGAGGGCGAAGGCGGTGCCGATCATGGCGTAGAGAATGGTCCAGACCGGGCCGAAGAGCCAGTTGGGCGGGGTGCCGGGTGGCTTTGTTAGAGCGGCATACCAATCGCGGACGGAGGTGGCGGTGATGATGCCACCGAGGCTGCCGAGGATTTCGGTGGCGACGATGCATAGAAGGATTTTTTGCCAGAGTTTCATGATATGTTTTGGTCTTCTGGCAGCACACGGATCAGGACGGGGAGGCGCTTGCCGAGGAGGTCGTGGGCGGCGCTGCGGACTTCGTCGGAGGTGACGGTCTGATAGATGCCAGAGAGTTGGCGGAAGTGATCGGCGGGGAGGCCGAAGAGCAGGTCGATGGCGGCGTGGCGGGCGATCGAGCCGGGCGATTGTTGTTCGATGGCGATGGCGCTGAGGACGGTGGAGCGGACGCGCTCGAAGGCATCGTCGGGGATGCCGCCGGAGGCGAGGGCGGCGATTTGAGAACGGAGTTCTTCTTCGGCGAGTAAGACTTGGTCCGGGTTGGTGGCCATGTAGAAGGCGAAGAGGCCGGTGTCGTGACCGTGGAATTGGGTGGCTCCGACTTGATAGGCGAGGCCAAGGTCTTCGCGGATTCGGGTGAAGAGCGGGCCGGCCATATCGCTGCTCCATTCCTGAAGCATGCGCAGGGCGTGGCGGTTTTCATCGAGCGCGGCGCAGCCGGGATAGCCAAGGGCGAGGACGGCTTGTTTTTTGTCGAGATGAACGACGAACTCCGATGGATCTAGTATTTCGGAAGGTGATGGGTGCCAGGCGTCGCCGCCGGGAAGAGGATCGAGTGCGGCGGCGAGGAGTGCCTTTGCTTCGGCGGGATCAAAGTCGCCGGCGATTGCGAGGGCGAGGTTCGGTCCGCGGAAATGGAGCGAGTGATGGGCGGCGAGGGAGAGGCGGTTGAGGCTGGTGAGCGATGCTTCATCGCCGAGTGAGGGAATGCCGAAGCCGCTGCTGCCGAAGAGGGCACTGCGAAGATTTCGGAATCCAAGGGAGAGCGGGTCTTCGAGGGCTTCCTGGATGCTGGCGAGCTGCGATGCTTTTTCGCGTTCGATGGAAGCGGATTCGAAGGCAGGTTCGCAGAGGACTTCGCCGAAGAGAGGGATCAGCGTGGCGAGGTCCGGGCTGAGGCCGGAGAGCTGGACGAGCAGCGAGTTGTTACCGGCGGAGGCGCCGATGGAGGCTCCGAGGGATTCGAGGGTGTTGGCGAGTTCGGCAGCGGAGCGGTGACGGGTGGCTTGGGGGAGGGCGGCGGCGAGCAGGCGGTTGAGGCCGGCGGTGGTGCTTGTTTCCGAGGCGGCACCGGCACGGATCGCGGCTTGGATAGCGATGATGGGGACCTTTGGGTCAGGGAGCAGGGCAATGGTAGTGCCGTTCGCGAGCGTGAAGGTTTCGGGCTCGGGGCGCTGACGTTTCTTCGCGGCGACGGAGGCGGGTGCGGGGGTGCCTTCGGGGTCGAGGATGGTGAGGGTTTCGATGGTGTCTGTTAGATTGCCAAAGGCGCGACGGATGTCGGCGGCGGTGACGGCATCGAGCTGCGCGAGGTAGCGGCGGGTGAAGTTGAGGTCACGGGCTTCGTGCCAGTTCGAGGCGAGGTCGCTGGCGCGGCCGGAGATGGTGGTTAGCGTGCGGAACTGGCTGGCGGCGATCTGGCGTTTGGCTTTGGCGAGGTCGTCTTCGAGCTGGCTGTTAGGGAAGGCGGCGAGTTCGGCACGGATGGCGGCGATGAGGGCTTCGCGTTTATCGGGCGAGGTTTCGGCGGAGACGGCGAAGAGGCCTTCGCCGTTGCTTTGGGACCAGGACCAGGCGGAGATTTCGAGGGCGAGTTCCTTTTCCTCGCGGATCGAGCGGTAGAGTCGGGCGGAGCGGCCGCGGCCGAGGATGGCAGCGGCGATGTCGAGCGCGGGGACGTCGGGGTGGCCAAGTGCGGGGATTTTCCAGCTTAGCGTGATGCGGGACGTCGGGATGGCAAAGGTATCACGGCCACGACGAGGTCCGAGCTGGGTGGGATCGACGGGGACGAGAGGTTCCTCACCCGAGCCGCGTGGGATGGAGGCGAAGAGGGCGTCGATTTTTTCCAAAATGACGGCGGGATCGAAGTCGCCGGCGAGGCAGAGGCAGGCGCGGTCCGGCGTGTAGCGGGTGGCGTGGTAAGTACGAAGGTCATCGTAGGTGATGGCATCGAAAAGCTGGCGGTGACCAATGACGGGCTGGCGTCGCGCATCGCGGGTGAAGGCGGTGGTGAAGAGCAGGCGGTGGTTGGTGTCGTCCGGGTCATCGAGGCCCATGTCGATCTCGCGTCGGATGACATCTTTTTCCTTCTCGAACTCGGATTCGGGCAGGTGCGGGTGGAAGACCATGGCGGCGAGCACGTCGAGGAAAGTGGTCAGTCCGGTGGCGGGTCCATCGATGTAATAAACGGTGCGATCGAAGGAGGTATAGGCGTTCCAGTGGCCGCCGGCGGCTTGGACGGTTTCGGCGAGGTCGCTGGGGCCGAATGCTCCGCCGCCTTTGAAGACCATGTGTTCGAGGAAATGGGAAACGCCGGAGCCGAGCAGGCGGCCTTCGTGGATGGAGCCGGTCTCGACCCAGAGCTGGGAGGAAACGACGGGTGCTGAGTCATCGGAATCGAGGATCAGGGTGAGGCCGTTGGGGAGAATGCGGGTGGTGGCGGAGGTGGGAGGGAATTCCATGAATGGGGGGATCTTGAGGCAGGATCGGCGAAGGTCCAATGCGGATGGCGTCAAAATGTGGGGTGCTCAAGACGGACTTGGGGCTTGGATGCGGCGGTCGAGTTGGCTAGTTTTTAAAACGTGAAAGGGAAAGGAGCTCTTTGGTTGTGGGTTGGTGTTCTCGTGGTGTTTCTCGCGGGTGCTGGCTTGGTGGCTTACAAATTGATCAAACGTCAGAAGGACCGGGCTGCTTCAGCGGAGATGCAGCGCTGGGAAATGAAGAGTGAAATGAAGCTTAATACAGAGCTCAGCGCCGAAGAACTCGATCGCTACCTCGCGAGTGAAAATGAGAAGCTTGATCGATATGAGGTATTGAGGCCGCTGGTCGACGAGTTGGACTTGGTGGCTTTCTGGGGGCTCGCAGGCCCGGAGGAGGCAATGGCAATGTTGAAGGACAGCGCTGAGCTGAGGGCGGGCGAGACGCCGGGGACGGTGGTTTTTGTGGTTTCGGACAAGGACAAGGAAATGACGGGGAAGCTGGGTCAGGCAATGGCCCGTTCCTACCATGCGATGAAGCTGCGTGACAGCATGAGGCTTCCACCACCACCTCCGCCGGGCTATCAGGAGTGATGTCAACGGATCCATACGCCCCGCCGAGAAGTGATTCGAGAGGCGAGGTTCTGCTCAACAAGTCTGCCCTGAAGGAGGTGGTGATCGGTTGGGAAAAGATGAGGCTTCTTTACAATGGGCTACTGCTGATTCCGGGGCTGATCATTGAGGCGATCATGGTGACGAAGCAGGGGATGCCGGTGGCGGCGGGAGTGGTGGGCGCGATCATGATCGGGCTCGGGGCGAACCTTGCTTACTTTCTCGGTCCGCTGGCGGAGCTTTATTTCCGCGCGCTTTTTAGAAATGGGGAGCCGATTGGGCAGGGGAGGAAGTTGATTTTTGGCGCGGGGTTGGTGGTGTCGGCTGGGGTCTTTAGCTTGGTTCTTTTTGGGGCTTTTCTGTGAGGCGATGAAAGGGTGGGATACGAGATGCGGTATTGAGGGTTTGCTTGCTGTGCGCTTACCCATTTTAGGAGTTCTCTTGGTCGTTTCAACCGCGTCTGCGGAGACGATCGGCTTTAATCGTGATGTCCGGCCGATTCTTTCGAAGCATTGCTTCGCCTGTCACGGACCTGATGCCCATGGTCGGAAGTCCGAGCTGCGGCTCGATTTACCGGAGGAGGCGCTGAAGGGTGGCGAATCGGGGAGACCTGCGATTGTCGCGGGCAAGCCGGATGAATCCACGATTATCAGAAGGATCTTCAGCCGTGATCCGGAGGTAATCATGCCGCCGCCGGATGCGCACTCGGAGCTTTCTGAGAATGATCGGGAGATTCTTCGGCAGTGGATTACCGAGGGTGCGGCGTATGAGGGACATTGGGCATTTCAGTCGCCTCAAAAGCCGCCGGTCCCTGAAATTTCCGAAGTCGGGGAGAATCCGATCGATCGATTTGTTGCGGCGCGACTCGTTGAGGAGGGGCTTGAGTTTTCAGCAGAGGCCGATTCCGCGACTTTGGTCCGCCGGCTGACTTTCGACCTGAGCGGTTTGCCGCCGACGACTCAGGAGACTGCGGCTTTCAAGGCGGCCTACGCCGCCCATCCGGACACCGCGGTTGATGAGCTCGTCGATCGCTTGTTGGCGTCGCCTCGTTTTGGGGAGCAGATGGCGGTGCGCTGGCTCGATGCCGCCCGCTATGCCGATACGAACGGCTTCTCGATCGATGGCGGGAGGCATCAGTGGTTGTGGCGTGACTGGGTGATTCATGGCTTCAATGAGAACAAGCCCTACGATGTTTTTCTAACAGAGCAGCTGGCGGGTGACCTGCTGCCTGATGCGACGGAGCAACAGATCGTGGCCACCGGTTTCAACCGCAACCATGCGATTACCCATGAAGGGGGAACCATTCCTGAGGAAAATCTGGTCAATTATGTGGCTGACCGGGTGAAGACGACTTCCGAGACATTTCTGGGGCTGACGATGGCCTGCGCGCAGTGCCACGACCACAAGTATGATCCGATCAGTCAGCGCGACTACTATCGGTTTTTCGCGTTTTTCAACACGCTCGATGATGCCGGTCTGGATGGCAATGCGGGGCACAACGCGCGACCCACGATCAATGCGATGTCATGCTTCGCGGATCCTTCAGAGGCTGAGGCGATTGAAAAGCAACTGGCGAAGTTGCGACGCGAGTATGAGGAACCGATGCCTGAAGCTCAGGCACTTCGCGAAGAGTTGTGGCGGGCTGATCTTGTTTCTCGTGGGCAGGATTTCATGGTGTATCCGCTAGAGGTGCTCACCGCCACCTCGCCCAATGGCAATCCAGATCGGATCAAGGTTCAGGATGATGGGTCGGTGGTGATAGCGCACGGGGATTTCAGTGCCTTCAACGTGGCCTGCAGGCTTCCTGTCGATCAGGGTCCGCTGGTTGGCTTGAGGATCGTTTTTCATCCGACGAAACCTGCCAAGGGGAAGCTCGGGTTTGGTGATGCGAAGGACTTGGAGGGGAACTTCGTCCTCAATACGCTGACGACTTCCTCGAGTTCGTTCCCGGCGGGTAATGTCGATCTCAACGCACAGATTCCGATGGAGCGGATCACGGCGAGTACGGCCGAAGAGGGCCATTGGCCTTACGAAATTCGTGGCACCGCGACGGACGGTGGGTGGGCGCCGGCCACTGGATCCACCACGCCGCAGCATTTGAGCGTCACTTTCGCGGAGGCGATCGATCCTGCGGAGACGCCTTATTTGACCACCGAGTTGATGTTCAATTTTGGTGCTGGATGTTCGCCCGGGCGCTTTGAGATCTTTGCCTTCACCGGTCATGACGACGGTTCGCCTCATCCGGATGACATCACGGCCATTCTAACAAGTGAGGAGCCGACCCGTAGTGAGGCCCAGCGGGAACGGCTCAAGGCCTACTTTGAGGCCAATGCTCCTGAGAAGGCGGGCATCCGGTATCAGATCGCGAATCTGGAGGAGCGTTTGGCGGTGCTCACCAAGAAGCACTCCGTTCTGGTGATGAACACCGCGAAAAAGCCGCGGGTCACTCACGTGCTTGAGCGGGGCGTTTACTCTTCACCGCTGGAGCCTGTCAGGCCGGGCACACCGGAGGCTCTACCGCTCTTGCCGGAACCGGGCGATCGTGAGCTCAATCGACTGGACTTGGCGAAATGGATGACTCGTTCTGATCATCCCCTGACCGCGCGGGTGGCGGTGAATTCGCTGTGGGAAGGTCTCTTTGGAAGGGGGATTGCCTCGTCGTCCGCCGACTTCGGCTCGCAGTCGGAATGGCCGAGCCACCCGGAGATGCTCGATTGGTTGGCCATTCGTTTTGTCGAAAGCGGTTGGGATGTGAAGGGGATGGTGCGTTTGATGGTGACGTCTCGCAGCTATCGTCAGTCATCGGACACGCCGTCCGAACTGCTTGCCCGTGATCCGCTCAACGAGTTGCTTGCCCGTGGTCCGCGGAAGCGCCTGAGTGCGGAACAGATTCGAGATTTGGCGCTGGATGTCTCGGATCTCCTGGTCGAGCGACTCGGTGGTCCTAGCGTCCGCCCGTATCAACCGGGCGATCTCTGGCGGCAGATCAGTCACTTCGGCTCGAGTCCTGCGACTTCGCAAACCTACATCCAGGATCACGGCGAGAAACTTCACCGCCGCACCCTTTACACCTATTGGAAGCGGACGCTGCCACCGGTAAATCTGGCGGTGTTCGATGCTCCGAACCGTGAGGTCTGCACGATTGGTCGCATGTCGACGAATACACCGCTGCAGGCGCTGGTGTTGCTCAATGATCCGCAGTTCGTCGAGGCGGCTCGGGCCATGGCGGAGAGATTGCTGGAGGCGACTGACGCCGATGATTTGTCGCGCCTTGCGTCGGGTTTCGAGTTGGTGACCGGACGGTCGGCGACGGATGCCGAGCTCAAGGTCATCGGGGGCGTTCTCGATCGCGAACGCACGCGTTATGCCGTGAATGTGGCGGCGGCTGAGGGGTTGTTAGAGATTGGTGAGTCACCGCGAAATACATCCATCCCTGCTGCTGAGCATGCGGCTTGGACTCAGGTCGCGAGCTTGCTGCTCAATCTTTCGGAAACCATCACCAATCACTGACCGCTTCGGCCTTTTTTTGTATCATGTTTGATTCGCAAAGCCTCAACCGTCGAGCGTTCCTCGGGCAGTCCGCCGGAGGACTCGGTCATGCCGCACTCAACTCGCTGCTGATGGCCTCTCTGGTGAAGGCGTCGCGTGGCGAGCAGGTCGAAGCGGATGCCTTCCGTCGTTTTGCTCCAAAGGCGAAGCGGGTGATCTTCTTGTTTCAGGCTGGTGGACCTTCGCATGTTGATTTGTTCGATGGTAAGCCTTCGCTGGAGAAGTTTCACGGCACCGGGCTTCCTGATTCGGTCAGAGGGGATCAGCGGGTGACCGGCATGACCTCGGGACAAAAGAGCTTTCCTGTGGTCCAGCCGATTTCATCGGGAAAGCGTTGTGGTCCGGCGGGTGTCTGGATTTCTGATTTGCTGCCATGGACGCAGAAAATCGCGGGTGAGATTTGTGTGATTCGCTCGATGCATACCGAGGCGATTAATCACGATCCGGGCATTACTTTGGCGAATACTGGATCGATGCAGCTCGGTAATGCTTCTATGGGTTCGTGGGTGAGTTATGGTCTTGGTAGCGACAATCAGAACATGCCAGCCTTCATGGTGCTGATTTCCCAAGGAACTGGCAAGAACCCGGGTCAGCCGATTTTTTCACGCTTGTGGAGCAGCGGTTATTTGCCCTCGCATCATCAGGGCGTGATGCTGCGTGCCGGTGCGGATCCGGTGCTGTATTTGGACAATCCGGCGGGAGTGAGTCGCCCGCAGCGTCGCGAGTTACTCGACGATCTTGCGGGGCTCAATCATCGCTTCGCGCAGGAAACAGGTGATCCCGAAACGATGGCGCGGATTCATTCCTATGAGATGGCTTTCCGGATGCAGGCATCGGTGCCTGATCTAACCGATCTCTCGAAGGAGCCCGCAGAGACTTTTGAACTCTACGGTCCGGAGTCGCGCAAGCCCGGCACCTACGCGGCGAACTGCTTGCTTGCGAGGCGTCTTGCCGAAAGGGGAGTGCGTTTTGTTCAGCTTTTCCATCGAGGCTGGGACCAGCACATTGCGATCACCAAGCAGTTGCCCAACCAGTGCCGCGATACCGATCAGCCGTCGGCGGCGCTGGTGATGGATCTGAAGCGTCGAGGTCTGTTAGAAGACACGCTGGTTATTTGGGGCGGAGAGTTTGGCCGAACAGTCTTCTCGCAAGGGGCGCTTGGTAGTCCGGTTGCGGGACGCGATCATCACGGACGCTGCTTTTCGATTTGGATGGCGGGAGCCGGGATCAAGGGGGGGCATGTGCACGGTGAGACCGATGACTTCTGCTGGAACATCGAGAAAGATCCGGTGCATCTGCGTGATCTCCACGCGACGATTCTCCAGCAGATGGGGATTGATCACCGTCGCTTGGTGTTTCCGTATCGTGGGCTCGATCAGAAGCTCACCGGAGTGGAGCCGGCGAGGGTGGTGAGCGGGATTCTGAGTTAAGGCGATTGTGAGGGAAGATAGGGCGTCAGGATTTCTTTCCAGATCGCGTAGCCGGCGGGGCTCATGTGAAGTTGGTCGGCGGCGTAGAGTTCGGGGATGCATTTGCCGTTTTTATCGAGGTAGCGGGCCCAGGCACCGGGAAGATAGGTGATGCGTTTGTCGGCTTCGGCGATTTTTGCGAAACGGGCGTTCATGGCAGCTTCCTGTTTGCGGATGCTGACGCGCGCTGGGCTTGGGCGGACGGCGAGGACGAGGAGTTTGGCATTTGGACAACGCTCGAAGAGGGATCTGGAGCGGCTTGAGCGAGGGAGGCGAGGGCCAGGAAAGCAAGCAGGCGGGTCATCCCCCTCATACGGGCGGCTGCTGGCAAATCTACGAAGGGAGAAAGGGCGTTCCGCCCCGACTGGGTTGGGTTACGACTCGCGGGTGAGAACAATCGGGGCGGAACGCCCCTTCTCCCTGTTGGATGGAGCAGGGCCATGCTGGCCCGTGGGCGGGGAGGCAAGGGCTCCGCAGTCGGGGCGGAACGCCCCTTTCTCCATCAGGGGGCAATGGTCCGTTCGATGCGATAGAAACGGCGGTCTTCGCCGAGCGGCGGTGTGACGGTGAAGTCCAAGGTTTCCCCTGCGGTCGCCGGCGTTTTCGCTTCCTCGAGATCCCAGCCGGGCGCCTGCAGCGTATTGCTCGACTTCAGGGTGTAATCGAAACCCTCGAAGGCGCTGTCCAATGCGATCACGAAATCTCCGCCTGGGTGCCTGACGACGGTCGGCGGACTCAGGAAAGGATAAAAATCCAGTAGCCCAAGAGCTGCTCCGTTTCCGATCTGCTGCTGGCCGACCGCATCGAAGTGGAGGTTGTCGGTCTTCATGTCGAAGCCGTCGGTATCGAGCAATGCGGTGAGTGGGTCTGCCGCGGCGATCGCCGATTGGGCGGCCCGCACCGTGGCGAGCCCCCCGGCATTGACCGCCGTCTGGCCGCTTGAAAGCCGGCTGACGATGAACCAAAGGTCCGGCTCGTAGGTGAGGCGGATGTCGGCGATGAAGTTGGTCAGATTTGTTTCATAGTTCGAGGCCTCGGCCGTTCCGGCATCGCGCTCGCCCTGCACCCACAGCATTCCATCGATCTCGATCGCGGCATTCGGGTAGGCGGCAGCCAGAGCTGCCATGCCATTGGTGACCCTTCCTTGGAACGTCACGTAGTTCGGGCCATCGCCGCTCGTGCTACCATCGCCGCCGGCGACCCAGTCGCTGTAAAGGTCAGTTCCTCCGACGGCGTATTTGATGATGGCCACACGGGTCTTGGGGTCATCGGCGAGGTTGTCGGAAAGCCGGCGTCCCAAGGTGATCTCCGGCCCGAACTCGGTGAAGGGACGCAGGGTGGTCAGGCTTCCTTCATAAAAATCCACATCATCCTGAGGCTGCTGGAGGTTGACCGGCGAGGTGGGAAGACCGGAGGCAGCTGCACGCCCATCGGCATTCGATTGACCACCGAGAAGCACCACATGGATGCGCCGAATGTCGCCCGCGCCCGGTGGCGCCTCGATCGTCAGCACGGTGTCGGACGAGATCGCCGTGGTGGTGTCGAGCGGATTGCCTGCCGCGTCCGTGAGCGACGTCGACGCGAGCACTTCGAGTTGAAGGGTTCCGGCAGAGGTCGGCGTGACAACGACCTCGAACACCCCGGGCGAGACTTCGGTCACCGAGCCAATGGTGAAGATGGCCGATCCTGCATTGCCGAAATCGGTCGCGCGTCGACGGTCGCTTCGTCCATGTCCTCGCTGAACGTCACGGTGTAGCTCACCGTGGTGTTCTCGATGACCGGGCCACCACCTTGGTTGTCCACAATCGCGCTGGCCGCAAGGGTCGGTGCCGTGGTGTCAGAGACTCCGGAATACAGTGCGTCCACCTTCGATGCGTCAATCGCCTCATCGAAGATGTTGAGTTCGTCGATCTGGCTGTTCATCGAGAAGGTGTTGGTGTTGTAGGCGTGACCGACCGAGGTGATGTTGAAGGAGCCGTCGATCGCAACCCCGGTCTGTGGGACATTGTCCCGCTAAGCCGAGATGTTGCCCGCCCCATCGGAAGTGACCACCCAGTGGTGGAACTCGCCGTCTTCCGGATAGAAGCCGAAGTCGGCGTTGACGCTGGATCCGTTGCGGAACCTCAGCCCAAGCACCTGGGTGGCACTGTTGGTGGCCCAGATGAAGTCAGTGACGTTCCCGGTGTCGCCAAGCACCATGCCCTGGCGGTTGTCCGAACCGGCGGCGCGGCGAACCCAGAACGAGATCGACCAGGCGTCGCCCGCGGCGAAGGGAATCGGAGTGCTGAGGCTCAGGTAGGCCTCGTTGCTGGTTGTGCTGGCGAAGTTCGCCGCACCGCCCCGAACTTGTACTCGCCGGTCGTGCTGGTAATGGCCACGGTGGCACCGCCGATCTCCGTCTCGGACAGGGTGCCGCAGTAGGTGCCGCCGGTCAGTGAGTAGTCACTGTCGAACGAATAATAAGCGCGCAAGCCGGCATCGGCCCGGGACACGAGCAGGATCAGGGCAAGGGACGCAAGGTTCGGGAGACGGGAGGTTCTCATGAGCAGGTGGAGGAAGTATCGCGGACCCCTCCGCCGAATGAACTCCGTCGGAAAGGGGCATCCCGAAACGGCTTGCGCCCCGACCCTGCACCGGACGGAACCCGTGACGGATCGGAAAGCGAGGAGGCGATGGCTACGCCGCCCGGTGCCGGCGCAGGACCGCCAGTCCGCCGAGGGCCATGATCATCATGACGGACGGCTCGGGAATCGTGTTGGAGGTGAAGAGACTCGACACCGTGGTGCTGTCGATCGCCTGGTTGAAGATGTAAAGTTCGTCGATCTGGCCGTTCATCGAGAAGGTGGTCGCATTGTAGGCGTGTCCGATCGTATTAATGTTGAAGGAGCCTGCCGCGGTGCCGCTGGTCTGTGCCACGTTGTCGCGATACGCCGAGATGCTGCCCGAGCCGTTGTGGATGATCACCCAGTGGTGATAGTTGCCGTCATCGGCATGACCGCCGAAGTTGGCATTGGTGTTGGCGGTGCTGCGATAGCGCATGCCCTGGACCTGGGTGGAGTTGTCCGAAGCCCAGAGGAAGTCGTTGGTGTTCGACCGGTCTCCAGTCACCATGCCTTGGCGGATGTCCGAACCCGCAGTCCTGCGAACCCAGAACGAGATCGACCAGGCGTCGCTCGCGCCGAACCCAATCGGAACACTCATGCCCAGGTAGGCCTCGTTGCTGGTTGTGCTGGTGAAGTTCGCCGCTCCACCTCCGAACTTGTATTGGCCGGTGGTACTGGTGATGGCCACGGTCGCCCCGCCAGTCTCCGTCTCGGACAGGCTGCCTGCGTAGCTGCCTCCGGTGAGTGAGTAATCGCTGTCGAACGAATAATGGGCCAGTAACGCAGCCGAGGCCGGGGTCATCAGGGGCAGGAGCGTGAGGGCTGCGAGGCAGAAGCTGAGGTTTTTTTTCATCGTTGAGAAGTTGATAGGACAGAGAAAGGGCTCTTCTGCCCTGTCTCTCCAAAACAACCGGAGAAACTGCGAAAACGTTAACACTTTCTTTGAAAGTTTCCTTCTTAAGAGGTCCTGATCTTCAGGAACCTCCTCATTTTAAAAATCGTCACATTCAAGCAAAGCTCTTCAAGCCCGCGCACGATTCGCGACCAAGTCCCCGGCGCTATCGACGCACGCTCAGGCACACGTTGTCGAACCACGCCATGCGGCTGCCGCTCGTCAATTCGACCCGGAGGGGTTGCCCGGCCGCTTTTGGCTTTGGCCCGGTTTGGTAGGTCGCGGTCCAGCGCACCCATCGACCGTCGATCCGAGTGGGAAAATCGGTGGCACTTGCGGTCAACAGTGCTTCGCCGGGCCTGCCCCCGGTGCCCAGGTGAATCCCTGGATTGCCCGGAGCTCCATCGTAGCCCTGCACCTTGAGCCAGTCACCGATGTCAACCGACAAGACGTAAGTCGAGTTCGGCTGCAGCTTCTCGGAGAGGACCTGAAATAGGTCCCTTTCCGCTGAATAGAAGGTCTGGTCATTGGGGTCTCCATCGGGCGTGGGGGCCAGCACTTGATTGAAGAAGCTGTCATTGGCCGTGGAGATGATCCCGCCGGCGAGCGACTTGTCTCCCTCCCCATCGTCGAAGCGCGTCCAGCCGGAGGGCACCAAGTCCTTGTTGTAGTCGTCGTTGCCGGTCGTTTTCGTTGCTCTCTTCCCATCGCGAGGGATCACATCCTCCTCGAAACTATGGTTGGCGATCCCGATCGCACGGGTCTCGGTGATTTTGGTCTCGAACTGAGAAGGATTGGGTTTGATTCCGATCAATTGACCGTCTGGACCGGTCCGCAAGGCCTCGCCTTTCTTGAGCAGTTTTTTGTCGGCGGGATGGTGGCGGGCGGTCACTTCGATGGTGCCCTTGATGACATGAGCCTCATCGCTTCCGCCGATTGCGGAGGCAACGCCGAATTCCGTCCCCAGGTCGACGACCGTCAGTTGCCTCGTGTCCACCGTGAATCCTTTGGCCTCCGGTGGGACGAGAAACCATGCGCGGCCGGACTCAAGACTCACTTCCTTGTCTGAAATGACCCGTAGATCGCAAGGAGCCTCGGCGACGAGGCGGGCTCCGTTCTTGAAGCTTCCTTCCATGGTTCCATGGGTCAGTCGTAGTCTGGAACCGGCCACGAGGGTGTTGCCCTCCGGGGCTTCGCCGTCGCCTTCGTAGCTCAGGGATACAAGCGCATCCGACGTGGTTCGGAGCGTCGCCACGGTTGCAGGTGTTTTCGGAGCGAGAATCATCCACATCGACACGGCGGAGATGACGAGAATCGCCGCGGCGGCGATGAGTGAGCCACGAATCACCCGGCGTTGCTGGGCCGCAACCAATCGGTCGATCGGGATGATCGACATCTGCTGGACCGTCGACGCCGCAGTGAATCGCGACTCCAAGCCGTTGTGGATCGCAACCAAGGCGAGGTAGGTTTCGCGGGCACCCTCATCCCGAAGAAGCAGCGCCTCCAATTCGGCGGCCTCCCCGGCGGCGAGATTGCCATCGAGGAGGTCGAGGATTCGGCTTTCGAGATCGTTCTGACTCATGCCGGGTTTTCGGAAAGGGTTTCTTCCACACAACGTTTCAGAGCTTGGCGAATCCGATGCAAGGTGACGCGAAGGCTCCCGCCGGAAGTTCCCAGAGTGTTGGCGTGCGATTCCAGCGACTTGCCCGGGGTGTAGCGTTGCTCGATGAGTTCGCGTTGTTTCTCGGAGAGTTTTTCGAGACAGGCATCCAGCGCGGACAGGATTCTTTGTTGGGAATTTTCGGGAGCCTTCTGAGCGAGAACGTTGATGAGCTCATCGGTGAACGGGAGGGCGATGTGCTTTTTCGCCCGATCGCGGTGGTGCATGACCTCGTAGCGGGCGATGCGGGAGGCCCATGCGAGGAAATTGGTCCCGAGTTCGAATTGCTTCCGCTTTTGCCAGAGAATGAGGTTGGTTTCCTGGAGCACATCTCCGACATCCGGGCTACCGGGCATCAGCGAGAGGATGAAACCGCGGATCGCCCACTGGTGGTCCGTCATCAGTTTGACGTAATCCTGCAGCAGACGCGGATCGTCACCTTGTTCTTTCGGTCCCATTGGTATGTTATCTACCTTGAAATGGGGAAGAACGTTAACGCTGAACTTCAAAAGTTTGAGGGAGAAGGGGCGTTGGAAGGGAGGGAGCAAGGGCGTTACGCCCTGTTGAATGGAGCAGGGCCATGCTGGCCCGTGGGCGGGGAGCAAGGGCTTCGTGGTCGGGGCGGAACGCCCCTTCTTCCTTAGGCCGTGACGGCGGAGCGGTCGTCGTCGAGGCCGGACTTCTCGATGAAATAGTCGTAGCCGCCGGTGTATCTCGTGAGGACGGCGTGGGTATCGTCGGCCGAACGGGCGATGTGCAAAGTCGTTTCCGCGAGGTTGCGGATGAAGTGCACGTCGTGGGAAATGAAGACGAGCGTTCCCTCGTAGCTTTTCAGGGCGTTGACCAAAGAGTCGATGGAGAGGATGTCGAGGTGGGTCGTCGGCTCGTCCATGAGCAGGAGGTTCGGTGGATCGACGAGGAACTTGACGAGGTTGAGGCGTGATTTTTCTCCTCCGGAAAGGATGCCGCAGCGTTTCTCGACATCGGAGCGGCGGAAAAGGAAGGTTCCGAGGATCGCGCGGGCGTCTTCTTCACGGAGGGTGTCGCAGGAGGCGAGGACTTCTTCGAGGACAGTGTTGTCGACGTTGAGGGTTTCGCTGCGGTGCTGCGAGTAGTAGCCCATCTTTGTTAGATAGCCGACTTCGCGGGTGCCGCCGGTGACTTCGAGCTGGCCGGAGAGCATTTTGAGCAAGGTCGACTTGCCGGCACCGTTCGGGCCGACGAGGACGATCTTGTCGCCGCGCTCGATGGTAAGGTCGAGGCCTTTGTAAATGACTTTTTCGTTGCCATAGGAGAAGTCGACTTTCTGAAGATCGACGACTTTTTGATTCGAGCGAGCGGGTTGCGGGAAGGCGAACTTGAAGGGTTTTCGTGGGGCTCGGGGTTTCTCGATAATGTCGAGCTTCTCGACGAGCTTGATGCGCGATTGGACCTGCGCGGCTTTCGATCCGACCTGGCGGAAGCGGTCGATGAATTCCTGGTGGCCTTCGATTTCTTTGCGCTGGTTGCGGTAGGCTTGGACCTTCTGCTCGTAGCGAGCTTCGCGTTGTTCGAGGTAGGCCGAGTAGTTGCCAGTGTAGGCGATGAGCTCGGCGGCGTCGGGATCGATCTCGACGACGTTTTCAATGATGGCATCCATGAAGTCGCGATCGTGCGAGATGAGGAGGATGGCACCGGGGTAGTTCGAGAGGTAGCGCTGGAACCAGATGAGAGTGAGGAGGTCGAGGTGGTTGGTCGGCTCGTCGAGCATCAGTAGATCGGGCTCCATGACGAGCAGGCGTGCGAGGTAGGCGCGCATGACCCAGCCGCCAGAGTATTCGCGGGCGGGCTTGTTGAAGTCTTCTTGTTTGTATCCGAGGCCAGAGAGGATTTTCTTCGCCTTGGGCTCGAGTTGATAGCCGTTGAGGGCGGTGAACTGGTCCTGGGCGTGGGCGTATTCCTTGGAGGAATGGTCGCCCTTGGCTTCGCATTCGCGCATGGTGCGGAGGTAGCCGACGACTTCCGGGGTGATGCCGATGGCGATTTCGAGGATGGTTTCATCGCCCGGGTCACCGGCTTCCTGAGCGAGGCTGCCGGTGATAGAATACTCGTCGCGATCGATGGTGCCGCTGTCGATGTCCTCTTCGCCGAGGATCATTTTGAAGAGGGTGGACTTGCCAGCGCCGTTGGGACCGACGAGGGCGACGCGTTCGCCCCAGTTGATGATCATATCCGCGTCGCGGAAGAGTGTTCTTCCACCGAGGGTCTTGGTCAGCTTCTTAATCGTGAGCACGCGGCGGGGTAGGCGGGAAACTCGAAGTTTTAAACTCTAAACTTCAAAGAGTGGCGGGGAATTTACGCGAAGCGTGGCTGGGCTTGCGAAATGGGTGAGGGCTGGATAGTAGATATGGGTGAACAGGCGCGATTGGATGAGGATTGGTGGAGGCTTCTCGGTGGCTGGATTGAGTGGCTGCGGGATGCTGTTCGGTGGGGGTGGCGGGGTGAAGTGGACCCGTGAAAGTCTGGATGCGGTGGACGTGGTGGTGCGTGGCAATGGCTGCCGGGGATGGGCGGCTTGGGAGCATGGGAGTTTGAGAAAATCGTGGCGCACTCAGGAGCGGGGCGGGATTTTGAGCATCACCAAGGTGCTGGCTTCTCTGGCCTGTGCGAAGGCGGCGGGTGAAGGGTGGCTGGGTGCCGATGAGAAGGTGGCGTCGACGATTTCCGAATGGCAGAGGGATGCGGGGAAGGAGGCGGTGACGGTGCGGATGCTTCTTCAAATGACGGCGGGTCTGGAGGACGGGGCGAAGGTGCTTTATCGGAGGGATATCGCGGACAAGGGGGCGGTGGCGATTGGCTTGCGGATGGTGGATGCTCCGGGCTCGCAGTTCCGCTATGGACCGGCCTGTTGGGAGGTGCTGGCGGAGTTGCTGCATCGCAAGGCGGTGGCGCGTGGGGAGACGCTGGAGAAGTTTTTGCATCGCGGGGTGATGCAGCCGATGGGTTTGCACAGCCGTGAGTGGCGATCGGATGGAAAGGGACGGTTTTTCCTTTCGACGGGCGCGGAGCTGACGGTGACGGATTTGGGACGGCTTGGGCGGGCTTTGCTTGAGTTGCTTTCCGGTCGGGATGTGGCGGGGATTGCCGCGGGTGACTTTCGGGTGATGACGAAGAGCTCATCGGCAAACCCGATTTTTGGCGGTGGGCTTTGGTATAACCGCAATGCAGGGAGTGGTCGGCCGGTGGAAATCGAGGATGTGCTGGATCCGCCGAAGGATGCTGGGTTTTGGCGGAGTGCGTGTCTTTCGAATCGGCAGCCCTCTTCGATGGTTGCGCTGATTGGCTCGGTCGGTCAGCGGGTTTTCATCTGGCCGGATGAGGGCAAGTTAGTGGCGAGGTTGGGCTTTTCCGGAAGCTGGAAGGATCTGCCGCTGATGGCGGTGGTTTGAGCTACTTGAGATGAAGGCACAAAAAACCCGGTGGGCGTGAGCCAGCCGGGTTTTTGGTAAGATGTTGTCTAGATTAACGACGGCGGCGGAGCAGGCCGAGAAGACCGAGGACGCCGAGGAGGGCGACGGAGGGTTCTGGGATGTTTGCCGCACCAGGGGTAGCTGAAGGGGCTGGCTTTGGGCTGAATTCAAGCACGCCTGCTGTGCTTCCGCCGTCCAGGATAAGGTAATAACCCGCTGGTAAGAAACTACCATCTGGTCCAACGCTGATGTCTGGAGTGATGGTAGTGCCTCCGATATTGGCAGCATCTCCAACGCCCCCATCCGTAAGAAAGGCCGTGTATTGCAGATTTAATGAAGCATCTTGGAGCGCAAGCGTTACCGAGGTATTCTCGACCGTTAGATTGAGCGTGAGGTCAGGCGTAATCCCATAATCGGTGATAAACGTAATGTTTCCGATGAGGTAGTACCCACCAGCAGCCACTGTGATTGGAGCACCGGTTGGAATGGTAAAAGTATCGTCCAAGGTTCCAAACGCAGCACCTGAATCGCTCTCATATTCAAGAATTGACCAGCCTTGAATATCGACGGCATCCGGTCCGGTGTTGTATAGCTCGATGAATTCCCCGTCGGTGCTCGTAGTGCTTATAAGAGCCTCGTTAATGATCACCGCTGCCTGGCCAAGAGTGGCTAGGGCGAAAAACGTGGAAATTGAAATAATTTGTTTTTTCATATTTGTTGTCGTCTTGGGATCTGCTTCTGGAAGCAACCATCTTCGGATCAACTTATTCAGCCCCTCAGTAGAGACAAATTCGTCACAAGAAGGTCAAGCAGGGAAAGGGCCAATCTTCAGAAAAACAGTCAAGAATCCAAACGGAATATGACCAAGGCTACCAAATTCTGACGACATTCTTTGGTCGAAGATCGCCAAACAGGGCATTGAGCTTAGCCCAAGTTCTTTTTGAGGGCCGCAAAGCCTGATAGTGCCGGGATTTTGATTTGGTGCGACCTTTGACTTGGTTGTTCCGTGTGATCCAGCGTGCGGCTTGCTCGGAGAACTCAGAGCAGAGTCCGGTGTGGATTTTTAGCGAGTTACGAAATCGACTACTCCAAAAGCTGTCGATGTGTGACCCCAATTGGCTTTGAAATTGAGTGTGGGAAGAAATTTGGGTTAAGTTGCCAATTCACCCCGAGCCATGACGACTTTCCCGGTGCGGACCGTCTCGATGATCTCGAACTGGGAGAACATGGTGAGGGCGGCGTCGATCTTGATAGTGTCGCCGGTGATCATGACGATCATCGAAACCGGGGTGAGATCGATGGTTTTCCCGGCGAAGTGTTCGCAGATCTGAAGAGCTTGGGAGCGGTCGTCAGGGGAGCACTTCAACTTGATCATCATCAGTTCCTTGGAAACGGAATTGTCGCTGGTGTGCTCGAAGCAGTGGATGACGTCGATGAGCTTGCCGACTTGCTTGATGATCTGGTCGAGTCCGGCGGGATCGCCGGTGATGCCGATGGTCATGCGCGAGAAGCAGCGGCTGCGGCCTTGGGAGACGACGAGCGAGTCGATATTGAAGGCGCGGCGTGAGAAGACCTGACAGATACGCATCAGGACGCCGGGCTCGTTGTTGACGAGCACGGAGAGCGTATGGCCTGAGCCGGTGGGAAGGTCCATATCGGTGGGCGGGGTATCGGTGGTGGTGATGGTGGACATCGGGAAACTTTAAATTTTAGATTCTAAACTCCAAAAGGGGACGCTTTGCGTTGCTTGGGGCGTGTTGGTTTGGCGTTGGGTGAAGTTTCTCAAGTGGATCCGGTGGGTTTGGCCATCTTCTGCTTGGGCGGCTCGGTGAGCATGTCTTCGAGGGCGGCACCGGCGGGGATCATCGGGAAGACGTTGTCGGTCTTCACGCACTCGGCGTGGATGAGGATCGGGCCGTCGTTGTAGTCGAGGGCGGACTGAAGCATGCGGGTGACATCGGCGGGGCGCTTGATGTTCACGCTTGGGATGCCGTAGGCGGCGGCGAGCTTGCAGAAGTCGGGGTTGCCTTCGAGGTCGACGCCGGATTCGCGGTTTTCGAAGAACAGCTCCTGCCACTGGCGGACCATGCCGAGGTAGTGGTTGTTGAGCACCACGATCTTGATCGGCAGCTTGTGAATGGCGGCGGTCGCGAGTTCGAAGAGGGTCATCTGGAATCCACCGTCTCCAGAGATGGAGATGACGGTTTTTTCCGGGCAGGCGAGCTGGGCACCGATGGCGGCGGGGAAGCCGAAACCCATGGTGCCGGCACCACCGGACGAGAGCCAGTGGTAGGATTCGTGGTTCTTGTAGAACTGCGCGGCCCACATCTGGTGCTGGCCGACGTCGGTGGAGACGATCGCTTTGCCTTCGGTGAGCTGGTAGAGTTCGTCGATGACTTGCTGCATGCGCAGGCCACCCTGCTTCTTATAAGCGAGCGGGTACTTCTTTTTATAGCCGTCGAGCTTGGCGAGCCACTCGGAGGTGGGAAGGGCTTCGGCGTGTTTGTTGAGTTCGACGAGGGCGGCTTTGGCATCGGCGACGATCTGAAGATCCGGGCGGATCATTTTGTCCATCTCGGCTGGGTCGATGTCGATGTGGATGATCTTGGCGCTGGCGCAGAACTTGTCGGCCTGGCCGATGATGCGGTCATCGAAGCGTGAGCCGATGTTGATGAGCAGGTCGCATTCGCACATCGCCTTGTTGGCGTAGGCGGTGCCGTGCATGCCGAGCATGCCGAGGGAAAGCGGGTGGGTTTCCGGGAAGACGCCTTTTCCGAGGAGGGTGGAGGTGACCGGGCAATTGAGGCGTTCGGCGAACTTGAGGAGTTCTTCCGCTCCGCGGGCGATCATGGCGCCTTGGCCGGCGAGGATCACCGGGCGCTTGGCCATGCTGATCATTTCGGCGGCTTGGGTGATCTGAGCGGGGTCGATGTTGAAAGCGGCTGATGGGTCGTAGCCGGGAAGCACGAAGGTCGGGTTGAGGTCGCCGGTGAAGGGGCCTTGGGAGATGTCTTTCGGGACATCGATCAGCACCGGGCCGGGGCGACCGGTGGTGGCGATGTGGTGGGCTTCGCGGGCGATTCTCGGCAGGGAGTTGGTGTCCTTGACGAGGTAGTTGTGCTTCACCACCGGGATGGTGATGCCGAAAATGTCGGCCTCCTGGAAGGCGTCCTTGCCGAGCATCCAGGTGACCTGCTGGCCGCAGAGCACGATCATGGGAACGGAGTCCATCATGGCGGTCATCAGGCCGGTGACGGTGTTTCCGGCACCGGGGCCGGAGGTGACGAGCACGGCGGCGGGCTTGCCGGTGGCGCGGGCGTAGCCATCGGCCATGTGAACGGCGCCTTGTTCGTGGCGGACGAGAATGAACTTCATTTTCGTCTTCACGGTTTCGAGGGCGTCGAAGATCGGGATCGCGGCTCCGCCGGAGTAGCCGAAGATGTATTCGATGCCGAGGTCATCGAGGGTTTTGATGAGCGCTTGTGCGCCGTCGAGTTGTGACTTGCTCATGAAAATTGGGGTTGGGGCGGTGAAAGTGGGTGATTTTCGGGAAATGGCAATGTGAAAATTGGGTGTTTTGGGTGGAAGTTGTAATTTTTTGGGGTGGTGATCGGGAAAGTTTTGTCTTTTCCGGGTAAGTTGACCTTTTGGGCTTGTTTGTGAGCTCTGATTTGGGGCTTTGGGCGGTAAAGGAGGGGGATGCATGGGCGAGGCGCAAGGGCGCTGAATCCTGGTGGGGCGTCTGAAAGCCGCCTTTCCCCGAAATGGCGCGCTCAGCACGCCACTCCCTCGACGGTTCCCTCGACGATGATGCGGGCGACTTCGGTGCCGTTGTAGTCGCGGTGGTTTCGTTGCCAGCCTTTTTGGGCGATGGCATTGCGGGCGGTGCGGTCGTAGGCGAAGTGGCGGACTTTTTCGACAAGGTCGGCGAGGCCGTCGTAGTAGAGAATTTCGTCTTCGGCGTAGAGTTTTTCGAGGCCGGCTCCGCGCGGGGTGAGGGTCAGGATGCCGTTGCCCATGAGCTCGGCGATGCGCGAGGAAGAATAGAGTTCGACGTCGTTGCGGCGGGAAAGGTTGAGTGCCATTTTGGAGCGTCGGATCACTTGTTCCTTTTCCCAACCCATGATGAGCGGCTGATCGAGGCAGCCATAGTAGCCGATGCGGAGCTCGGGGAGCTGGTCGCGGAGTTCGGTGAGGAAGGCTCGGCGGTCGGGCTGGCCTTTATCGCGACCGAAGAAAAGGAGGTCGTGGAGGATTTCGTCGTCGGGGGTTTCGAAGGCGCGGTGGCATTCGATCCCGGCATCGACGGCGCTGGGAATAAAGTGGGCGGGGCAGTTCGCGGTGGCGAAGCTTTCTAACAGCGGGCCGCCGGTCGAGCAGAAGAGGGCGTCGAGGACGTGGGTGCGGTCGCGGAGGTGCTGGGTGGGTTCGGCGTCCCAGAGAGGGTCGACATACCAGAGGCCGATGCGGATTGCGGGGAGGATGCGGCGGATTTCCTCAAGGGTTTCGGCGGTGATGTACTGGGCGTGGCCGAGGATGAGGAGGTCGGGGTGGACGTTGCGGCAGGTTTCGATGAGGGCTTTGTTGGCTTTTCCCTTACCCATGGATTTGCTGCTGATGGGCGAGAGCATGCGGGCGCGGTCGTTGATCGAGAAGGGATAGACGAAGTGGCCGAGGCGGATGAGGCCGTGGTGGATTTTCTGATCCTGGTTCCACAGGTGGGCGCCGTCCTTGTCGAGCTGGAGGTTGGCGGCGTGGACGATGCGCATGGGGGAAGGCTACGGCTTCCAAGTTCCAAGTTCCAAGTTCCAAGTTCTGTGGCACGAAAAAGCGCGCTCCTGTTAGGGAGCGCGCTTTGGAGAATTTGCTCTAACTTGGGGTCAGAACTCCGAGGGGCCTTTAATACCCCCCGAAGCCTGTTCTCCCGAGATCTGCAAGGGCTTGTAGCCGCCGATCGCGCGGAAGTAGATTAACATGCCGAGATAAATCAGAGCCATCAGAGCTGGAACATAGGAAGTCAGCTTGAGCGCCATACGCCCTCCGAACAGGCCGGCTTCCGTCACCAGTGGCTTGTCAGTCGCAGCCTGCGCCTGGTTCTCGCTCCACCAGTCTGAGAGTGCCTTCTGATTCTCGTCGGTCTTTTCCTGCGAAGCAAGGAGTTCGCCGGCTCGTTTCAGTTCGGCTCCATTATCCTCGAGGATTCCCACTTTGGCTCCATCAAGCCCTACGGTCTTGAATCCCATGAAGGTGTTGTCTTTGGCGGCCTTATAGCGGTGGTAGGTGTCTTCCGAAGTTTTCTGGAGGTTCTGGGAAGCGAAGTAATCCTGCTTGAATCCGATGGCAGGTCCGCCGATCAGGCCGGCTGAGAGCATGCCAACACCACCAATCATGCCGATGGCGACCGCGCCACCTTTCGGGAACCGTTCGGAAACAACGGCAAGCATGGTGGGCCAAAGGAAGGTCTTGCCGCAGGCATAGACCGTGGCGGCAACGATGCAAAGCATGACACTTGTTGCTGAGCCGAGAAGTTGCAGGCCGATGAATCCAAGGATGGCACTGGCAAACAGTAGGCCGATTGGAGAGATACGGTGAACGATGGGTCCGGCAAAAAACCTCAGGACAAACATCAGCATCGATGTGTAGGAGAAGAGGATCAGCCCTTTTGTCGGGCTGGCCATGATCGATCCCGTAATCTTACTGATCCAGGAGTCGGTTCCCAGTTCAACGTAGCCGACCAGGGCGTGGACCACCAGCAGGACGATCATCAGAGGAGCGAATACCGTCTTGAACATTTGTGCGAGTGTCACACCTGCGGCGGAAGCGTCCGATTTCGGGAACTTCTGACCGATGATCATGATTCCGTAGAGGATCACCGGGATCAGGAAGAGGGACATTTGGATCTTCCAATCGACAGCCTGGGAAATGACATTACCGGCATCGTCGGTGCGGGCGGCCATGATAGCGGAAGCGACGCTACCAAGAACGAGTCCAGCGGGCCAGCCGGCGTGGAGAATGTTGAGGTAATGCGTCTGTTGCTTGGGAAAGAGGTTCGCGGTGAGCGGGTTGACAACGGCTTCACAAACACCGTTGCCGATCGAAAAGAGGAACATCGCCGAGAACAGGCACCAGTAGGCGGCTTCTTTGCCACCGGATGCGAAGAAGGCGGGAGTGGCAAGGGTAAGCACTGCTGAAACAAAGTGCATGACCAGCGCGAAGATCATCAGCTTGCCGTATCCGATCTTGTCCGCGATGAGGCTTGATAGAATGATGATGATGCCGAAACCCACGAGCCCTCCACCGGTGATGCTTCCGAGTTCGGTCATGGTGAAACCGAACTCGTTGGCCCATTGGCCGAGGATTCCGCCACGTACGGAGAACCCGACGCCTGCGGCGAGGATGGCCATAAAGCCTGCCCAAAGTAACCTTTTGGCGTTTGGTGCGGTTGATGCTTCTGAAGTAGTTGTGCTCATAGGGTTTGGTTGATGTGAGAGGAGTGTTTAGAGAGCTCTTTCGATCGTGGCAAGCATCCGTCTTGGCAGTGATGATTTGCGACTTGGGAGCTGGCTACGAGGGTAAGGGTGGGCTTCTAGCAGGATTTTTTGGTTTAGCTCGGATTCTTGGTAAGACGATGAGCGGTGAAAAGAGTGAGGGCTGGACGACCGGGCTTGGGGTGCTTAGTTCCATGAGCATGCCAGCAGCGATCGGAATCATCGGAGGAAGTGGTCTTTATGAGATCGAGGGTTTTGAAAAAGCCGAGGAGCGGAAGATCGAGACGCCGTTCGGTGATCCTTCGGATGGGCTCGTGGGCGGAACGCTGGCCGGGCGGCAGGTGTGGTTTTTGCCGCGTCATGGTCGCGGTCACCGGATTTTGCCGCATGAAATCAATCACCGCGCGAACCTGTGGGCGCTGCGGAGTCTTGATGTGAGGTTTCTCATCTGTGTCACGGCGGTCGGCAGTCTGCGGGAGGCCTATGCGCCGCGTGACGTGTTGCTGCCGGACCAGTATTTTGATCGGACGAGCCGTCGCGAGCATCATACGTTCTTCGGCAATGGGATTGCGGGGCACGTGTCCTTCGGCGATCCGGTGAGCACTGGAATGCGGGAAATCCTGAGGGAGGCGGCGACTGCGGAAGGGGCAAAGGTCCACGACGGCGGCACCTATGTGAACATGGATGGTCCGGCCTTTTCGACCCGAGCGGAGAGCGAGGCGAATAGGCAGTTGGGCTTCGACGTCATCGGCATGACCAACCTTCCTGAGGCTAAGTTGGCGAGAGAGGCGGAGATTGCTTTGGCGACCATGGCAATGATCACCGACTACGATTGTTGGAAAATCGAGGAGCAAGCGGTATCGGCTGGAGCCGTGATGGGGCACCTGACGGCGAATGTTTCCCTGGCAAAACGGGTGCTGGCCCGGGCAGTGGCGGCCATTCCGGACGAGCCGAGCTGGCCCGAACATCGCTCGCTGGACGGCGCGATCATGACTCCTCGGGAATTCTGGCCTGAGAAGACGGTGGACACCCTAAAGCCGATACTTTCTCGCTTTAAATGAGTTTTTTGGAAGAAATGCGGGCGTGACAAACACTCGCGCGGGCGCATAGTGCCGGGACTACACCATGCGCACCGTTACGGGTTTCTTAATGAAAATTACTCCTCATATCTTCGTTTTTACACTTCTCGGCGCATCGTTGGGGAGCTGCTCGAACGCAGAAAAGACCACTGGCTCTGCTGTTCCTGAGGCGGCAGCTCCGGTCAAGACTGAGGCAAACACCGCCTACCGAACACCCACGATGAAGGGACCGGTTCCTCGGAATCCCGATATGAATCTTTCGGCGAACTTTTCGCCCAATGCCGGGGTCACTTTTTCGCGAGTCTCCGTGAATCAGAATTACGTGGCGATGACCTTCGACGATGGTCCTCATCCTCAGAACACGCCCAAACTTCTCGACATTCTCCGCGAGCGGAACATCAAGGCAACCTTCTATGTGATCGGTCGCAACGTGGATCTCTATCCGGCGCTCACTCGTCGCATTGTGGCGGAAGGTCATGAAATTGGGAATCACAGCTACACTCACGGCAACATGACCAAGATGAGTGACGAAAAGGTGCGGGAAGAGCTCACCAAGACCCGCGATGCGATCGCTCGTGCAGCAGGCGTGAAGCCGCGCACGCTGCGTCCTCCCTACGGGGCTCTGCTGCAGACTCAGCGGTCATGGATCCACAGCGAATTTGGTTACCCAACGATCATGTGGGCTGTCGATCCGCGGGACTGGCAACGTCCTGGGCCATCGGTGGTGACATCACGTATTCTTGCCGCAACGACTCCAGGTTCGATCGTTTTGGCGCATGACCTTCATGCTCCGACCGTGACGGCGATGCCTGCGACATTTGATGGTCTTCTCAAGAAGGGCTACAAGTTCGTGACGGTTTCCCAGCTTTTAGCGATGAAACCAAACGAAGTGCCTGCTCAAGCATCGGCTACTCCGGCACCCTGAGTCTTTAGATCTACGTTTTTATCCCGATGCCAGGTGACCGGTATTTTTCGGGAAGGGACAGGCTGCTCGACTGCTTCAAACGGATCGAGCGGCTGGCAGCCGCGAGTGGCATCGAGCCTCGCGAAGATCCCGACGATGCACGGAGTCGATTGGCTTCGCCGCTGAGAGTCGTTGCGCTCGGTGAAGTCAATGCGGGAAAGTCGACCTTGCTGAACGCCCTAGCAGGTCTGGATATTTGTCCGGCGGCACCCTTGCCGACGACTCGCAAGACGGTCACGTATGTGCATGGCGAGCGTGAACGAGATGTCGAAGTCGAAGAGGGATGGATACGTGCCGAGAGGCCCTTGGACTACCTGAAGCGTTTCGAGATGATCGATACGCCGGGCTCGAATTCGGGCTGGCGCGATGCGGTGGTGGCTGCGATGCCGAAATATCAGGAAGCTGATCTGATTTTGGTGGTTTTCCCGGCAGCAAATACTTGGACGGCGGCGACGTGGGATTTGGTCTCGATGGTCAGCGAGGAAGCTCTCGGGAGGGTTGCGCTGGTCGTTCAGCAGGCCGATACGAAATCGACGGAGGATCTACGGGTGATCAAAGGGCACATGCGTGAGCTGTGTTTGAAAAAAGTCGGCCGCGAATTGCCAATTCACGCCGTCGCGGCCCAGCTCGCTCTCGATGCGAAGGTTTCGCCGCAAACGGCTCGCAAAGGATGGTCGGCGAGTGGTTTTTCGGTGTTCGAAGAGTTTGTTTCCGAGGACATCTGCAACTCTGAGTTGCGCAACTTCCTTCTTCGGCGAACGAGCCAGGAAGCTGCCAGACGATTGCGCGAAATCGAGGACGGCTTGGACAGGCAGCGTCGTGGGATGGATGACGACGGTTGGTTCCTTGCCGGGATCGAGCGCGAAGCGGACCAGTTGCGGGAGATGGTGCTGGACGCCTCACCAGAAACGCTTGGTGGTGCGAGAGGTCGCTACGAGGCTGAGGTCGGACATTTGGCGAAGCAACTCGCTCGAACGCTCGGGATCTTTCCTACCGTGTTCCGCCTGTTTTCCGGCGACTCGACACCAGCAAAGATCGAGGCGAAGTTTGCAGCGCGATTGCAGTCGGCGATCCGTGACTTTGCTCAGCTTGATGCCGGACGATTGCTCGAAGAATGCGAAGGTCACTGGGGTGAAGTGCGGCCGCGAGTGATGGACCGCATGGGCATGGACCCGGGGGCTGCTTCCGTAACAGGTGACGCTCGTGAGGCGGTTGTGGAAAAATTTACCGAGAGGGTGGGCCAGGGGGTCACCGGCGTGCTCGGCCAACTGCGAGTTCGAGCCTTGCTTGATACGCTGGTGAGGAATCGGAGCCGCCGATTGAGAACTCTGATGGCGCTGCTGCTTTTGCTTCTGATCGGTGCCGGTAGTTGTGGGGCGCTTGGTTTGGTCAAGGCTTCGTGGACACTACTCGGCGCGGCAGGTTTTACGGCTGTGATCGGTGTCGCGATTTCCTGGATTACGGGGCGGGCCGTCATCAGAGATACTCGGCGACGCTTGTTGGATTCAGTCGGTCGATTCGAATCCGCGATGCGTGGTGACTATTCCGATGCCGTGCGCGGTTTGTTCCGTGAGTATTCGAATGGTTTAACAGGAGTGCGCCGTTTGTTGGCGGATCGCAAAGCGACCTTGGAGCCACGTGCGAAGTACTGGGATGCTCTCTATCTCGAATTGAAGTCGATCGAACAGGACTTCTGAAGTTCTGAAACGCAAAACGGCCCGGGGATGCCGGGCCGTTTGATGGGGTTGACTCTATCGGGATTTCATTATTTTCCGGCTCCGCCAGGTCCACGCTTACCTTGTGGTCCACCAGGGCCGCGCTGGCCTTTTGGTCCTCCTGGTCCACGCTTTCCTTCAGCACCTGGCCGGCCATCACGACCGCCGCGGGCTTGTGGACGTTGTGGAGGAAGCTTCTCACCAGCATCGATCGCGGCCTTGCGTTCTTCGGGGCTGAGCTTGCCGTCCTTGTCGGCATCGTATTTGGAGAGGATCTCATCGTGGCGTGCCTTCATGGCTTTACGAGCGGCCTTGCGCTCATCTTCGCTGAGTTTTCCGTCGCCGTCCTTGTCGAACTTGGCGGTCATTGCCTTGCGTTGCTCTTCCATTTTGCCCTTTCGAGCTTCCATGGCGGCCTTGCGCTCGTCTTCGCTGAGTTTGCCGTCACCATCGGTGTCGAACTTGGCGAGGATTTCAGGAGGAAGCTCGCGCTTTGGACGTTCACCTTCCTGAGCGGAGGCGCTGATGGAGCTCACGGCGAAAGCGGCGAGTGCGGTGTAGAGGATACGTGTTTTCATGATTCGTTGTGTTGTTTGGATTGTTGTTGATTTGGATCAACGGGCGGCCGTCCGTGTCTGGATCATGAAACATGGCGTTTGAGAAAAGGTTGCGCGGCGGTTTCGAGTTCCTGCGTAGAGAACGGCCTCGCCCCCAAATCCGCCGCCGACTTCGCCTTCCTGCTCCACGGCTTCCATTTCCTGAAAGACGAAGGCGTGATGGCGATCATCCTGCGGCACGGCGTGCTCTTCCGTGGCGGTGCCGAGGAAAGCATCCGCACCAAGCTGCTCAACGACGGCCAGATCGACACCTACCAATTCCGGAGGGAAGAGAAACGCTACTCCCGCCGGGTGGGGATGGAGGAGATCAGTTTTGTTAGGTGAGTTTCCAAGTCCACGAAAGAATAGGGCGTTTGCTTGGCGGGACTAAGCTAGGCAGGGGGCTGCGGTTTTGATGATTTTCATGTGGCGGGATTCTTCTGTCGGGGCGGGATTGTCCTTGCAAAACGCCGGATTTCCGCTTTTCTCCGCCGTCCCGACCAAGGGCAGACCGGCTAAGGTGGCTGGACTGAATCAAAACAATTCCATGAGCGAAAGCACCATCAATCCCGCGGACTTCAAGGTCCATGCAACCGACACCGGCAGTTCTGACTATCAGGTTGCCCTGTTGAGCCAGCGCATTCTGCACCTCACCGCCCATCTCGGCATTCACAAGAAGGACGTTTCGTCCCGCCGTGGTCTGCTCAAGCTGGTGGCCCAGCGCCGCAAGCTCCTCGATTACACCCGGAGCCAATCGGAAGAGCGTTATCAGAAGTTGATTAAGGGTCTCAACCTTCGTCGCTAACAAGTTTCCCACGATGCGGCCACGGAGTTTTCCGTGGCCGTTTCGTTTGAATGCGGTGGGCCGGATTTCTGATTGCCGGCCTTCCGCAGACAGACCCTCAACCTTATTCCCGGGCTGTCTGAATCCACTGCGTCTCCGCCGAGTTGGCGGGGCATTTGAAGAACGTAAAATACGACAATGAACATCCATACCGTTACGAGCCAGGTCGGCTCAAACCCCATCACCTTCGAAACCGGCAAGCTTGCGAAGCTCGCTGACGGTGCCGTGGTGATGAGTTCCGGCGAAACCGTCATTCTGGTGACCGCCGTTTCCCAAACCAAGATCCGCGAGGGCCAGACATGGTTCCCGCTCTCCGTCGAATACAAGGAGAAGGCATCCGCTGCCGGTCAATTCCCTGGTGGCTACTTCAAACGTGAAGGACGTCCGACCGAAAAGGAAATCCTGACCTGCCGCATGACCGACCGTCCGCTGCGTCCGCTTTTCCCAAAGGGCTATCTTTACGAAACTCAGATCGTCGCGCTGCTGCTCGCTGCAGACCAGGTGAACGACTCCGACATCCTCGCAATGAACGGTGCTTCCGCCGCTCTTGCCATCTCCGACATCCCTTTCGCGGGTCCGATCGGTGCGGTGCGCGTGGGTCGCGTGAATGGTGAGTTTGTGGTGAATCCCACTTTCGACGAGCGTGAAGAAAGCGACCTTGATCTCGTTTATGTCGGCAACAAGCAGGACGTAATCATGATCGAAGGTGCGGCTGATCAACTCCCTGAAGATGAATTCATCAAGGCTCTCTACTTCGCCCAGGAAAGCGTCACCAAGTTGGTTGAAGCTCAGGAAGAGCTCGTCCGCCTCGCTGGCAAGCCGAAACGCGAATACAAGGTGACCGTGGCCAAGGAAGAACTCCTCGAAATCGGCTACGCCGTTGCCGGTGATCGAATCGAAGATGCCATCTACGCCGCCTCCAAGGTCGAGCGTGGTAAGAAGGTTGGGGCCCTGCGCGACGAAGTCGAAGCAGCGATCAAGGAGAAGTTCCCGCAGACCACCGAGTTCGAAATCGAGCAGGTCTTCGAATATATCCAGAAGAAGGCGTTCCGCGTCGCGATCATGGAGAAGGGGATTCGTGCTGACGGTCGTCAGATCGAAGAACTTCGTCCGCTGTTCGCCGAGAGGGATTCCCTTCCACGCGTTCATGGTTCCGCGATTTTCGCCCGCGGCGAAACTCAGGCCATGGGCATCTGCACGCTGGCACCTGCCGACGAGAAGCAATTCTTCGACAACTACGCCGGTGGTGAGGACAGCAAGCGCTTCATCCTTCACTACAACTTCCCTCCGTTCTCGGTCGGTGAGTGCGGTCGTATGGGTGGCATCAACCGCCGCGAAATCGGTCACGGTGCCCTTGCCGAGCGTTCGATTGCTCCGGTGATCCCTGACGAAGATGTGTTCCCTTACGCGATGCGTGTTTCCTCCGAAGTGTTCGAGTCGAATGGCTCGACCTCGATGGCGACGGTTTGCGCCGGAACGCTTTCGCTGCTTTGCGCCGGGGTGCCGCTCAAGGCACCTGTCGGTGGGATTTCGACCGGTCTGGTGACCGAGTGGAACGAAGATGGCACGATGAAGGCGCACAAGGTGCTGCTCGACATCATCGGTTCGGAAGACTTCTACGGTGACATGGACTTCAAGCTTTGCGGCACCGACGAAGGAGTCACGGGCTTCCAGCTCGACCTGAAGCTTCCCGGTCTTCCGCTTGCGATCCTCGAAGAAGGCATCCGCCTCGCCAAGACGGGTCGCACCGTCGTCATCGCCAAGATGAACGAATGTGTGAACGAAGCCCAGCCGCTCAGTGCTCACGCACCGCGCATCGTTTCCGTGAAGATCCCTGCGGATCGCATTGGTGAACTCATTGGCCCTGGTGGTAAGAACATCAAGGGCATCCAGGCGGAGTCCGGCGCCGAACTCAATATTGAGGACGACGGTACCGTTCACATCTATGCTTCCAAGGAAGAAGGCCTCAACCGCGCCAAGGAGCTCATCGATCGGATGTTCCAGGAGATCGAGGTTGGCAAGGTTTACACCGGTAAGGTGGTTTCGATCACCAACTTCGGTGCCTTCATGGAAGTGCTGCCTGGCAAGGATGGCCTCGTTCACGTGTCGGAGTTGGCCGAAGGCCGCACCGAGCACCCTGAAGATGTCATCAAGAAGGGTGAGATGATCACCGCCAAGTGCGTCGGCGTCGACGAAAAGGGCCGTGTCAAGATGAGCCGCCGCGCGTGGCTCCGCGACCAGAAGATCGAAGCTGCAGAAGCAGAAGGTTCCGCTGAGTCGGCTGCGGCTGAGTAAGCACTCGCTGAATTCCCAAAGCCCGGCACTCTGAAAAGGGTGGCGGGCTTTTTTGGGCTTGGTGCTCGAGGGATTTTGAGAACCCTGTCGGGCAGGGGGCTTGGAATCGTAGGAGAACTGATTTGCCCGTTGGCCCTTCGTAAACATGATCACCCCATGAAGAAAACCCATCTCATTCAGCCGTTCCTTGCAGTTCTAACATTTTTATTCACCGTCTTTCCTAACATCCATGCTGACCTCCTTGAGGAGGTCAAAACCACTAACAACCCAAGAAGTCGTCAGAACTTCGATACTGGATGGTTTTTTCTCAAAGGCGACCCGACTGGCGCGGAGGTTCCCTCATTCGACGATTCCGGATGGCGCGGGCTCGATCTGCCGCACGACTGGAGCATCGAGGGGCCTTTCGACAAAAAGAACCCCAGCGCTGCGCCCGGCGGCTACCTGCCATGTGGCACTGGATGGTATCGGAAGACCTTCCAACTGCCGGACAGTGCGGCAGGGAAGATGGTCTTCATCGAGTTCGATGGCGTTTACATGAACGGGGAGGTCTGGATCAACGGCCATCGCTTGGGGAAACGGCCGTATGGCTACATCGGATTCGAATATGACCTCACGCCTCATCTCAAGTCCAAGGGCGACAACGTTTTGGCGGTGCGAGTGGACAATTCGAAGCAGCCGTCCTCACGGTGGTATACGGGATCGGGGATTTACCGCCACGTCTGGCTGAAGTTTACGGATCCGCTGCGAGTGGCTCATTGGGGCACTCAGATCAGCACGCCGAAGATCACCGCCGGGCTGGCCGAGGTGGCCGTTCGAACCACCTGCCGGAACGGATATGACAATTCAAGGAAGGTGAAGGTGTCACAGACTATCGTTGATGCCGGGGGCAAGGCTGTCGCATTCACCTCCAACGTATTCGAACTGGGGGCAGGGGAGGAAAAGGTGTTTGATCAGACGCTCGAAATCACCCGCCCGGCGCTGTGGTCTCCGACATCGCCAAACCTTTACACGCTACGCACCGAGCTGCGGGACGGAGAGAGCTTGGTGGATCGTTATGAGACACCGCTGGGGGTGCGTGAGGTCGTGTTCGATGCCAATCGCGGGCTGCTGCTCAATGGCGAGAGCGTGATCATGAAAGGGGTCTGCAATCACCATGATCTTGGACCGCTGGGAGCCGCCTTGTGGGACCAGGCGCTGGAGCGCCGCTTGAGGATGCTCAAGGAAATGGGCTGCAACGCGATCCGCACCGCTCACAACCCGCCGTCGCCCGAGTTGCTGGACATGTGCAACCGGATGGGATTTCTCGTGGTCAATGAAACCTTCGACGAGTGGCGCCGTGGCTGGGCATTCGATGAGGTCGCCAAAACGCTGGTCTCCAGCAAGGAGAACAAAGGCAAGGCGAGATTCGGCTATCACCTGCTCTTCGACGAGTGGGCGGAACGCGATCTGACCGACCATCTCCGGCGGGATCGCAACCATCCATCGGTCATCATGTGGAGCATCGGCAACGAAGTGCCGGAGGCTCAGAAATACGGCGAACTTGAAACGCTGAAGAAGCTGCAGGCGCTCAGCCACCAGCTGGATCCGACCCGTGAGGTGACCGTCGGAACCAACTTCATGGCCGGAGCCAATGAGAGCGGCTTCGCCGAGATCATGGACCTTGTCGGCTACAACGGTGGCGGCGGCTCGTGCTTCCAGTATGAAGCCGATCACCTCCGCTATCCTGAGCGCCGGATTTATGCCTCGGAAGTTCCGCATTCCCTGCAAACCCGTGGGGAATACCGGACCCATTCGAAGTTCCGTGAAGAGCAACACGAGCCGGCGGACCTGACCGAAGAGGAGGTCTTTCCCGAAACCGATCCCCGGTATGAGTCATCCTACGATAATGCCGCAGTGCGCATCACCTCGCGGGATTCGTGGCGTCTGACCAAGACGTTGCCCTTTGTTGCGGGCGAGTTCCGTTGGACGGGCTTCGACTACATCGGCGAGTCCGGCGGATGGCCGCGGGTGCTCGGCAATTTCGGCATCATCGACCTGTGCAACTTCCCGAAGGATACCTATTATTTCTATCAGAGCCAGTGGACGGAGAAACCGATGGTGCACCTGTTGCCGCACTGGACCATGCCCGGAAAGGAAGGAACCACCATCCCGGTCTGGTGTTATACCAACTGCGACAGCGTGGAGCTGTTTCTCAATGGGAAGTCGCTCGGTCGTAAACAATTCACCGAGGAGAGGGACATGCACCTTGAGTGGGCGGTTCCCTATACGCCCGGCGAATTGAAGGCCGTCGCGATCAAGGACGGCACCGTGGTGAACACCACAAGCACCCGCACCGCCGGGCGGCCGGCGACGGTTAGGCTTTTGGCCGACCAGTTGGAGGTCAGTGCGAGCCGCCGCGACCTGTCCTATGTGACGATCCGGATGGAGGACAAAGACGGGAATTTCGTGCCCAATGCGGCGAAATCCGTGACCCTCGAGATCGACGGCCCCGGCCGCATCGTGGGACTTGGTAGCGGAGACCCGCTGAGCCATGAAAGCTTTCAGGGAAGCTCGGTTCGCACCTTCAAGGGCCTGGCCTTGGCGATCATCGCACCGAGCGGAAAACTGGATAGGACTGGCAATCCCAACCGCGGTCGCCAGCCCGGAGAGATCGTCGTGACGGCCCGCTCCCATGGTCTGCCAGCAACGGAAATACGGCTCATTTCACAACCATGAAAAGCAAACCCATCAATACAAGCTGTGCGGGTTGAGTGATTCATCGTCGTTCAGAGGAAACAAGCCACCGTAACGGTGTCTTTACCCGTTGGCTTGGCATGGCGATGTCTGCCGAGTACTGGTGAAGAGCCGGGACGGAACGACTCCAAAAGAGCTGGATGCCTTGATGCTGTCGTAGGGATTCCTCGATGAGCTTGAGTAGTCCTTGTGAGATGAGTTAAAAAAAGCCGGGCCTCGTGAGAGGCTCCGGCTTTTGAAATTTGCCTTCGGCTGGCGTCATCGTCGGTCGAAGACCAGCGCTCCCGCTTAGGCGTCGAGGCGCATTGCGGAGTATTCGCCGTCGTTACGGCGATAGAGGATCGTCAGGCAGCCCTTGCGTGCGCTCTTGTAGAGAACGAAGGGACGGTCGGTGAGCTCAAGCTCCATGACGGCGTCTTCCTTATACATCGTGCGGACGTGGTATTTGTCGATGTGGACGATGTAGGGTTCGGGATCGGTTTCGGATTCCTCGGGGTGATCGAGGGCGGTCTCGTCGTAGTAGCTCTCATCGATGTAGCGGATGGATTCATTACGATGCGGACGGCGCTTCTTCATGAGGCGTGTCTTCTGCTTGCGCATGCGGCGGGCGATCTTGTCGATCGTTTCGTCGATGGCGGCATACATGTCCGGCCCTTCAGTGTGCGCTTCAATGACAATGTGATTGGCACAAAAGAGGAGGATTTCCGCGATGTGTCGGTTCTTTTGGACGTCGAGAATGGCTTTGGCTTCGATGATGCGCGGGTAGTCGAGGTGGAGTCCTTCGATTTTCTTTTGAGCGTATTCGCGCAGTGAGTCGGTCACGGTCTCGTGACGAACGGTCACTGTGATGGGCATGTTCACATTTTCAGTTTGCATCGTATTATTGCTTTTGGTTTTCAGTGCAATGGATGGCGGTTTTATCCGTCCGTATCCACTTACGAAGCTGCACCCTATCCGGGCAAAAAGCCATGCCGTTCTCATAGAAATTGTGGCATCATTTGAGATCAAGGGGTTTTGAAGGCTTGGGAGTGTTTGAAACGGCGGCGTTCAGATAGGTGGCCACGGGAATTCCGAGCACTCGGCGGCAGAGGCCGGCGGGAAGGTCGGAGCGGGACGGGGACGGCTCCCGTTGGGCCGGTCGGGGGCTTGGCGAGAATGTCCGACCGGTCCTGGGAGTGCCTATTCTACTCGGTAATGATTCGGTAGAATGCGCCCGGTTCGGTGGCGGCGGTGTCTTCAAACATGGCTTCGCTTCCGCTTCCCCAGATGGTTTGAATGGTGAACCAACTACCATCGGCCATGGTTTTTGATTTTTGGAGGGAGTAGTTGACGCCATTGAGGGTCTGGATCGAGGTGCGGAATGTTTGCGCTACCGGATCGTGAGTGGGGGCCACCGTGATCCGGGGAGCAGGCGGACCACCCGGTGGCGGGCTGAGGGTGAAGTTGATGGAGTTGAGTGTGTCGCCAGCGCCAAGTGTGAGGCTTTGGGCATCGGCGAAGTTCTCGGCGTTGGGATACCACTGGGGTCGGGGTGAGTCGGGGCTGAAGCTTTCTGGAACGAGGCGGACTTTGTAGGTGCCGGGCGGGATGCGTGGGGCGGAGTAGTCATTGGTCCATTCCCAGATCAGTTGTTTGAAGGCGAGGTCTCCGGTTCCAGCGTTGTAGAATTCCAAGATGCCATTGGCACCGTGGCCGGCCATAGATCCGCCGAACTGTGAGACGGTGCCCTGAATGAGAGCGGTGGCGGGGTCATTGACAACATGGAAGACGCACCCAGAAGCGGCCGACTGGCTACCTCCGTCGCTTAGGGCTACGGTGGCACTACTGGTGAACAGGTAAGTTCCGATTTTTGCAGGTTGTGCCGCACCCTCGAACATCGTTTCCGTCACCTTGAATTCCGCAGAATAGCTGGTATTGCCCGGGCCCCACTGGCTATCGATAACTTCGATGCCCAGATCACCAATTGAATAGCCACTTGCACTCATGGCTCCTGTCCACAGGATGTATAGGGTGTTTGAGATGCTAGGATTGTTAGACATCACCGGGGCGACGCAGTAGTGGGCGGTGGCTCGTGGCTCGGCGGGGATGGCGACGGTGACGTCGTGGTCAAAGGTCGTGCCATCTGGGTAGCGCGCTCGAATGGTGGCGTTCCCCGAGTGGTGGGGAAGCAATTTGAAATCCCCCCATGGTGAGGCACTTTGGAAGACCTCGGCTACGGATGGATTGCTCGACGACCACTGCGGCTTATCAACGGTGAAGGTGAGGTCGTTTCCGAGAGGATCAGCGCAGCTTGTGATCATGGTGACGGGGCTCTGGGAGATGAAGGTGGCTCCATCGATCGGGTTGCGATCGTTGTCGGTGAGGACGAGCGTGGCCGGTTGTCTCACATCAACTTGGAAAGTGGTGCTGCGTGATGAAGCGCCGCCTTCTTCTGCGAGGATCGTAAAGGTATGTGAGCCGGGGGAGAGTCCGCCGGTATCGAAACTGAGCAGGCTACCACCATCGCGCATGACGGGATTGGGCGAGAAGCTGGCAGCGGTGCTGCCGGGGACTGAGAGTTGGATGCCGCCCGTGGTGGTGAAGCCATTGCGGAAAGACACGCGCACGGCGACCTTGAGCCGTTCACCAGCGACCACGATGGCGTTGTCGCCGCCTTCTCCGGGCATCATCATTGAGCCACCGATATGGCGATCGATCAGGAAGTGCGGGCTGTCGATGGTGAGACGTCTGACTTCGCAAGTCCGCGGTCCTCCGGTGTCGGCCTGGACGTTACCGCCGATGCATTCACCATCGATGCGTGCGGTGATTTTCGTCGGGCTCCAAGAAAGCACGGTAACTCCGTTGGGTGCTCCGCCCACGAGGATGGTGCCGGGACTGCTGCCAAAGTTGGTGCCGGTGAGTTCAATGGTTTCTCCGTAGAGGACGTTCGGGGGAGCGAGTGATTGGAGGTGCGGCACCGGCTCCATGGTGAGGGAGTCGGAGATCACACTGATATTGTCCGCACGGATCTGGCCGTAGCCGGATTTCTCAATGTTGATTCCGACCAAGCGGCTGGCGGTTTGGGGGAAGGTGACATCGGCGCTGAAGGTCGTCATGC
>CAZVMS010000339.1:0-2965 GCA_964628795.1 uncultured Haloferula sp. | reverse complement strand
TCAAGTCAGCGTGAAGGCGCGGAAGTTTCCGGCCGGAACAGCCCCACAGGGGCCTCAAGTGCCGGAGCCATTGGCGACGGCCAATCCTCTAATCTTCCAATCCTCCAGTCCTCTATTTCCTATTCCTACGACAAAAACAATCAGCTGATAACCGTTAAATACCCGGATAAGCGCAAGGAAGGTTTCATCTACGACAAGGCCGGTAACAGGATTAACGACCGGTTTATAAGGAATCACAGGTATAATGCCGCCAATCAGCTTGTGGAAAATTCATCTTTCACTTATACTTACGATATTAACGGGAATATGATAAAAAAGGTTCAGACACTCCCGAAGTGTGGGTCAATGTCCGGTCAGACGGAGACACTGCGGGAGTGTGAAAGGGCCAAAGGAACAGAGGAACAAAGCATGACGGAATATGTTTACGACGCTGAAAACCGTCTGAAACAGGTCTCAAGTCTCAAGTCTCAAGTTTCAGGTCTCAGAAGTCAACAACGCAAGGCCCCAGGGCATTTCTGCCCTGCCGAACCACCAAGCGAGCTCCCCCCTCAACAACCACCCCTCCACAATCGCGTGAGGAGCAGCCTTTTACGCGACTACCGCTCACTACTCACTCCTCACCCGGCACTCCGCCGAAAGCGGCCAACCTTTTCGAACTCATGCGCAAGACCAACAAGCCAACCGCCCCCGCCCCCGACCGCAAGTCCGTCACCCCACCCAAGGAACCCACCAACATCATCCGCTTCCCCATCCCCAAGCCACCATCCCGCAAGAACCCCACCATTTCCAGCCTCCTCTAACTCCTAATCGCGTGGGGCGTCAGCCCTTTACGCGACAAGATTTCAGCTTTTCAAACTCATGCTCTACCTATCCGAAACTCCCGACCGCCTCTTCCTCCTCCACCACTCCAGCCTCACCCTCGCCGAACTCAAGCACTTCAGCGGACCATCAGGACAGATCACCTGGCAACTCCTCGTCCACGCCGAAGAGGAACCACCGCTCTCCTCCCTTGAGCAGATGACCGACTATCTCCTCACCCTCGATGGCGTCGACCAGCCGCCCGTCATGCAGCGCATCGCCGCCGAAGCCCCGGACCTGCCCGATCACCTCATCATGCAGTCCGCCGCCGGAGAGCCCGCCATCCTCTGCCTCTTCAACCACCGCCCCCGCTACGCCATCGGCATCACCGGACCCAGCGAGCAAGTCACCGGCCCCATCGTCCAGCATAATCACCTCCGGGAATTCAACCTCGACCGCAAACACATCAACACCGACCCCCTCTACCGGGCGCTCCAGCATTCCGAACTTGCATCACGCTGCCATATCGACGAGTTTTCCTCGCTATGGAATCACCGACCCGCCATCCCCGCCCGCATCGCCGCCCCCTCCCCAGCCTCCTGATCGCACTGCTCACCGCCTCCGCCACCGCCACAGACCTCGGCAAGGCCATGGACCTGGAATACGGCAAGCGCGGCCTCCCTGAAATGGAACTCGGCGATCGCCGCCCCACTGCCAACAGTCCCGCCGTCTACCGTGGCCACCTCATCACTGATACCTCCCGGAAGAAGAACCTCACCATTCCGGACATCGCCAAGAACCCCGCCAAATACTACAACCGCAGCGTCCAACTCCAAGCCCAACTCAAACTCCCGGAAAAGCCCGACGTCGATACCAAATGGCGCACCAAATTCTCCGGCACCGAAGTCGTCCTCTCCCCGGAAGCCATCACCTACGCCCGCAAAGCCCAGTCCGCCGCCATTCGCCCAGTCTACCAAGCCACCATCCGCCGCACCGCCAAAGGCTACTACATCCAGCTCGAAAAGGGCCTCAACTTCAAACGCTGAGTCAAGCCGCTTGACCAGGCATCGGAGCGCGGGACGCCGTCACACCCATCAACCCCGCCAAGCAACCCCGCCGCCTTCACTCATCACTCGGCACCGCACCGAAGGTGCCAAAGCCTGCAAGAAAATCTTGCAGGCTTTTCTTTTTCCCTTGCCAACCCATTCATGATCACCAAGAACAGCATCGACGAAAAGCTCGTCGCCCTCTGGCAGGAAAAGGGAGACTCATCCGACCTCGCCCTCGACGGCCGCCTCATCGAGGATGACAAGGAAGAGATCGACCTTGGCCAGCTATTGCGCGATGCTGTCAAAGACTTCGATCCCCTTGCCGAGACCATCGACGAAGTCGAAGTACGCCAGCAATGGGACACCCATCTCCGCCCCGCCCTCACCGCATCCTATCAATCCTACCTCACCCACCAGACCCCAGCCCAAAAAACCACCCCTCCACAATCGCGTGACGCGCAGCCTTTTACGCGACGCAGCCTTTTACGCGGCCATCGCGTGAGGCGCAGCCTTTTACGCGACGACCGCCTCGCTCAAGCACGGCATGGAGCCAGCAGGCATCTGATCCAGCGGGCTTGTCACTCCCAGGCCACTCACTCCCAGCGCCACGTGCAGATAGATCTCCGTCGTCGTGATGTCCTGATGGCCCAGCAGCTCCTGGATCCGCCTCAGGTCCACACCAGATTCTAGGAGATCGGTCGCAAAACTATGGCGCAAAGAATGGCTTGTGACCCACTTATTGATCCCGACCGCTGCCGCCGCACGTTTGATCGAATCACTGTAAACCTGCGCATGGAGATGGTGACGCCGCGTGACGTTACACGCCGGATCCACCGACGTCTGACGCGCTGGAAACAACCAAAACCACTCAAAACTCTCTGCCGCCCGCTGCATGGTTCTCCCCAGCGCCCCCCGAATGTGCACCCCGGCCAGCCCCGCCGCCCGATCGCTCTCCCATACCTTCCGCGCCACCTCCACCTGAGCCTTGATTGCCCCAAGCAGGCTCTTGGGAAGCATCGTCATCCACCGCCCTGGCGCGATCGCGCCTACCATTCAAGGAATGCGGAGGAGCATTCCTCCTGACTGCGGATCGTCTTCGGAGAAGAGGATCATCCTTA
>CAZVMS010000338.1:0-3023 GCA_964628795.1 uncultured Haloferula sp. | reverse complement strand
CAACATCCGCGCGGGCAATACACTGGTTGGCTACACGCGCGTCGCTGAAATCGGGAGCGGACAAGGAAATCTCCTACTTGAAGAACAGAAGAGAGCCCTGGAAGATGAAGCCAAGACTCTTGACAGTGCCATGGACCTATTTCGTCAGCAGCAAACTAGGCTGAATGGGCTAGTCACTACCGAAGACAAGTTCGCACTTAGACAACGCTTCGCGAAGCTCGAAGATGAACTTGATGACTTCATGAGTGCTGAACAGGGTATCAAAAGATCAGGATTCATCAAATGGAAACAAAGTCACAAGCCGTTTCATTGGTTGGTGGATTTTCATAAGATCATGACGTCGGGTGGCTTCGATGTGATAATTGGAAATCCTCCCTATATCGAACTGAAACAAGTTGACACATCTGCGATGCGAAACTACCAATGCATCGAGGCCGGCAATCTATATGCCTTGATGTTAGAGCGATGCATGGCACTTGCTCCACCATCAGGACGACTCGGATTCATCGTCCCGGTGTCTTCCATTAGTACCGATCGATATGAACCGCTTCAAAAGCTCTTGGCGAAGCGAAGTCAGCTTGTTTACAGCTCGTACGATGATCGGCCATCCCGACTGTTTGACGGTCTTGAACACATTCGCCTTACAATACATTTATTCAGCAACTCGGAGGCTGAGGATGGGAATCATTACTCAAGTCGTTACAACAAGTGGGCATCAACGTTCCGTCCAATGCTTTTCCCGGCGCTGGGTCTACAGCGCGCGAAGCGGGCGCTCGTGGCCAGTGCACTACCCAAGCTCTGTTCTCCACTTGAGGTGTCAATCATCGAGAAACTGAAAGGCGACAATTACCAACTTGGGATGGCCTTTAGCAGAAGAGGCGAGAAAGCAATTTATTACAGCAGGAAGGTCGGCTATTTTCTGCAAGTCCTTGACTTTGAACCTCGCGTATTAGATGGCAACGGTAGGAGGAGACCTCCCTCAGAGTTTAAGGCGCTTTACTTCACTTCATGCTCAGCCGCAAACGCTGCTCTGTGCGCGCTGAACTCCACTCTGTTCTATTGGTTCGTGACTGTATTTTCGGATTGCAGGCACGTCAATAAACGCGAAGTCGAGGCATTCCCGTTCAAAGTGGGAAGGGCTGCTAAAGGAGAATCAGGGGAGAAACTGGACAAGCTGGCAGCCAAGTTGATGGCCGACCTGAACTCCAAGTCTGAGACTCGAACGATGCGGTTCGCTCACGATACCCTTACGGTCCAATGTATTATCCCGCGTCACAGTAAACCCATCATTGATGAAATCGATGCTGTCCTGGCGGACCATTATGAATTTACCAGTGAGGAGCGCGACTTCATCATCAACTACGACATCAAGTACCGCCTTGGGGCGGATACCGATGAGGAATGATGGCCGCCGTAGTCCTCGACGCCGCGACCACGCCCATAAGCCTGCCTGACAAAGGGTTCGCAGCTTCGCTGCGTCAGCCCCACGAGGCGCCCGCTACTGTAACAGTCTGGGCGGCTGGCTACTCGCGGATCCTGGAGGGCGTAAAGACCGCATTCTTCTGTTCCGCCCAATGCCCCGGCGGTGTGATCCTCAAGACCTTCGACGCGATCACGGCCATGCGCGACGAAGGCCGCACCGTCATCGGCGGATTCCACTCTCCGATGGAATGGGAGTGCCTGCGCATCCTCCTCCGCGGCAAGCAGCCCGTCATCTGGGTCCCCGCCCGCTCAATCCTAGGCATGCGCCTCAAGCCCGAACTCCGCCCCGCCTTCGAAGCCGGCCGCCTCCTCATCCTTTCCCCCTTCGAACCCAAACACAAACGCATCACCGCCGCACTCGCCGAGCAGCGAAACCGAGTCGTGGGCGCCCTCGCCGACCGCGTGTTCGTAGCACACGCCGCGCCCGGTAGTCGCACGATGAGTCTCTGCTCGGAACTACACGCTCACGGAAGGAAGATCCTTACTGTGTCCGACCCGGCGAATTTGGCATTGCAGAAACTCGCGGGATCAATCTAGCGAACTGAATCGTTTACTGATATTTCGAAGTCCTCATGTGACCGCCGACATAGCCAACGAGGAGGCGTCTCTGAGTGGGGAAGTCGAAGAAATGAATCCTCATATCACCTCTCTTGACGTGCCACTCAAACAGACGGTGCTGGCCATCTGGGCATAGAAAGGTCCTTTCTTCACTGAACTGCTGCAGCGTCGAGAAGCTTTCACCAGATGCATTACTTAGACCGTGAATGTCAAACGGTCCCGCGGTCCATGACTCGCAATACCTTTATAGGTCCCGAAGGCCACGCATCGCAGCTCTGAAAGGTCGGCCGTCGCCTCCGAGCCCTTTGATCTGATCCTCGACGGAACAACAGAAATCGAGACTCGGGAAGAGGGCTCCTCGCTGGCCCCATAATGGGGTGCCATTTGCCGGCGCGGGCACCTGAAGGCGTTGGCGCCACGAGACATGCTCCTCAATATGGGCGGTCCGTCCGGCATGCAACACCTCGAGATCACAAGTCTCGATATCTTCGCCTTCGATCCAGGACTTTTCAACACGAACCGTGGGGACATTCCACTCTTCCGTTGAAAGGAGGCTGACTGCAAGGCCATCTACGAGAACCGCGGCGCACAGGCCATGGGCGATCAAGATCTCAACGATCACGACCAGTTACGGCTGTAGCTGTCGGCGATGGCCTAAACGCTGACTGAGAACCTGCGGCGCAGGGCGCTAAAAGGAACGGAACTGGCGTGGGCGCAAGGCCAAGACGATCCGGCCACGGCCACTGACAATCGGAGCGCAGCTAAAGCTGAGCGCGCGCCGCTTCGTGGATACGATGCCCACCAGCTACCCGCTGCAAGGGCTCTTTTAGTGGGTCTGGACGGCGCTGAGGAACTGAAGTCGCGAAACGGCGATTGAAAACAATCAGAGTTTACAATTCGAGTTTTTTCGACTTCGGAAAAGTGTGTCTGAAAAGCGGAGCAAGAACCCGGAAAGCGTCGCAGGAGGCCGGAGACACCGAAAA
>CAZVMS010000337.1:0-19544 GCA_964628795.1 uncultured Haloferula sp. | reverse complement strand
TTCGGCGGGGAGTCCACTTGGGACCAAGGCAAAGGCTGATGCGGAAATCGCTCAAGCAAAGGGTCACCAATGCCTTTCGGCGGGGAGTCCACTTGGGACAAGAAATGAACTCCCCCCCACACAAATCCCCCCCAAATTTGTCACCAATGCCTTTCGGCGGGGAGTCCACTTGGGACATGCGAACGAGGAAGTTTCGTCCAGCTATGGATACCTGTCGTCACCAATGCCTTTCGGCGGGGAGTCCACTTGGGACCCAGTTGCTCCTGTGAGATTGGACCCTATTCCTTCGGGAGGTCACCAATGCCTTTCGGCGGGGAGTCCACTTGGGACACTCGCTGCCCGGGGAAATGCGCGCCATCACCCCATGGTCACCAATGCCTTTCGGCGGGGAGTCCACTTGGGACAAAAAGTTGCTCCGACCTACGGTGAAGCCGTACAGAGTCACCAATGCCTTTCGGCGGGGAGTCCACTTGGGACCGATGGTCTGGGCTCGTCCGATCCTTTTGAAACCAGGAGTAGTCACCAATGCCTTTCGGCGGGGAGTCCACTTGGGACCAAGGAGATTAATGAGTTGACTCAAAGTCAGCAACAGCTGGGTCACCAATGCCTTTCGGCGTGGAGTCCACTTGGGACACACTGAAGTTTCTGAAGCAATTCAATTCGCCACCTATGGTCACCAATGCCTTTCGGCGGGGAGTCCACTTGGGACTTACTCTGCTTTTTTCACTCTGCTTCTCTCTCATTGCTGTCACCAATGCCTTTCGGCGGGGAGTCCACTTGGGACTCAGAAGTGAAATATCCAAGCAGCTCATGACTTTTTGGATCGTCACCAATGCCTTTCGGCGGGGAGTCCACTTGGGACCAAAGGGACGCAGCAGTCGCATATCAGATTCAAACCGAACGTCACCAATGCCTTTCGGCGGGGAGTCCACTTGGGACAATTCTGCCTTTGCATGGCCAGTTGTCGCCCGAAGACCGTCACCAATGCCTTTCGGCGGGGAGTCCACTTGGGACCGAATTGAGTCAAGGACACCCCTTAACTCCAACCTTGTCACCAATGCCTTTCGGCGGGGAGTCCACTTGGGACCTAAAAAAGTCGGCGTCGCGTCATGCGACAAGAATTGTAGTCACCAATGCCTTTCGGCGGGGAGTCCACTTGGGACCGGGGCTCGCTATCAACTCCTTCATACGGAGCCTGGTACGGTCACCAATGCCTTTCGGCGGGGAGTCCACTTGGGACTGCAGGCACTGTAAGGAATTGAAACTTAGGATGCAAGCAAGCTTGTTTGGCCGATCGGGGCAAAAAGGGGACTGAGAGCCGGGGATTGATTCAAAATACCGATGTTACCCCCGAGGCAAGTCCATGCAATTTAGCGAGTTGTGAGTTTTGGCAATCCTCCGGCTATTTTGGGAGGGTTTTTGTTAGATCAAGACGGTGAGCTAAATGATGACTCGGGTGCGCTTTTCGGAGAGGATCGTAAGATTTCCTGCTTGGCGGCGAGCTTTGGCAGCGGTGGCATCAAGCGTGTAGGCCACGAGGCTGTCCTCGTGATTGTCGATTTCTGCAAGGAGTGCTTCCCAGAGGCGCTCGAAGCGTTCTTTCTCCAACCAGCACTCGAAGACGGATTTCTGGACCCGGAGGCCGAAATCCTCGCAGACATTGGCGACGCGGCGCAGACGCTTGGGTGCGGCGATGTCATAAACGATGAGACGGAGCATAAGAGGATTCCCGGGAGGTTTTGGGTGAGGGGTATGGGGGAAAAATTCATCCCACCAAGGGTCATCGTGATCAGGAGCCGACGGACTGTGGATCAGGGATTCCAAGAGAGGAGGGGGTCACGAGAGGAGGAATGGCGAGAGGCGGGAGGGGTCTGTGAGAGCGAACTTGAAGTCGAGAGGAGCTTGTTGGAGGCAGGCGCGGAGGGTGGTGCGTGAACCGGAGCGTGGATCGATGAAGCGGCGAGCGAGGCGGTCTTCATATTGATCGAAGAGGAGGCTACGTCCGGCCTCATTGAGATGAACTCCGCAGCCGTGAGGCTTGAAGTGTTTGTGATTGAGGATGCCGAGGGAGAACATGCGAAGTGTGAGGGGCTCGATGAGGGCTGGACGAAAGGGCTCCATGAGGTCGAGAACGAGGGAATGGCGGTCGTCGGTGGTTTCGTGGAGGCAGCCGGGTGTGGAATCGAGACCTCGATTGAGGGAAGCGGAGAGGATTTCACCGTGAACGAGGGAGGCGGTGAAGGAGATGACGGCGTTGACCGGGTTTAGGGGCGGACGGGTTGAGCGGCGCTCGAAAGGGAATGCAGGTGGGAGGAAGAGGGCCCAGAGGGCGAAGTAGCGGGCGGCGGCGGCACCCTCGATGCCCCGCAGGGATTCGACGGAAGTCGCGCGTTCAGCTTCTCGGGCAAGGTGCTTGAACTGCGTGAGGATGGATTTTTCAAAAGCGGCCCGGCGGGAGTTGAGACGTTGGAGGGCACGGTGGGCATTGTGGATTTTGGCAGCGACGATAATGGCGGCAATGGCGATCCGAAAGTCAGGATCGACAGTGGCGGAGTGGAGCAGACGGCGGGTGAGGCCACGGGCCGGAGATGGAGGCTCGAAGGATCCAAGCAGACGTCCAGATGATGAAACAATAGAAACGGGAATGTCACGCGCTAGAAGGTAGGCGAGCGCGCAAGGAGTGATGGAAACGCGTGACCCAAGGAGCAGGCGTTCGGTTTCTTCAAGAGGAACGCGGGTTTCGGCACCCTCTGGTGAGGTAATGAGGAGACACCTGCGTTGCAAGCGAAGTCGGGACATCGGGGTGTGGACAACAACGTGCATGGGATGTGACTCAGAAGCGGAAGTAAATTCGGTGACCGGCAATGTTGATATGAATGCCGGACGGTATGGGGATGAAGCCGCGTCTGTGGAAATGGAGACCGAAGCGGACCCGACGGAGAAAGAAACGGGCGGCCCATGGAATGCGCGGGTAGGCTTGATCTCGGCCGTGTCCGTCGTAGGAGAATCCATTGGGCGACGACGAGCGGGTAGCGGGGTGGGTATCCGGAAGTTGGAAGGTGGCGGCGGTTTCCCGGAGGAATTGCGCGTGGCGCTGGCGATCACCGGGATCGGGAAGGAAGTAGGCTGCCCACTGCCCGAGAAAAGTGGACATTTCGGTAGGTGACTTGCCGGAGTCTTCCATGCAGCGCAGGTGGTGAATACAGCTGGAGCGGGTGTTGTCTGAGAGGTCCCGATGCCAACCGCTGGCATCCTGGCGGAAAGCGAAGCCAAGAAAGCTTGTTTCCCCAAGTGGGAGGAGTCGGGTTTTCGCTTGGTTGAGTTCCAAGCCCAGGCCGGCGAGGCTTTCAGAAGCACGGGCGAGCATGGAGCGGGCGGTGGATTCGTCCGCACAGAGGAGAAGCATGTCGTCGGCATAACGGAAGAGGAGGGCAGGAGCCGAAGCGAAGGAGAGATCGAAAGGAAGAAGGATGGCATTGGAGAGCAGTGGGGAGAGCGGACTGCCTTGGGGAATGCCCCTATCTCGGATCACGGGGCCGAGGGGACCGGCAAGTGGCGCGCCCAATGACCGATGAATCAGGGTGGAGGAAGCCGAGTCGCAGGGAGTGTCGCGAAGGACGGCATCCACTGAAGCTTTTGAGATCCGATCGAAGTAGTCACGGATGTCGATCCTGAGGGCCATGGGGTGCTCGAAGAGTCGGGCGTTTTCAAGAATGCCGGAGATTGCGGGCTGGGCACCGGTGCCGGGACGGTATGCGAAGGAGGATGGTGGGAAGCGCCTCTCCCAGGGAGGAGTAAGTGTCATTGCGATGGCGTGCTGAATGAGTCGGTCAAGCACCGAAGGAATGGCGAGGCGCCGAATGCCTCCCGTGGGCTTGGGAATGGGAACCGGGCGCAACGGCGCCGGTTGGTAAGTTCCATTACGGATGGAAGCCTCGATGGCCGGCCAGAGGTGAGGTAGGGCAGCGTCCAATTCACGAATGGATAGGGCGTCCTCACCCGCGCATCCGTTATTGGCGATGAGCTTTTTCCGGGCGGCGTCGATTCGGGCCGGGTGGAGGATTTCGTCGAGAGTGATGGGAGTGTTCATTGTGGGATCCAGCGGTAGGTGACGAGGAACGGGCCCGACTCACGACCGACGAGGCGGAATTCCGGAGCCGAAGTATGGAAGCTGGAAGTGCCGCCAGCGAAAGGGAGGGGCTGTGAGCCGGGTGCATGAAAGAGGCCACGGCCATCGCTGCGGATTTCGATTCGGGAGTTCGGAGCACCCCTGGCGGTGAGGAAGCCACTAGGGTAAAGGGTGCGGGTGATCCAAGCGGATGGAGCGGGCCGGGGCTGGGTAGGTTGACGCGGGCTAACCTGCCGAGAGGATGATTCGATTGCCGGAGCGGGCAGAGGCTTTTGGGTCTGAATGGCTACCGCTTGGAGTTCCAGTTTTTCTAACGCTTCTGCGGCGCGCCGATCGGAGGCTTCGCGTTCACGGCGTAGGAGTTCGGCCTCAGCCTCAAGACGGACGCTGTCTTTTCGTAATGAATCGGTGAGGGTTGAAAGTTCAGTGACCTGGGCACGGCTTTCTGCGATGTGGCGTTGGACACGGTCGTTTTCGGCACTCGATTTGCGGAGCATTTCCTGCCAGCGTGCACGGACGTCCCGGGTGATGGGGAGGCTGGGGAGACCGGTGTCAGGAGTGATGCCTGGGCGGTTCCAAAAACGGATGCCGCCATCGATCTCATTTGAATGGAAAAGGACGGGGTCACCATCCGGATTCCACCAGATGGCGCGAGTGGGATCCGAGAGCTCCATGCGGACGGGCAGTCCGGCGTGATCGACACCGCGCAAGATGCGGAAACCGTGCGGCAACAACGCAGCACAAAATGCCACGATGAGCAGCAACCCCAGCCTGCCCATTACCCCGCCCGCACTGCGAAACGGATTCAGGCTTTCCGTGGCAAGCCGTATCAAGGCTGGAACCAGGGCGAAAGCCGCCAACCAGGACAAAAATCCTTTGATTACCCGCTCCGCTTCCACGGGCACGCCCGCCGCCTGCGTGATGCTGATGGCCTGGGATGAGAGGTGATGGTGCAGCCAGGCGACGAGAATCACATAGCTCAAGACACCGGCGCCGAAAAGGACGGCGCTCAGCTTCAACACTCCACCGGCAATGGAGGAAAGGCGGACTCGGGTGTCTTGGGATGGTTTCATGTTTTCTAGTAAAGTGGGAGTCATAACGAGGGTGGTTGGCATGGTTTTCCGAACGGCTGCGGATCTTCAGCTATGGTTTCGCAGGCGTGCGATGACGTTTGATAGTTCCCGCCAGAACGCACGGGTCTCCCATGCGGCGAACAAGAAGCCGGCGAAGAGGAGGAACAAGCGCGCGAAAGCACGCGGAGTGGAGCTGCGGGAGCGGGTTACGTTTTTCACAACGGCAGAATATGCCGTGGGGGCCCGGTGAAAACCGATTGGATGTCCGTGGATGTCAGGCAATCTCAATCTCAAAGCCGACCCTAGAACGTTCCGGAGCAAGGTAGGCGACCGTGTGGGCAAGACCCTTCGTCTCGAGTTTCTTTCGCAATGTGCAGAGCCCCTTGGTGAGATCCTGCGGGACGGCGTCCTGCTTGAGCCTTTCAAGTGCCCGGTGCTTCGGAAATTTCATTTTCCATTCGCCTACGAACTGGAGGTAGGGATCCCCGGCTGCCTGCTGGCTTGAATAGGATGGCTTGCCTTCCTTCGCGCGGAGAAAGAGGAAGGAGGTGGCAAGAAGTTCGCGACCGGTTAGGGGAATGGGAATACCTTCGACCACGAGTTGAGCTTTGTTGGCGTCGAGGGAGACCACGGGCTTCCTCCCCAAGGGACGTTGAAGCTCACGGGAATACCGGGTGACAAGACCCGCGAACGAGCGGCGGGATTCGTTGAGTTCGGCAAATCCGTTGCGCAACGGAACGAAGGGAATATCGGCGAGTTCGATCACGGCCGCGGCGGCCGTCACCGTAACGGTTTTGCCGTAGGGTCCCGCTTCCAGCTTCTGGACTGGCTGATCCGGGTAAAAGAATCCTCGGCAGTTTTCGAAGGGTTCGTTCACGAGAACGTGGGTCACCCGATCGGACTCTTTTCCAACAAGGCTCATCGCACCGTAGAGCAAGGCACCCATGGTCTTGCGTCCGCCGGCAATGGAAGCGATGACCCTACGGTCTGCGGCATCGGTGTGAGGTGAAAGGATTCCGAGGATGAAATCGGCGGTTTGTTGATTGTCATTCGCGCTGCGGATATCACGCGCTTTCTCGCGGATGCCTGTCGCCTCGTTCGGAAGATCAATGACGTGGATGGAAAGTTGCAGTCCGGAGTGCCTAGGAGGGAGTTTCGCACGTTTGAGCAAAGCCGACCGGAGGGTTTCCCACACACACCTGCCTCCCCATGCTGGAAGGTTCTTCAGCAAAAGACTCTGGATATCCTCATCACCGCGAGCCGTGGTGATGATCACCACTTCATCAGGCACGATGGCGGGCGTTTCACCCGCCAATGCCCAGAGTGTCTCGGTGATGATCGCCGGTGACATGCCCGAAACGGCGACAAGCGTGGTCTTCATGGGCGTTGTTAGATCGCGAAAACGTCAAACTCATCTGCTGTGAATGGGAAGGTCAGGACACTGCTCCGCCCCTCATAAATCGCATCAAGCTGGTTCACGAAGTCCTGAGTCTGGACATAGGCACAGGAAAAACGTTTGTTTCCCAGCGTGGGCAACATCCCTAGCAGCCCGAGAGCCTCCGATCGGGTGACGGAGCGCCTCGGAAGTCGGATGTCCAAGGTGTGCAGAGTTTCGTCGCTTGCCTGATCCGAGATCCGGAGTGTGATGGGTTGATCGAGTTGCTTCGTTCGCCTGCGTTGCATCCACCAACTGTAACCCGAATAGATGGCACCAAAGGAACCGACAACAGTGAGTGAGTCTGATAGGAGTTGAATAATCATGGTGTCAGAGTGTTGGTCAGTAGTTCCTCAATCGAGCGTGGTTCGATCACGACACGACGACGAATGAGCGTAAGTAGGAAGGTGCTTCCTAGGAGGATGGGGGTCATGGATTGATTCAATCAATTCGGGTTTCGTTCCAGCCTGAAACATCCGGAATCCGGGTGATCACGACAGTTGGGGCTTCTTTTTCGTAGGTGTCGTGGTTTGGCCACAGGTGACGGACGAGCAGTGCCGTGGGAGTGATTTGCCAGGCGATGCGGACGCCATCGCCCATTTGCGCGATACGCCACGGATGATTGCGTCCGTTGGTGGAAACCAGGTCGTGGTTGATGCCGGGGTAATCGGGATCGATGATCGCTTTCTCTCGTAGTTGCCGGAGTTGGGAGGAAAACAGCATGCGGTTTCGCGAGAACGTCGATGCCGCCTCGGGCGAGAGAAGCACGGGCAGGGAGTCAAGGCGAAGGAACTGACCAAGTTCGTTCAGTTCGACGAGGTCATCAACGCGGGTGAAGAAGGCGGGGTGACTTTCGATCGTTTGTCGGTCGACGGATTCGAGCACGTTCCACTCCGCACCGTTGCCGACACGGAGCGCGGTGTCGGCGATTCGCTGGCGGGTTTCTGCCGGGATTGAGATTGGAGCGGGTGCGATTTGTTGGAGGATCTGGCTGTCTTCGTGGAGATAGAGCGAGGAGAAACCATGGAAGGATGCGGCGGTATGACCGAGAGCCACCATCACCTTGTAGCCCCCGATTGGGGCGAAGGCGGTGCTTCGCGGGTCCTGCCCGGTGAGAAGCCGTGAAACCGTGCCGATAAACGCCCCACTGGCGAGAGCGAGGCCGCCGGGGATTCCGGGATCGAATGGCACCGTGAGTTCGTGGGCGTAAGCTTGGATGCCAAGGTGCTTTTCCAGAATCGGCAACTGGAGTTTGACAGCGAGGCGACCTCCGAAAGTGCGTGTGTGGATCAAGTGAACTACCGCGCCAGCGCCAAGCTGCCCTGAGGCTTTCAGTTGATGAAGAACCGAGAACTCGGCGGAAACCGCGGAGGGATCAGGCGCATCGGCATGGCCCTGAAGGAAGGCGAGACAGGATTTTTCAAGATCCCCTTCCGCGAGTGAGGCATCGGCAGGCTCCGGGTTCTGCTTTCCGGGAGGGAAGGAAAGCGGCGAGCCCGACTGGCGGAAAAAGGCACCCAGAATATTTCGCGGAGCAAACGCGGAGATGCCGGCCGTGAGGATGATGGTGGAGAATGGCATGGTGTTAGTCTTCCAGCGGGTGAGCCGATAACGCCGGGGATGGCGATCCACTCACAACGGATAGGTTTCGAGATTGGGATCGTTCTTCATCGCCTCGTAGAGATCTCTGGAGACGGCCCGAGAGCTTCCATTGAGGAACACAGGCTTCGGTTGTCCAGTCGAAGGATCGTCAGGCCATTTTTTGGCGTCCACGAAAATCACCAGAGCGAGCCAATTCCCGTTGGAATCCCTGTGTGGTCGGAGGATAACGGGGGAGGCGAAGCGGCCTTTCGGATGGTTAGCCGAGCCTTGACCAAACTCCCAGTTGTTGGTTCCCCGCTTAGTTCGTTGGATGATTGGTAATCCAATAGCGGGCCGGAAGGCTGGAGAGTTGGCCGTTTCTGGCATTTGGTAGCCTACGTCGTGATCGTTTTTTGCATATTGAAAGAAGGGGCTCTTCATTTTTTGCGGAATCTGGACTGTAAGGCCATGCGCACGGCATCCTTTGAGCCAGCCACCGAGGACGCTAATTGCGTTTTTCGAGGAGTTTGCTGGCAGACTCCGCAACACGATGGAGTCGGGATTTGCGAACCTCGTTAAAGAAACTTCCAGCGTTGGAAGTTTTCCCTGGGCATCAGCCAGTGCTCCCATCGCCCGTCGGGAGCGGAACCCCAAGGCCCCGAGATTGGCAAAAACTGAAATCAGACTGACAAGGTCGCTGGCTAGACCGGTCCGGCCGCGCCAAATGCTGACGAGTTCAAAAGTGCCTCCATCCACAACACCCCGGTGCCCATCTAGATTTGTGCGCGATTGAAGCGGGAAAGTAAGGAACGCCGGATCTGAGAAGGGTCTGTGGCCTAGACCTTCGCTGTCTTTCCGGGATGTGGTCAATTGGGAGGTGCGGACCCTGATCGACCATTTTCCCGCGTTCCCTTCATCGCAAGCGGTGGAGCCAAAGATCATGGCCTCCTGCTCCCGGACGGGCATGGGTGCCAGCGACTTGAATCCGCCAAGCACCCGGAACCACCAGCGGAGTTGGCCGCGGATGGAGGCGGGACGGATTTCTGCCTGTTGTTCAGGTTCTGCTCCACCGCAGAAGCAAGGGGTGATAATTTCGAGGGTGTAGTTGAGGCGAATCATGGCATTTTGTCTCCGTGCAGTTGCTTGTTCAGGGTCCGGATAGCCTGTTCGGACTTGGCGGGGTCACCACCTTTTGCGGCTTTGGCCTTGAATTCGATCCATTCAGTCAAGCGGGGGTTGCGAAGGGCGCGGACGATGGCCTTCTTCTCTTCATCGGAAGGGCCACCTTTCTTCGGTTCCTTGAAGAAGTTGCGGATCTTCTGGTTGAACTGATCCGGGTTCAGTTGGGCGATTCGCCAATCGGCCTTTTCATCATCCGTCATGTTGGCAGTGACGTCGGCCTCGGCCTGGCGTGCGCGCAGCCGTTCTTCTTCGTCGGCTTTCTTCTTCTCCTCTTCAGCCTTGCGAATGACTTCCTCTTCAACGCGTTTTGTAGCCGAGGCAATGCGTTCGACGATTTCCGTTGTTATGGTATCCGAAGCGTCGAACCAGCCATATCCGGCGTTGGTCTTGGCACCAATTCCGAAAGCTTCAAGGCCAATCGCCAGCCATTTGCGGGCAGCGGTGAGGTGGGGACCGGAGGCACGGACCGTGGGGTGTAGGAGGAAGGCCCAGGTCTGGCCGGGGGCGATAGCTGGGAACACGACGGGGACGGGTTCTTCCGTGTCAGGTGCATCCGAATAGGCCGGATTGTCCCTGTAATACTCACCGTGGTGGCAAGTGACGATGTCCAGATCGATGCCGGGGTCCTTGTCCCACGGATAGGCGGGGAGGAAGGAGATGGTGCCGGCGAAATGAGGGAGGCTTGCCCATGGCCGTTTCATATCGTCGGGGGTGATGGAAAGATGGGAGCAGAGTCCCGACGCTATGTTGAGGCGGATGGACTCCCAGGAATCACCAAGTGCCCACGCGAAGTCGGAGCGCTTACGCTGCCAATCGGCATCCTCGTGGAAATCTTCGCGGGCTTTCCATTCCAGATCGCTCCATCCGAAGACAAGGCAGATGGTGAGAAGAAACTCGGAAGGATCGACGAACCCATCGATGACGGGAGCAAGGAGGTTTTCCGAATCATTGGCCTGGAGCTGGCCGGATGTCCATTCCTGTAGGGCGGCAAGAGCTGTGCGGCGAGCACAGCCTTTGACAGTGCTGCCGGGGATGAATGGCACGCCGCTGAGGCGGTCGAGGCTGAGGCCTCCGTTTTCAAAGACGCCTCCGGCCATGTTCACCATGAGCCGGCTCTCCTGACGGGCGAACAGGAGGCGGGGGGATTTTTCTTCTTCCGGGCCGGCGAGATCAAGGGCGAAGCTTCGCCAAGTAGGGAGTTTGGCTTGTGGGTGGGTGGCTCCGTGCTGAATAGCCAAGGAGTTCCGCCGTCGCCATTCCTTATCCTGTCCGTCATTCGGGAAGTCGATGTAGCGGGAGGCGGCGAGACTGCGGGCGAGTTTTCTGCCGTTGGGCTGAGTTCTAAGGTAGCCGAGCATGGCCCCCATGCCTGGAGTGTTGTGAATCATGGCTGGGCGTCGGCGAGAGGGGTTTTGACGAAGCGCTTGAGGTAGCCGAGGAACGCGAGGGCCTCGCCGGTGGCGCGGCGTAGGGTGTGGGCGTTGGCGGTGCGATTGCCGGCTCCGGTAGTCTGACCGGAGAGGTGACGAAGCAGCCATGCCGTATCGGCTTGACCTCCGCCAATTCGTTCGCAGATTTCCATCTCATCGAGGTGAAATGCGATGGCATTTGCCACTCGCTCGTGTTGTCCTCCCTTCTCCAAACTGAACGCCAGACAGGCCAGTAGGCCGCTGTTAATGATGATCCCGGGGTAGCCGGATAGACAGTCGCCTTCACCCGGCAATCTGCGGCAGTTGTGGGCACGAGCCAGGGCATGGGCGGCGCGGCGTTGTTCGAGGTTTTCCATGGAATCAGGCGGTGAGAGGGTTTGAGACTAGATAGGCGGAGCAGAAGCCGAGGCCGGTCGTGGCGTCACCTCCGATCTGGAGGACGCTTGGGACATTCAGTTTGGCAAGGCTGCCGGGGCGAAGCTCGTTGACCGAGCTGTAGAAAAGAGTGTCGGCGGGAACATTCTCTTGATTGAAGAGTTTTCCGTCGTCGGCTGTGCCGTTTTCGTCATTGATGGAAACATGCTGGGCCACTTCGCAGGCGGTGCGGGAGAAGTGCGCCATCATGTCGTCGCTGATCAAGCACAGGTGAAAAGCATGGAGGCCGGTCCACGCTGCATCGGAAATGACGGACGCAAGGTCGGCTCCAGGCGAGAAGGGTCCTTTTAGGTCGAGCGCGTAGTCTTCGAGAACGACTGTTTCGTTTTCCGCGAGTGTGGAAGAGTCGCCATAGATTTGTGCGCCGGAAGGGAGCGCGTTTGGCCAGATGATATTCTTCCCGGTGGCCTGCTCCCAGCGTTTTAAGACAAGCGGGCTGGTGACCCATGCGAAGCAACCTTTGGCGCTGCGGACGGGAAAGGCGAGCAATCGGGCTTCGCCCACGGAGACGTCGCCGGAGCGGTGGCCCTTGATCGGGTCATCCTTCACCACTTCATGATCCTGGCGGCCGAAGAGCGCAATGCCATCGTCTGAGCGCAAACCATCGATGCGGTCGATTAGATAAAGGTCGGCCAAGACACCCTTGATCGAGGAACCCGGAACGATGGGGAACCCGGTGTGGCGCTCGCGCTGGACGGGTTGGTCGATGGCACCGACGCTGGCACCGGCTCCGACGTGGAGGGGCGTGCGGGTGAAGAGGTAGAGGATTTTGGAGGTCATGGATGTCAGATGGTGAATGGTAGGTTGGGAATTGGAAAACTTCGGGATGTCCGGGGATGTCAGTCGGGGCGCTGGCCGTTGTGGAAAGACCAGGTGCCGCAGACGCCGAGGCCGAAGCCTTTTTCGCCCATGAGGGTAGAGCGGCGGTTGCGTATGGTGGAGGGGTCGCCGCAGCCGTGCCAGTTGAGGGCGGCGGCGAGCTTTTGCGCGGCGGCTTCGTCGGTGCACTTGAAGTAGTAGACGGATCCGGCGGGCACGGCGAGGTGAGTGGGCTTGGGGCCGGGCGCGCGGTCGTCGAGGCCGTTGTCCAAGGCGTAACCGGTGACGTGGATAGGCTTGCCGATGATGGCGGCGACGAGAGTGGCAGGGATGGAGGGCATCTCGGCGATGCGTTTTCGCCATGTCGTCCGTCCTTCGCCGATCTTGCGTTCAGTGCAATCGAACTTGAGCATGACCGCTCCGTCGGTGTGGCGGATCCATGATGGGAGCCAGCCGCCGGGGTGGGCGTCCAACTGAGGGAAGATACCCGGGGTTAGCAGGACCCATTTGACCAGCCATGTTGCTTTGCCATCTGGATCCTCTTGCTTGAAGCCGTGGACTTTGCCAAGTGGCAGCGGCAGTTTCGTGGGATTATCGCACCGAACGGTGCAGAGCCGTTGCTGTCCGCCGACGATGACGGGAGTCTGGGAGCCGCTATTGGGAAAGACGGCTTTCACGAGGTCGTTGTTGCCATCCTTGCCCTTGAATTCCTTGTCCTCGGCCTCCGCGAGACAGCCCAGCCCCCAACCATCACGCAGGCGGAGGTAGTGGGCGGAGTAAAAGCGTTCGCCGTCCTGGGTGGCGGTTTCGGGATCGATTCCGATGCCGAAGGTGGACTCGGTGTCGGCGAAATCGGAGTCGGATTTGAAGAATTGCCTGCCAGCATCGGCGGCACGCGGCTTGGTCCCGAGATAGGTATTCCATGCGCCCTCGCTCCACCAGGATTTGGGTTGGTCTTTGGTGGCTTTTTCGGTGTTGGCGACAGCAAACTGGAGAGGTTGTGGGAGGCTGGACTGCGCGCGGTCGAATCCTTTGGCCAAAGGCAGAAAAGATGCCGTGATTTCGCCTAGGATTCCGGCATCCAAGGGACGGGGAAAGAACCAAGTCGCGGCGCTGCCCTTGGGGCAGACGGGGAAAGGGCCGGCGGTCTTTAGGGAGCCGAACTTGCGGTCGCGATCCTTGTCTGCGTTGGAGTATTGCCCGCTGCGGCCGCGGCGGTGTTCGTGGACGCCTTCAATCCCCGCCCGCCACAGAGCGGCATGGAGGGCGGCGCTAGTGACAGTGGGCAGGGGCCAAGCGGCACCGTGGCCGGAGAGGCTGCCGGACATCGGGCGACCATCCTTGAAGAAGAGGACGTCGGTAGGGCGGAGGAGGAGTTGATTCATGCTACAGGTTGCTTTTCAGCGGGTTTGGTGCGGTCGGCAAAGGCGACGGTGGTGCAAAGATCGATGACGGAGGTAAGGAGTTCTTGAAAAAGAGAGCGGGATGAAAGTTTTCTAGTCTTCTTCTCGCGCAGCCCACGTGCCTTGATGATGCCCTCCAAATACTCTCCGAGCGCAGCCGCCAATGACTTGGCGAGGTCTTTGGCGCCTTGTCGCTCGGCGGCATGGGAGAATTCACGGGAGATGAGGTCTTTGGCCACAACGATGTCGGTGATGGTGTCCTGCATCGCTTTCTGCTCATCCATCTGCTTTGTCTGGGCAATGAGATAGGGAGTGAGAAGTTGGCAGACGCGGTGGGGGAATTTGGCACTGAGACCACCGGGTTTCAGGTTTTCGGCGATGGCTCGGTAGAGTTTCATGCCTCCTGAGTCCCACTTGCTGCCCCATTGCGAGATTTCGCCGGAGCGCTTCATGAGGGTGACGGAGAACGCGGGGCGGCCGACATCGGTCTTGGCACGTTTTTCGGCCTTCTGGGCTTCACGAATGAGGTCCTGTAGCGGCGCATGGATGTGGGCGATTGCGATACCGGCGGAGGCGTCGGGTTTTTCGGAGATTGAATCCGTGCCCTTGGTCGCATCACGGAAGGCCTCGCGGAGCTTGGCGGCCACTTCGAGAGCGGCATCCGCAGGGACGAGGCAGACGACATCATCGCCTCCGGCGTAAATGAGTTGGCCGAGCAAGCAGTCTGCGGGTTCCACGATTTCCCGCACCCGGTTTAGAGCGAACTTGGAGAGTGCATTGCTGAAAGCGGAGTGGTGCTCCTTCAACTCGGTCCTGTCGGACAGGAAATCGCCGTTGATCCATTGGCCGATGGAGTCGCCATCGAAGGCGATGGCGGCTATGTATTTGTCGCCGGAGGTTTTTTCCTGAGCGTATTCATTGTCATCGAGCGTCGACTGACGGGCAGCGATGGCAGGAATGGAGCGGATGTTGAATTTGTCCAAGGCTGCCTTAAGCCCAATACCCGACTCCGCCATGTAGGCGAGATGCCAGACGCGTTTGATGAGGGCGACGGCACCCATATGGTCGGTGTGCTTGTTGAGCAGGTTGTGCCAGACCTTATCCTTGTTCGCTTTACCGGATCCTTGGAAAACTGCCTCCTCCGTGCCTGATAGGCTGTCTTTTTCCGCAGAACCGCTCGCGGATTTCCAAGCTTCGAATTCGCGCGTCTGGCGCACGGCATCGAGGTGCCAGCCGTTGTCCCGGTAGGCCTCCAGATACGTTTCAGGCGAGTCGTTCGCGAGTTCTGTGGCCATCCATGAGATGGAAAGGTGGCGGTCCACTTGGGCGAAGAAGCGGTCTTTGGCGGAATCGGGCAGGCCGAGGGACAGGCGTTTGTCCCAGACCGCCGTGGCGATATTATTCCACTCAGCTTTGACGGCACTGGTCACAGCATTCGCCACGGTCTTCGCGTCACCGGATATGTTGGCGATGAAGATGTTGGGGAGGTTGGGGATGAGAATACCGTTGGCGGCGGGATCGAGAGTTTTTTGCAGCAGGGGCTGCTCATCTTGGTCGGGGAAGATGAGATGACAGTTCTGTGGGAGTGCTTTGATTCCCTCAGCCACCAACCAGCTGAGCAGATAGGAGCCTGACCAAAGATCGCGGGTGGAGCGGGACTGGGCGATGAAATCCTGGACGGGGCCGATTTGGAATTTGATCAGATTAGGGGTCATCTTGATGGGTTTGGAGGTATCCAATGTGAGGGTGAATTTCAGCGAGTAAGAGCGGTCGGGAACTGATTCGATCGGGGGAACGCATGGGCTTCCTTCACCGAGGCATTCGGATTTTAACGGAGGGGGTATGCGCTCAAGGAGTGCCGTTCAGTTCCGACATCTACGGCTGCTTGATTCCGGCTTCCTTGGGGATTGGGCCGTCCATTGATGGATGGAGCTGCAGGCATGTGTTGGAGGGTGAGGGTTATCCAATTAGCGTCTGAGTCTGTTTGTCTGATAGGCGTGTTGGCGAGGAATAACTGATGAATCTTTGCGTGAATTTCGTGAGCGAGAAAATCTGACATGAACTATGGATAGAGAAGGTCGTTAGGGTTGATCGAGGCCAAAGATGTCTGCGGATGTTGCGGTGGAAGATGCCGCACTGATAGGCTGCATCATTTTCGACATCCTTCAGTTTGGAGCTTCGGGCGCGGAGTGCGCCCTTTTGATTTCGGACTCAAGGTGGACAGCGAGTTCGACGCGAGGCCTCTAAAATCGTGGCGTTGGGGGGGGGTGTCCGTGAAATTTGCTGCCGGAGCGCTCGGGTGGGCGTGGGGAGGTGGGGAAACGATTGGGGGCGGTAATTGAGCCTCCATGCGACTTGTTCGAATTCTGGACGAGCAGGAACCGATCGGCTCACTCATCATGAAGACTCTTCCCATGCGAGGAATTCCATGTTAGCAGCGATCCACGATTCGATTTTAGATTAGCCGGATACCCAACAAGTCATGCCCTACGAATTCCGTCTCGAACCCAACAACTCATCCGGATTGACACTCGGTGACTACGCGGCTCGATTTCTTGCTGCTGGAATGGAAACCGTAGGGTTGCAGGATTTGGATATTCGACGATACGGAATCAGAAACCAAGGGGTGGTGGTTGTGGCGCAAGCGCCGGAAGGCGGAGGGCTGTATGCCGAAGTCCAGATTGGCCTGACAACCTTGGGTTGGGATGCCGACGAGATCCGCCCTCGCGTCGAAACGTGGCTGCGGCTCGCCGTTCAAACGGATTCAATGATCTTTGACTGCTGTACCAAGGAGCCGCTGGGGGACGAGCAATCGATTGCTGCGTGCCTGGAGAAGGTCGTTGCAAAACGTCGGGCTTGCTTCAAGGGAGGCAAGGTCTTGGTGCCGAAGGATCTCAACATTCGACCGTGAATTGGAGCGCGGATCTCTGGTGATCAGATGCAACAGCTTACTCCGGAGGCGGCGCGTCGAAGGGTAGGCGGTAGCGCTCGAAGACCTCCCGAGTCCGTTCATAGATCGCTAGCTCACTCATCCCGGCGTGTTCAATCATGAGGTTGAGTGGGCCAAAGTTCTTCTGGATGAAGGCGAGGATCTCCAGCGGGCTGCACTCCACACAAGTAAGCGGTTCGCCGAGACGTTGGACGCTGCTGAGGTTCGGCATCAGGTAAAGGGTCATCATGGTCAGGGATCTGCGCCTTGTTAAAGACGATGATGATCGGGTCGCTGTTGTTGGCGATGTTCACGGTCAGTTCATGGAGGGATCGGAACCCCGGTTGACGATGTCCATGCCCAATGCCAGTAGCTCGGCCTTGGCTGAAGCAGCGTCTCTGGCGATTGGTCGTTGGCGCGGCAACACTTCCGACAAAACCACCCTGGCCCGCATGTCGGCGAAAATCACCGCCCGCCACGGCAACGAACGGCGCAGCTGGATCATGGATTGATTTGTGCCGCCTCACGGCGCTCACCCCTTCGGGGCACGTCGCTTTGCTCCTGTCTATCTCGTTCAACTCGATTGCCGCATCTCCACCGAGGAAACCCTCGATCAAATGCGCCAGGAAGACCCCGCCGAGCTGTGGCGCAACGACATCAACCTCGTGAGCATCGAAGAAAGCTTCCGCACGCTCAAGGGCGATCTCGGACTCCCCCCGTCATTCGCCAACTCGACGGACGCATCGAAGCCCACGTCTTCATCAGCTTCCTCGCTTACTACCTACACGTCACTCATGAGAAATACAACAAGAAGGCGACCACCGGCCTGCGTTCCCGCAGCGTGCTGTAGCGCTTGGGCGAGATCCAGATGCTCGACATGACAATCTCCACCACCGACGGTCGTGAAGTGCGGATGAAACGCTACACCAAGCCCGAAAAGATCCACCACCTACTGCTCGATCAACTCGGCTTCACCCTCCCCGCACAGCCTCCGCGCGAAATCAGAGATCCGTAGCCTGTGGTGGAGACCTTTTGCGAGAATGAACGTAATCTCAACGATTCGGACCCGAAAAACCACCTAACAGCGAAAGTCGGGGACGATCAGCTACTGTGGTTTCGGTGGTTCGATTGGTCATCTGACCATTGACAGAAGTCACGGTTGCTATGAACTGCTCTCTCGATTTTGGTGTTTCGGTGAATTTGGAAAACGACTGAACCTCACTCCGTGGTGGAGGCGAAAGATTAGATAACTAGCATACAACCTGCCATGTACCTCGACTGTATCAACCGCCATCTTGCCATCTGCTCTGCTAAGGAGCTACCTGCTGTCGCTCGCCGCGACCCCGGACTCTGGCACTCCATCTCGATCATGGAACCTTGGCGCCCCCGTGCGCCGAAGGACGGGCTTCGCGATGTGCTTTCGCTGCGCTTCGACGACGCCGAGAATCTGGATACGGATGAGAAGGGCATTGTATTTGTAAAACAGGAGCAGATCGCCGAGGCCTTCAGTTTTGCGGACGAGCGATGGGGAGAGCCCTTGTTGGTGCAGTGCTGGGCGGGTCAGTCCCGCAGTGCGGCTCTGGCTCTAGGCATGATCGCCCGAGGTCTATTCGTCGAGGGTGTAGAGGACTTCTGTGATCCTGCTGTTGAGCATCTACTGGAAATTCGACCTCAAGCGCGACCCAATGTGTTGGTGCTTAGACTGTCGCTACAAACCTTTGTGCCAGAGGATCGGGCAGAGGAAGCGATGCGGGAGATGGTTAACCACCCAGTCCTGATGCGGAATCGCTTTGTTCTGTGACGAGGCTTGAGATGGAACATGTTACCGCCATGGATGTTACTCCTTTGATTCTGTTTTACGGAGAACCGTGCCGTGCTCAGAAGAGCAAGCATTGCTGAGGTCGGTTCAAAGAAGGTCCTCCAACTCTGTCAGTAACTGCTCCACCTCAGTCCACGAGCGCTGCTTCACTCCATCCCTCAGTCGCGCAACCAGTTCAACGCGTCTTTCCCTGCGGTTTGGTGAGGGGGCGGCATGACCTTCCGGTTTGAGGATCTCGAAGACCACTTCATTGACATCGGCAGACGTCGGTTGATTGCCCTTGGCCTTCTCCACAGCGGTGCTCCATGCCTGCTTTCTTTGGGACAGCTCGGATAGCCGCAGCAGAGGGCGGACTTGCGACTCGGAAACGGGTGATAGAGAGTTGCCATTTGGCAACTCATTGGCGAGTTCCATGACCACCCGGGTGGCATTGATGATTCGGTGAGCGTAGGATTTGGACAACCCCGCAACCTGGCGGCAATACGCCTCCCATGTGGTGTGCTTGCTGGCCCTCCAGAGCTTGCGCTCCTGAATCTCGATGAGCGCCTTACCGCTCTCGATAAAGGCCTGCACGCCCTTGCGGACGATCCTGTCGAGCCGTTTGAACTCCTTTCTCTCTTCAGCGGTGAGTGTCGGGTCTCCGATCTTCTTGGACTTCGGCTTGTGAATGGGTCTGAGTTTGTCGGAAACAATCATCTCGTCTTTCCGGTAGTCGTGGAAGGCTTTCGGGAATTCCCGGATTCGCAGGGCTTCATCCCACTCCTCCCACTTGCCACCGTGCTGATCTTTGAGTCTGAAGACCTCACCATTCCGCGAGGGATTACGTCCGAGCTGCTTGAGGAAAAATGCCACGCCGTGTTTTTGGCAATGTTCGCGAAGTTCGTCGATCCACTCCAAGGCGAAGGGCCGGGTCAGGCGCAGTCCGGCTCCAGATTCGCCGCCGAGGATCACCCAGTCGATGCCCATGAGATTCAGCTTCGAGGGCGGGATGCGGTCCCATAGTGGTTCGATCGACAGCCCGCGCATCGACGCCTTGACCTTTTTGAGAGCGGCCAGGCGCTTCAAACTCCGATCGTCGGGACCGGTGAGCGTGGTCATTGCGCAGACGTTTTCCGGGAAGCCTCCGATATCCTCGGCGAACTTCGCCATTCTCTCCGGGCGCTTGGTTAGCACGGCGGATTTTTGCACGGGGAGGGTTCACAGGCGGGCTGTGATGGTGGCGAAAGCGAGGCGATTGTTGAACTTATTCATCGCGTCGTGAAAGTCCTTGAAGGAGGATTGCCGGAGGTTTTTGCGAAGTTTTTTCCAC
>CAZVMS010000336.1:0-6256 GCA_964628795.1 uncultured Haloferula sp. | reverse complement strand
AAAAAACAACCTCAAGAGCTAAGCCGAGTGCTGAGATGAGGTGGGAATGGCGGAGCGGACGGGACACGAACCCGCGGCCTCTGCCGTGACAGGGCAGCGTTCTAACCAACTGAACTACCGCTCCAAGGTAGTAGCGCCTCGCGGCGTGCGCGGACGCTATGAGCCAACAAACGAGCGTGCAACACCATTTTTGAGAAAAATTGACGATTCGTTCTTTTTCTCAAGATCGCCTCGCTCGCTACCGATTTAACCTAGGGCTTCGACCGTTTTTTCCAGCGATTCCAAGTCCTCCACGCTATGCACCACCAGGTCCTTCGCGATCTTCGAAACAAGGCCTGCGAGCACTTTTCCCGGCCCAAGCTCGATGAAAGTCCGGTGACCATGCGATACCAGCAACTCGATCGATTCGGTCCAGCGCACGGAACCCGTCACCTGCTTCTCAAGCATCTCGCGAATTTCGGACGGATCCACCACTACGGAAGCCCCATAATTGCAAACCACCGGCATTCCCGGTGCCGTCATCTCGACCCCGGCAAGCTCCGTTGCCAGCTTGTGCTGCGCGCTCTGCATCAGGCGGCTGTGATACGCCCCGGCGACCTTTAGCTTCACCGCTTTACGGATCCCGCTTGCACGCGCCTTCGCCACCGCCGCATCAATCCCGGCCTCAGCTCCGGAAATCACGATCTGCCCCGGCGCATTGAAGTTCGCCACGTCGACACCGCACTGATCCGCCAGCGCTTTCACCGCCGCTTCGTCGCCACCAATCATTGCCGCCATCGCTCCCGTCGTCGCCTCACAAGCCTCTTCCATGAACTCGCCTCGTCGCGCCACCAGCTTTAAGCCATCCGCCCGCGAAAAGGTTCCCGCCGCCACATGCGCCGTGAATTCACCAAGCGACAATCCCGCCGCCGCCACCGGCCTGAGATGCGGCAAACGCTCCTGCAGCAATGCCGCCGCGATCAAGCCATGAAGATACAGCGCAGGCTGGCACCGTGAGGTCCGCGTGAGTTCCTCTTGCGGCCCCTCGAACATCACCTGGCTAAGCGGCATGCCCAGTGCTTCGTCCGCCTCAGCGAACAGCGTCCTGGCCGTGTCCGAGGCCTCATGGAAATCCTTGCCCATACCCACTACCTGGGCGCCCTGTCCGGAGAAAAGAAAAACAACATCACTCATAGCGGCCTCCACCTAGACAGGCCCTCTCTCCGGATCAAGCCCTACCAGCAGCATCCCGGGACCACCAAAATCATGCCATTATTTCCTTAGAATTCCTCTCGGCATCCCCGAAACCCCGTTTCAAACTCCTCGGGACGCCGTGCCACTTCAGGAACTCACTCTCATCCTCGATCCCTCCATCATGCCGGAGAAGGTCTCCGATCTGATCGACGAAGCCGACAAGCGCGACGCCGCTTTCTATGCAGCAGGACTCGGGAAAAAGTACTCCCGCTACGTCCCTAGCGATCCCACCGTCGCCCACGCCGCCATGGCCTACCTCAAGCAGGAAAATATGCTGCGCGGGAATACCTTCTGCGAATGGGGCTGCGGATTCGGCGTCGCCGCGTCCATCGCCGCCATTCTCGGCTTCGAATCTTACGGCATCGAGTTCGTCCCCGAGCTTGCGGAACTCGCCTCGCAGCTCGCCGAAGACTTCGACCTCCAGGTGGAAATCCTCAATATCGACTACCTCCCCGACGGCTTTGACGACTGCGAAGGTGTCGGAGGCAAAGACCTCGTCCCACCGGATCCGCGATCGGCCCCCGATGCCTTCGTTCCCCAGCCCGAATACGACGGCCTCGCCCCTAGCGAAGTCGACCTTTTCTACGTCTTCCCTTGGCCCGGCGAAGAACGCCTCATGATGGATCTCTTCGAAGCCATCGCTACCGAAGGTGCTATCTTACTCATCTACATGGGAGATGGCGAAATCGCCGCCTACTTGAAGGACCAGGACTGAGCCGCCAACTGGCCAAGAAGTGAGCCCCCAGCTCTCGCCAGAGTCCCGGAGGGCCAGCCGCCCGAGGTGGATCAAGAAGTCCTCAGGCCGGGACGTCTTCCAGGACCTTTTCCCCTTCGCTTTTGGCGATGACGACGGCGGCGCAGGAATCGCCGAAGACATTTACGGCAGTGCGAGCCATGTCGAGGAGGCGGTCGACAGAGAGGAGTGCGACGACGGCGGTGGCAGCTTGGGCGTCGGGGATGCCGCTGTTTTTCAAAATGAGAAGAATCGCGACGAGGCTGGCGGAAGGGATGCCGGCGACACCGATGCTGGTGAGCAAGGCGGCGGTGACGATCATGAACTGCTCACCGAATCCGAGTTGGTAGCCGAGCACTTGTGCGACGAAGACGACGGCGACGCATTCATAGAGCGCGGTGCCGTCCATGTTCACGGTGGCACCGAGGGGCAGGGTGAAGCTTGCGGTGCGTTTCGAGACGCCGGCATTGTCCTGAATGCAGCGCATGGTCACGGGCAGCGTGCCAGATGAGGAGGCCGTGGAAAAAGCGAGCAGCAGGGCTTCACGCATCGCACGCAGGTGAGCCCAGGGGTTGACCTTGGCGATGAAGGTGAGAACGAGCGGCAGGGTGACGAACAGGTGGATGCCGAGGGCGGCGAGGACGGTGGCGAAGTACTTTGCCATTTCTGAAAAGACGTCGGGTCCGTTTTTGAAAATAACAGGGAACATGAGTGCGTAAACGCCGATCGGTGAAATGGCCATGATCCATTTCGTGATGGTGATCATCACGTCGTTGCCGGCTTGGAAGAATTCTTTGAGCGTGCGCATTTCATCGGCAGGAAGTCGCGTGATGGCGATAGCGAAGAGAAGGCTGAAGACAATGACGCCGAGCATTTGGCCGTTGTTGGTGGCGGCCGCGAAGATGTTTTCTGGGACCATCATCTTGATTGTGTCGAGGAAGTCCTTCGGCTCCTTCATGTTGGCAGAGGCGACCTTGGCAAGATCGGCATCCGTCGCGGCGGCTTGTTTGGCATCGAACACCTTGCGGATGACTTCATTGGGTTTGCCATCGACGAGGCCGGGCTCGATGAGGTTGACGAGGAGGAGACCGGTGACGACGGCGATCAGCGAGCTCATGGCGTAGAAAGCGAAGGTCTTGGCTCCGAGCCGGCCGAACCCCTTAACTCCTTGGAGGCTGGCAATGCCGCTGATGACCGAGGTGACGATCAGCGGGACGATGATCATTTTCAGCGCCTGCATGAAGAGGTCGCCGACGAACTGGGACAAGTTGAGCGCTTTTTCGACGAGGCTTCCTGCTTCGGCGATTCCATTGAAAAGCGTGCGGAAAACCACGCCTGTTAGGGTCGCGAGGATCAGGGCGAAGAGGATCTGCCAGTGGAGAGCGAGACGTTTCATCCCGGTGACCTTGGCGGGCCGAGCAGGATGGGCCAAGTTTGAAAGTCGGCTAGCTTGCCTGAGGTTGCGGGGGGCTTTGACTTGCCGGGCTTGATGTGTAGTTTCCGCGCGTGCTTCCTTGGTTTGATCACAACGCTTTTCCGCTCTATCTCGCGCCGATGGCCGGGGTGACGGACGTGGTGTTTCGTCAGATTTGCAAGGAGCTCGGGGCGGATGCGATGGTGACCGAGTTTGTCTCGGCGGAGGGCATCATGGTGGCCGATGAGCGGACGCGGAAGTATACGGAGTTCACCGATGAGCAGCGGCCGGTGGGGGTGCAGCTTTTTGGCGGCGATGGCGAACGGATGGGCGAGGCGGCGCGGAAGATCGTCGATTGGAAACGCCCGGATTTCATCGATATCAACTTCGGATGTCCGGTGAACAAAGTGGTGTCGAAGAACGGTGGGTCGTCGCTTTTAAAAGACTGCCCGAGTTTGGAAGCAGTGGCGAGCGGGGTGGCCAAGGCTTGTGAGGGCCTCGTGCCGGTGACGGCGAAAATCCGGATCGGCTGGGACATGGATCACGTCAATGCGGTGGAGGTATGCAAGATTTTGGAGAGCTGCGGGATGCAGGCGATCGCGGTGCACGGCCGGACGCGTTCGCAGGGATACAGCGGGGAGGCAAATTGGAATGTGATCGATGCTTGCGCGCGTGCGGTTTCGGTTCCGGTCATCGGGAATGGTGATATTTCGACGGGTGCGGATTTGGCGCATCGGAAAGAGACGACGGCGGTGAGTGGCGCGATGATTGGTCGCGCGGCGATGCAGAATCCGTGGGTTTTCCGTGAGGCGAAGCACTATCTGGAGACCGGTGAAGCGCTGCCGGGGGTGCCGATGGATGAACGTTGGGAGCTGGTGCTGCGGCATTGCCGGCTGGCGGCGGAGAGTAATCGCTACGGCACCGAGCGGCAGGCGATCATGGCGATGCGGGCGCGATTGATGGCCTACTGCAAGGGCTTTCCCGGGGCGAAGGAGCTGCGACAACGGCTTTGCAAGGTGGAGAGCGTAGCCAACGTCGAGGATATCGCGGCGAAATCGCTGGGTGGATTGGCGGATCTATCAGCGATGTCGCCGATTGGGGGAGAATTGGATTTCCAAGCTGGCGCGCGGTTCTTAGATGTCGGGGAGTGAAATGCTTAAGAAATGAAGGGTTTCCAAGCCAACAGAGTTGCGGGCCCCAAAGGTGTCGCTCGGCAACATGGGGGTTTAAAAGCGCCGATTATGAAAAATTTTCTACGTAAGCTCTATCCCAAGCTGCCAATCGTCCGGGAACTGAATCAGATTCGGTCCGAACTCTGGGCGATGAAGGTCAATGAAACCCTGAGGCTTTTGGACTTCGAACTCACCGATCATCCGCGTTACGGGGACGCGTTGAGGCTCATGCGCTATCAGTCCCAAGTGTCTTCCCAGAATGGGGAGGACGGGATGATTCACGAGATTTTCCGCAGGATCGGGAAGACCAACGAAGTATTTGCCGAAGTAGGGGCAGGAAACGGAATCGAGAACAATACCTCGTTCCTGCTGGGCCAAGGTTGGAGCGGGTTTTGGGTGGATGCCGAGGCGGAGCTTGTCGACGCGTTGGCAAAGTTGCCCGACCACCAGCGAAAACGAGTGAATTACCATCTTGGTCTGGTTGATCGGGAGAATATTGCGGGGATTTTCGAGCAAATGGGGGTGCCTCGCGAATTTGATCTGCTGTCCTTGGATATCGACCAGAATACCTACTACGCGTGGGAAGGCCTGTCGGATTACCGAGCTCGGGTGGTGGTGATCGAGTATAACGCTTCGATTCCGGCTGATCTCGACTGGAAGGTGCCCTATGACCCGAAAGCGATGTGGAATCTCACGATCAATTCGGGAGCCGGCTTGAAGGCTTTCGAAAATCTCGGACGCGAGCTTGGCTATTGTCTGGTGGGTTGCGATTTTCTCGGGGTCAACGCGTTCTTTGTGCGTGAGGATCTGGTGGGAGACCTTTTTTCCGCACCCTTTACCTCCGAGAATCATCATGAACCCCCGCGCTACAGCATGCTGAGCAGGCGGGGGCACAAACCCGCAATTCTGCACCAGCGGAAGTGACTTTCCGCCGGCCTCGGACGGAAGGGATTTGCCACCAAGATAAAATTCGATTTTCAATCGTGGATTGACTCCCTAGCCTGCGCCCATGGAAAGCCATGAAGTGCTCAGAAAGGCGTTTGCGAAGACAAGTCCGAAGGCGGTGGCCTCGGAGCTGGGAGTCTCTCTTTCGCTGGTTTACAAGTGGGCGGAGAAGCAAAGCGATGACGGTTCAGGCAGTCGGAACCCGCTGGATCGCTTGATGAAAATCATCGAGCTGAGCGGGGACACCACAATCGTCGAGTGGCTTTGTCAGAACAGCGAGGGCTACTTTGTTAGAAACCCTCAGAGTTCGTGCGCGAAAGGCTTCGAAGTGCTTCCTGCGACGAATGAGATCATCGGCCAGTTTTCCAGCTTGTTGCAGCAGATCTCGGGCGCGGCCTTGGACAATTCGATCGATTTGAACGAAGCGAAGGAGATCCGCGAAGTTTGGGATAAGCTGAAGAGCTATGCGGAAGGCTTCGTGCGCTGCTGCGAGGAAGGTGACTTCGAGCAGTTGAAGCACATCCCGAAGCCGAGCGAGGGGCCTAAGCGGTATTATACGGATTGAGCGGAAATTTGGGCCAGAGGTCAGTGACTCGGGCCCTTTGGGATAGGCGGAGTTGCTAGCAGTCTGTCGGACTTTGGTGCGAGGCGGGATTTGAAGCTTCTCGGATTCCGAGCTTTCGGGCGGGGGAGCTTTCCGGAGGAGCGTTTTTTAATCCAAGATTGCTTCGAGGCTCTTCCGGAGCGCTGATCTGGCTT
>CAZVMS010000335.1:0-33056 GCA_964628795.1 uncultured Haloferula sp. | reverse complement strand
ATTTGCTGAGTGAAATTAAGTTATTGAATTACAACATGTTGCGTCACACCTTTTCAAGGTATTTATTTTATTTTCAATGAATGATTCATACGCAGGCTGCGACGTGTTTTCGGCCGGTCAGCGGCTTTTCGAATAGGGTCATCCTAGGCATCATCGGCGTCCTGCTTTCCCTCTCCGCCAAAAAACGCGGTGGCATCGTCAGCTTTGCCTCCGTCGCCGCCGGCCTCATCGGCATCATCGCCGCCATCGTCAAGGCCAGCCTCTACATCTTCGGCTGAACTTTCAGGGCTCCCGTACCTCGAAAATCTAACCGCAGATGAACGGGATGAACGCAGATGGGATAAATCAGATACGAGATTCGTTCCGAGGATTCCGAAAAATTACCAATCCCGCGAATCAATGTGGATTCTCTGTCTTTGATCTGCGTCCATCCCGTTCATCTGCGGTTAAAAACTCTCTCCATTGAAATTGATCAAAGTTCAAAAAAAGATGCTCTTGCTTGGCGTCCTTTGCGTCTTGGCGTTTCAACTTCTTCAAGTGACCTGAACCCGCGTCTTCCGCCAAACCCGCACCGCCAGCGCCACGGCTGTTAGAGTCAAGCCCAGGGTCAGGCCCCACCACACGCCATTGACGCCCCATCCTCCGGGAATCGCCAGCGTCCACCCCAGCGGAATCGCGATCAGCCAGTAAGCGCAAAATGCCATCCAAGCCGGCACCTTCACATCATCCAGCCCGCGCAGCGAACCTGCGGAAATCACTTGGAAAGAATCGCTGAACTGAAACGCCGCTCCCACCAGCAACAAACCCGCCGCCATCTGCGTCACCTTCGGATCCTCCACAAACCACCCCGCGATCTGATCGTTGAAAAGCAAGGTCACGCTCACACTCAGCATCGAAAAACCCACGCCGATCAGCCAGCCGCTCACGATAATCGACCTCAGCCGCGCCCGCTCACCCGCACCACTCACCTCACCCACCCGCACCGTCATCGCCATCGAAATCCCCAGCGGCACCATGAACACCGTCGCCGCATAGGAAATCGCCACCTGATGCGCCGCCAGCGCCCCCTCCCCGAGCGTCCCGATAAAGATCCCGGCAAAAACAAACGCGCTCACCTCCGCCAGCAACTGCAAGCTCGCCGGAATTCCCAAGCGAATGAACTCCCTAACAGCTCTCCAATCCGGCGACTTGAACCAGTGATACGGCACCCACTCGCGCATCCCCGAAAACTTCAAGCTCCACCAAATCAAACTCACCACCCCCGCCGTCCGCGCCAACAAAGTCGCCACGCCCGCCCCATCCAGACCCATCACCGGCGCTCCCATTTTCCCAAAAATAAACACCCAGTTCAGCCCCGCATTCAGCAGCACACTTCCCAGCGTGATCCAAAATACCGGCCACGGACGGTTCATCGCATCCGCATGATTCTTCACCGCCATCGACATCATCGCCGGCACCATCGATCCCGCCACTAAGAGAAAGTAGTTCGAACAAACGTCCAGCACCTCCGGCACCTGACGGAAAACCCACAAATGCGGCCGCAGCAACCACGCCCCGAGCAACGTCAGTAAACCCAGCACCGACGTAATCTGCAAGCCATGCCGCAGCGCCGCCCGCGCCGCCGCCGGATCCTTCGCCCCGCGCGCCTGCGACACCCGGATCGAAACCACAATCGACATCCCGATCCCGAACATCATCGGCACATAGATCAAGTTGTTGGAAAACGCCGAAGCCGCCAGCTCCGTCACCCCCACGCGACCAATCATCACCGTATCCACCACCCCCATCAGCATCTGGCTCACCTGCCCGACAATCAGTGGCACCGCCAAAACCAAAGTCTGCCTCCCCTCCCGCAGCAGTGATTGAGATGAGGAGAAGCGCTTCATAAAAGTAGGTTGGCAGCAGAGGACGGCAAATGCACGAGGTCAAGCCGTGGAATCCTCTACCCCCCGATTCCAACGCTCGACGCCGCCCCCACTCCATCCTTCAATCCCTCGCCCGTGCCCGACCGACCCGACATCCGCCCCTTTCTCGAAAGCGAATCCTTGCTTGATCGCTTCGAAGACGAGGTCCTCATGGTCGGCACCAAGCTCAAAGGCAAAGTCCGCGCCCTCCGCAGCGCCTGGGAAGAAGGCCACCAATTCACCCTCAAGGCCGATGTCGCCGGCGAAACCTGCGAAGTCATCCACTGGCCCGAAGGCTCTTCCTGGGCCTTCGAAAGCCAGTGCACCTGCGAAATCCGCAGCTACTGCCCCCACGCCGCCGCCCTCCTGATCGTCGCCACCAAACCCACCAAACTCCGCGACCTCCTCAACCCTACCAGTGGCATGACCGTCCCGGTCATGAACCCCAGCAACTCGAATCGCCTCGAAAACCTCACCCCCACCTTCGAGCTAAACATCCAGCGCGAGCCCACCGACTCCAAAGTCGTCCGCCTGCTCCTCCAAGCCCTCAAAATCCCCGACCTCGGCGAATGGGTCGTCGCCCGCCCCTACGCCAACTACGGCGAACATCGTATTTCGCTCGGCGGCAAACCCGGCCTCCACGAACACCCGCTCCCCGATGGCCCCATTCTCCTCCGCGACACTGCCGCGGAAATGAACGCCATCCTCCAACTCCAGCAAGCCGGCCTCGCCTCCCTCGCCTCCCACGCCCAGTTCCGCTTCCTCCTCGCCCTCGGCGGAAAAGATCCTTCATCTTCCATCGACCATCCACCATCGGCCGCAGGCCTCTGGTTCCCCAACCCCGCCCACGGCGAACTCACCCACTTCTGGCCATGGCTCCGCTCAACCGGCGCCGCCAATCTCGAATCTAACAACTGGACCGTCCGCTTCGACGATGAAGTCGGACACGAAGTCATCGACGTCAACCCCGACGCCTTCAAATACGTCCTCGAAGACGATGGCACCGGCTGGTTCCACCTCTCCGTCGGCTTCGATGTCGGCGATGAAAAACTCGATCTCCTCCCGATCCTCGCCAAGCTCCTCGACCAAGGTGCCAGCGACGTCACCCTCGAATTCCCCGCCCAGGGCAACTTCCTCCACCACCTCGACGACGGCCGCGCCCTCAATCTCCCCGCCGATCGCATCCGCAAGATCCTCAAACAGTTCTCCGCCCTGCTCGACCCGCGGCGATTTAAAGGCTCCAAACTCAAGCTTCACCCCCTCGACGCCGCCACCCTTTCCCACACCGACCCCGAAAAATTCCACCCACCCGCAAAGCTCACTCAGCTCATCGAGTCCCTCTCAAAAACCAAATCATCCAATCCCCAATTAACCCATGTCCCCTCCGGCGTCCAAGCCGAGCTCCGGGACTATCAAAAAGCCGGCTACAACTGGCTCCAGTTCCTCGCCACCCACGACCTCAGCGGCATCCTCGCCGACGACATGGGCCTCGGCAAAACTCTCCAGACCATCACCCACATCCTTGCCGAAAAAGAAAGCGGACGCTCCCAAGGCAAGCCCACCCTCGTCGTTGCTCCTACATCCGTAGTACCAAACTGGTATGCCGAAATCAAGCGTTTCGCCCCCGCACTCTCCGTCCTCATCCTCGATGGCCCGCAGCGGAAAAAATACTTCCGCTCCATCCCCCACGCCGATGTCATTCTAACATCCTTCGCCCTCCTCCAGCGAGATATCGACAAGCACACCCCCTACGCCTACCACCTCGCCATCCTCGACGAGGCCCAGTACATCAAGAACCCCAACGCCAAAGTCGCCAAAGCCGCCTGCGAACTCGAAGCCCGCCACCGCCTCTGCCTATCCGGCACCCCGGTCGAAAACCACCTTGGGGAACTCTGGAGCCTCATGCGCTTCCTCATGCCCGGCTTCCTCGGCGGCCAGGAACAGTTCAACCGACAGTTCCGCAAACCCATCGAAAACGAAGGCGACCTCGACAAACAAGCCGCCCTCAAAGCCCGCGTCGCCCCGCTCATCCTGCGCCGCAATAAAAGTGAAGTCGCCAAAGAGCTCCCGCCAAAAACCATCCTCGTCCACCCCATCGAGCTCAACACCGGCCAGAAAGACCTCTACGAAACCGTCCGCGCCACCATGGACAAACGCGTCCGCCAAGCCATCGCCATCAAAGGTCTCGAGGGCTCGCGCATGCTCTTCCTCGAAGCCCTGCTCAAGCTCCGCCAGATCTGCTGCGAACCGAAACTCCTCAAATTCGAAAACGAATCCAAGATCGAAGCCGACGCCGCCGGCTCCGCCAAACTCGACTATCTCGCCGACCTGTTAGACACCCTCGTCGAAGAAGGTCGCCGCATCCTGCTCTTCTCTCAATTCACCAGCATGCTCGACCTCATCGCCGCCCACCTCCAGCAGCGAAAGATCCGCTACCTGATGCTCACCGGTGCCAGCAAGAACCGCGGTGAACTCGTCGAAAAATTCCAACAAGGCGAGATCCCGCTTTTCCTCATCTCCCTCAAAGCCGGCGGCACCGGCCTCAACCTAACAGCCGCCGACACCGTCATCCACTACGACCCCTGGTGGAACCCCGCCGCCGAAGCCCAAGCCACCGACCGCGCCTACCGCATCGGCCAGAAGAACCCGGTCTTCGTCCACAAGCTCATCTGCCAAGGCACCGTCGAAGAGCGCATCCACCAGCTCCAACAAAAGAAGTCCGAGCTCGCCGACGCCCTCCTCTCCGACGCCGCCAAAGCCGCCGCCCCCGACCACCAAACCCTCTCCGCGCTGCTCGCGCCCTTGGGCTGACCCGTGGCGGCGGGTTCCTTCCGCCAAGCCGACTCGCCAATCAAAGGTGCTATCGACGTGCTCTCGCTTCATCCGGCCATTCAATCGCAAACAAGAGTGATCAGACGCCAAACCCCCGCCCCTCACTGCTGAAGAACTGTCCAAAGAATCCTGCCGACCAAAGACCAGCGCTCCCAGCCGCTCGACATCCCTTAAAACCGCTGCTAGACAGCTCGCCCCATGCTTAAGGAAGCCGTTCAGGAAGTCCGCGTATTCGCACCCGCCACCGTCGCCAACGTCGCGTGCGGTTACGACGTGCTCGGATTCGCCATCGATTCACCCGGCGACGAAGTCGTCGTCCGCCACAGCAACAAACCCGGCCTCCACATCACCGCGATCACCGGTGACGACGGCAATCTACCCAAAGCCCCGGAAAAAAACACCGCCGGCGTCGCCGCCCTCGACCTGCTCAAGCACCTCGGCATGACCGACCGCGGCATCGAAATGGAAATTCACAAAAAGATGCCTTTCGGTTCCGGACTCGGCTCATCCGCTGCCTCCGCCGTCGCCGGTGCCTACGCCGTCAACTGCCTCATCGGCGAGCCCCTCTCCAAAAAACAACTCCTCCCCTTCGCCATGGCCGGGGAAGCCTCTGCCGATGGTGCCTGGCACGCCGACAACGTCGGACCCTGCCTGCTCGGCGGCATCGTCTTCATCCGCGACAACGAAGAACTCGACCTCGCCCAGATCGACGCCCCCGAAAACCTCTGGGCCGCCGTCGTTCACCCCGACATCGAAATCCTCACCAAAGTCGCCCGCGAAATCCTTCCCAAAGACATCCCGCTGGTCAACGCCACCCAGCAAATCGGCAACCTCGGCGGCCTCCTCTGCGGCCTGATCCAGTCCGACTACGGCCTCATCTCCCGCTCGATCCACGACGTCATCGCCGAGCCGCGACGCCAAAAGCTCATCCCCGAGTTCTACAAAGCCAAGCGCGCTGCCCTCTCCGCCGGAGCCCTCGGCTTCTCCATCTCCGGCGCCGGCCCCAGCGTCTTCGCCCTCTGCGAAGGCGAGGAAACCGCCCAAAAAGCCGCCGCCGCCGTCGCCAAAGTCTTCAGCGCCATCGACCTCGGTAACCAAACCTACGTCTCAAAAATCAACCCTCGTGGCGTGCACGTGGTCGATAGGAAGTAACAAACGCGGACAATGCAGCCCGCCTCTCTTCCCTCGCCAAACATCCCTAGGATGCTACTCTTCCCATCATGAAGCGGCAATTTCACGTAGTGATCGAGCGCGACTCCGAGGGTTGGTTGATCGCAAGCGTCCCGTCCCTCAAAGGCTGCCACACTCAGGCGAAGTCCTTTGATGAACTCGAAATCAGAATCCGCGAAGCCATCGAGCTTTGCTTGGAAGACGAAGATGCATCTCCCGAACTTGAGTTCGTCGGACTTCACCAGATCGCCGTCGAAGCTTAGATTGATGCCTGTCGTGCCACCCGCACCAGAGCGATTGGCCACAGCACCCTAGAGTTTAAAGTTTCCATGCTCTACCACTCCACCAACGATTCCACCCACCGCGTCCCGCTCAAGGAAGCCATCCTGCGCTCGCTTCCGCCGGACAACGGCCTCTACATGCCGGACGAGCTACCGACCCTCGGCCCTGACTTCTGGAAGATCTGGCGTGAGCTCTCGTTTCAGGAAATCGGCTACGCGGTCGCCGAAGCCTTCTTCGGTGAAGACGTCCCTGAAGAAGCCCTCTCGGAAATCGTCGATGGCACCCTCGAGTTCGATGCCCCACTCGTCGCCCTTGCGCCCGACGACCAGATCCTCGAACTCTTCCACGGCCCGACACTCGCTTTCAAAGACTTCGGCGCGCGCTTCATGGCCCGCCTCATGGCCCATCTAACAAAAGACGAGGACCGCATGCTCACCGTCCTCGTCGCCACCTCCGGCGACACCGGCGGCGCCGTCGCCTCCGCCTTCCATAACGTCCTCGGCACCCGCGTCATCATCCTTTATCCCAGAGGAAAAGTCTCCGGACTTCAGGAAAAGCAGCTCACCACCCTCGGCGGAAACATCAGTGCCCTGGAAATCGACGGCACCTTCGACGACTGCCAACGCCTCGTGAAATCCGCCTTCCTCGATCGCGAGCTTTCCGAAGACCTCAACCTCACCTCCGCGAACTCGATCAACCTCTCGCGGCTCGTCCCGCAGTCGTTCTACTACATCCACAGTGCTCGCCAAATCGAAGCCGATCCCGTCTTCGTCATCCCCTCCGGCAACTTCGGCAACCTCACCGCCGGCCTGCTCGCCCATCAACTCGGCCTGCCGGTGAAAAAGTTCATCGCCGCCACCAACATCAACGACGTCATCCCCGCCTATCTCAAAAGCGGCGACTACCAACCGCGCCCGAGCCAGGCCACCATCTCGAACGCCATGGACGTCGGCGCGCCCTCGAACTTCGCCCGCATGAAAGCCCTCTTCGGCGATTCCTGGGACGCCATGCGCGGAAAGATCGCAGGCTACGCCTTCACCGACGAGCAAACCCGCTCCGCCGTGCGCGAAGTGAAGCAGCGCTTCGACTACCACATCGATCCCCACGGCGCCGTCGGCTGGCTCGCCGCCCAAGCCTGGCGCGAAGAACACCCCGGCGACACCACCATCACGCTGGAAACGGCTCATCCCTCCAAATTCCTCGACGTGATGGAGCAGGAAATCGGAGCTGGAGCCGTCGAGATCCCCGAGCGCCTCGCCATCCTCGCCGACAAGGAAAAAGTCGCCCTCTCCCTGCCCGCCGACGAGATGATCTTCCGCGATCACCTCATCTCGCAGGCGTGATTGAATTGGAGCGCGGACTTTAGTCCGCCCGGCCCACACGAGTCCAAGCGGACTAAAGTCCGCGCTCCAATTGCATCCTACCTCCCCCTCTCCGGATGCCTCAAATCCACCACCACCTCATCCCCCCAAACCGTCCCTGCCCCCGTTTCAAACAAGGTCTTCCCGCCCTCAACCGGAACCATCCCATCCTTCTCTCGAATGACCGGTGCCGACGCTGAATTATCCATATGAAGAATCACCGCCTTTCCTCCAAAAGGCTTACTCCAAAACTGCTCCGTCCCGATCTTCATCGGAGCCGCCAACACCGGGCACTCTGCTTCCCCCTTCGTGTTCTGCCCAGAGAGATAGCTGAAGCCTACCTCACCTGCGGCCAATGCCTTCCCCGGAGACACATCCTTATCCGGTTTCCTGACACCCTCCGGATGTTTGCAGTAAAAGATATCTTCGGACTGAATCCCGAACGCGATTAACTGCCGAAACATCGCATTCGAGCTCGTCCCTGTGAGATCCAGCTTTGTCCCCGTCGCCTTCCTCACCAGCTCCGCCGTCTTGTCATTTGGAAAGGCCCCGAACTCCTGATCGAACTCCAGCAAGGCCAAACCCATCTGCTTGGCATTGCTGATCGCCTCCGTTCGGAAGGATACTTTACATTCTCTGAAGATGACAAAAGGCGAGAGCACCAATAGGACCGCGACTCCCACGATCACCCCCACCAAGATCATCCCCCAATTCAATCCCTTGCCCTTCGCTCCTTCATCCGCCCCTTCCCATTCCTGTGGTTCCTCTTTCATCCTTCATCTTCTATCGGACACCTCGCCGAAAGGAAAGAAAGCCACCATTCTTTCACCAAAAATTCACGGAAGGAGCAGGACATCTGGAAAACGCTCCATCCGTACACGAATAGGCGCAGGAATGTACCCCCCCGGATTCACAACCTGCGCCCTTTTCATAACAGGATCCACGTGGAGCCAAGTATGATGACGGGTCCCCCCGGATCGAGTCATCGCGAAAGCTCGCTTGCGAATGCTTGTTACCTTTAACGATGCAGAGCCTAGCGATCTCCATCGTCATGGCTCCGCATATTCTCTTGCAACCTGAGCCTCAATCACGAAACGCCGAGTTTTTTTGCTGCAGAAGATCGGGAATGGAGGCCATTGGCTTTGGCGAACGCTTCAATTGAGGAGCGAGGACACTCGTTTCCCCTTATCAAGCCCGTTTTCGCTCTCTCGGATGGTGGGTGGAAGGGGAATTAGATGGAGCTGTGCAGGGATCGAGGTTAAGTCAAGGGCGCAATGATTTGCTTCACTTGCCGATGTTTTTCAATAGGGATGGCGGCAGCGCTGGCGATCGCGCCAGAAGTAGGCGGTCTGGGTGTCCGGGACCTGGTGACCAGTCGGCACCAGTGGTTGTGGTCGCTGCCGGACGAACCAGTTTTCAATGGGTCGTTCCAGATCACTTCGGATCCGACGATGCTGCAGGGGGTGGGGTTTCCCGATGGTGATGTGGAGTGGCACCAGCATCTGACGATGGTTTCGCCCATCCATTTCGTGGCTGCCGGGCACTACATGCCGACAGGATCCCAGAACATTCGATTTGTGAGTCCTGCGGGAGGGTATTTTTCGGCTGCGATCGCCGAGCAGGTGGTGATCTTCAGCCATGGGGAGGCGACGGATTTGATGCTGGGAACACTGACGGACCCGATCGATCCGGCATGGGGCTTTTCGCCGTATCCGGTTCTGAATCTGGCGACGCAAGGCGACTATGTGGGGAAGACCCTGCTGGTGGTGGGAAAGGCGGGCCGGGCGGGGAACGCGGTGATCGGAGGATTCGAGAGGTATGAGAATTCGCCGGGTTTTGATGCCACGCAGTTTTGCTACTTCGACTATCCTGATGTGGGTGGGCCGCAGGATATTTATTTTGAGGGTGGGTATTCCGGTTCGCCGTCATTCGTGATTGAAAACGGGGCTCTTGCGCTGGTGGGGGTGCACAGCGACATCCAAATCCGACCGGGATTTATGAGGAATTTTGACGCGTTCGTGCCTGAATACATGGATGAGCTGGACGCGGTCATGGAGTCGGAGGGCTTTCATTTGACGCGCTACGATCCCGAAGAGGCTAGTGTGGGCGCGGAGGTCGCAGAGGTGGGAACGGCGAGGCGCGGGAAGGCAGGCAGCGTGGCGGTGGCGATGAGCAATCCGGGGACTGCAGCGGCACACAATATAGCGGTCGAGTTGGCCTTCTCTGCGGCACCGGTTTCTGTGAGCGGCGCGGGGTGGGTTTGCAAAGAACTGGCAGCGGGAACCTGGAGTTGCCGACGCGGTGGGGTGGAGGGTGGAGCGGTGGAGACACTTACCGCGGAGTGGGCGGCATTGCCGATGGCGGATGAAGTGACGGTGGGGCTGGCGGATTACACTCCGGCCTTGGAGGGATTTGAAGAGGCGCGGGTGAGTGGCCTCGCGGCGAGCACCGGCTTCCTGCGGGTGCGGGTGGTTTTGGCCGAGTGATCTGTCGAGGAGAATGACAAGTCTCCGGACTGGCAATAGATGATCCCCCGGGAGATCATAGAGACTTAGTCTATTCCCCCTGATTCAGGAGCACGTAGGTTCCGGATTTCCCGGCGACCGCGATATCAATCCTGCCATCACCATTCAGATCCGCCGTGGCAATCTGAAGGCCCGTCCCAACTCGTCCCTCGTCGATCGTGTGGCGAGTGTAGGCCAGGTCGTCTTTGCTCCATTTGTAGTAGTAGATGCACGGCGGTTCATTGCCTCCGGGGTCCTTCCCGTTGTGGGCACGAACGCGTTTGCCGGTGATGAGTTCTTCCTGTCCGTCTCCATCAAGATCCGCGAGGTGGAGCGTGTGCGGTTGGGAATACGACTTGTCGATCAGGTGCTCCTTCCACGTGAACTTCCCGTCCTTGATGCCGGTACTTTCCCACCAGAACAAACCATAGTCGTGCCCCTTGCCCCAGATGAGATCGTTCATGCCGTCGGCGTTCAGATCGCGAACGAGCATCGGGACACTGGAATGCAGATGCGGCCAGTCGGCGTGAAAGGTCCAGGCCTTCGTCCATGCATCCTTTTCGGGGCGCTCATACCAACCATGGCCGGTGATGAGATCCTCGCGGCCATCGTTATTGAGATCACCGAAGCCGAGACCGTGCGATTGGCCGTCGCCGCCGACGGTGCAACCGTGCATGGCTGCGACATCAGCCTGCTGTGGTTTAGCACCTACCTTTTTCTCTCCCCCTTGCTTCCCTCTAACAAGTTGCCAGACCAATAGCGGGTTCTTGTTGTTCCATGAATTGGTGATCCATTCCGGTGTTCCATTTTCATCGAGGTCGCGCAGGAAGCTGCCTTCATTCTGGCTGTATCCCGTATCCTGCAGCAGGTGCTGTTTCCACTGCTGACCGAGTGCGAGGCCCTGCTCCCCAGGGTTCTCATACCAGTCGACTTCGGTCTGGATGAAGGAGCCGGCGATCACATCGGGAAAGCCGTCACCGTTCATGTCGTGAATGAAATCTCCGTTGCTCTCGACGTAGCCATTCCAATCGGCAATCGAACGCAGAGGTCGTGAAATAAAGTCCGGTCCGGCATACCAGTTGCGTCCGGCAATCACATCAGGCTTGCCGTCCTGATTCAGGTCCGCAATCGCAACACCCTCATTGGCGTCGAGCGCGAGCTGCTGGATCTCGAATCGCAGGGCCTCCGCTTGAGCAAGGCTTGAGGACAGCGCGATGAAGACGAGGAATTTCATTGGACGAAGTTTGAACCAGGGCGGGATGCGAAAGAACAAAATTGTTGAAAAATGTGCACGGGTCCGCAGGGGTAGTCGTTTGTTTGGAAGGAGCTGAGGCTGGGGAAGGGCTGTTTGTAGGAAGGAGGGAGTATTTCGGAGAGGAACCAAAGGATGGTGCGAGGAAATCCAAGAAAACAAGGTTAGGCTTATTTCCGTTGCGAGCTCTGAGGGTAAGGGAGATGGAGTGACGGCTACGCGCTTTTTACAAGGAGCGGACCAATGATGTTGCCGGATAGCGATTTTAGATCGTCGATTTCAGGGTGCCAGATTCGTCTTCTGTGATGAGATTGGTAATCTCTGATAGGTCTAGGAATTCGGGATCGGGGAGGAGCATGATGGCGGTGGACCAGATGTCGGCGGCGGTCGCCGTCGGGGCGGTGAGCCAGACGTGCTTCCAGGGGAGGGGGTGGTCGTCGCCGTCGGGGTGGACAATGTGGCTGCCTTGGATACCGGTGCCGGAGGCGCTGAGGGCGGCGTTCTTGAGGTGGAGGCGCTGTCGGTCTTTTTCGCCGATAACTTCGATGGGCCAGCTGGTTTCGCCAAAGGCGAGCTGGGTGCTGGCGCCGGCGGCGAGCAGGGCGGATTCGACACGCCATTCGATGAGGAAGTCCTTGAGGCGATCAAGGGCGAAGCCCTTGCCGATACCGCCGAGGTCGAGGACGCGACCGGGTGTCTGGCAAGTGACGGCGGGCCGGTCGGGGTGGATGATGAGGCTGCCTTCGATGGCGGGTGCGGGGCCTTCGTGCTTTTCTTTCCGGTGTTCGATGGCGCGGCCGAGGGTGATGTCGAAGAGGCCGCCGGTTTGGACGTAGTAATCGAGGGCGAGGAGCAGGCAGGTGTGGGTTTCTTCGGTGATGTAGAGCGTTTCGCCGGCCTGCATGAGGTTGATGCGGGCGATGTCGCTGTCTTCGATGTAGCGGCTGAGTTTTCCTTCGAGGCGGTCGAGCTCTTCAAAGGCGAGATGCGCGAGGTAGGCGGCGTGCTCGCGCTCAAGATGGCAGATCCGGAGGGTGAAGGTGGTCTTCATCGCTTCATGCTCGAAGAGATGGGATGATGGGAGAGAGGTCACGGGATGAGGTGTTTTAGCCGCGAACGGACGCGAATTTTTTTGGGACCAGGATGGATAGGATAGGTGGAATAAAGGCAGTTTGAGTTACTGGGTTTTCAATGATCCAATCTTTCCTATCCATCCTGGTCCAAACGATAACTTGAGATGACTTTAGGGATTGGATTGATTGACGGACGCGTCCCAGAAGTCTTGGCGGATCCAGACGATCATGGGGGTGTCGGTGCGGAGGCCGCGGGGGACGGGGACGTGGGTTTGGATGAGGGTGTCTGTTAGATCGCTCATGGCGAAGATGACGGGGAGGCGTTCGATGCTGGGGGGGGCTTCGGGCCAGGCACCCATTTTGGCGTATTTACGGAGATACCAAGGGAGCGGCCAGTAATCGCAGCCGATAATGGCGATGGGTTCCATGGGGGTGTCGGGGGAGGCGGTGGCGATGGAGTCGAGCCAGGGTTCGAGGGTTTCGATGTCGCCGGCGGTGGGGACGTAGGCGTAGGGGTTCCGGTCGTCGGAGGCGTAGCGGCCGGTGGCGTTTCGGGCCTGGAACCAGAGCGGGATGAAGCCGAGCGCGAGGGCTCCGGCGAGGATCGGCTTTCTGTTAGGGAGGAGAAACACGGCAAAGCCGGCGAGGAGGCAGACGTGGGCCCATGGGAGCAGGGCAAGCCAGGGGGTTTTGTAGGCGATGAGGCTGTAGATGAGGAAGTGGAAGGCGGCGGCGAAGGCGAGGAAGCGGATGGTGTTCTGCGTTTCGGGACGCATGCTTTTTGAAACGAAGCTGCCGATGAAGGCGGCGAGGGCGGCGATGATGAGTGGGGTTTCGAACCACCAGAGGCCTCCGGCGTTTTTCGGAATGAGGAGCGGGGTGAGGTAATAGAAGAAGGGTTTGTCGTGACCTTCGACGGTCTTGTAGACGAAGTAGGTGCGGAAGGCATCGATGGCACCGGACCAGCGGGTGAAGTGGTCGGTGTAGTAAAACATCGAGACGGCGAGTGAGATGGTGCCGACGAGGAGAAGGGGTTTCCAGATGAAGGAGATGGCGGATTGGGTTGATAAGCGCAACGGCGTGGCGCGGTCCATGGCTGCGTAGAGGAGGAAGGTAAGGGTGCCGGCGGCGAACCAGGCGATGAGGCTGATGGCGAAGGTTTCCTTGGTGGCGAACATCAGGCCGATCCAGATGCCGGCGGGCCACCAGCATTTGCGGGCGGCGAATTGGAAAAGGGCGAGCAGGCCGAAGAGGGCGAGCAGCATTTCGTGAATGTACATCCGGCTGTAGTAAACGAGCAGCGGGGAGAGGGCCAAGGCGAGCGCAGCGAGGAGCATCGGGGGGTGGCCGTAGCGTCTGATACCTAGCATGGGGAGCAGGATGAGCAGGCAGCCGGCGATGGCAGGGACGAGACGCAGGGGCTGCTTGTTGAGTTCGCTCCACTTATTCTCGCCGTAGGCGCGGGCGGTGAGATCGCCGAGTTCGCTCAGGAGCGGGCCGTGGTAGTGGAGGGGGTCGAAGACGTAAGTGCCTGACTCCAAGCATCGAGAGGTGATCTTGGCACCGGTGGCTTCGTCGGCGTGGAAGGGGCGCGAGGCGAGATCATCGAGGCGCAGGTGGGCGCCGATGGCGAAAATTCCGAGCCAGAAGAGAATAATGGGGAGGCTTTTCATCGCTTCGTGGATAAAGCATGTGCAAGTTGCGCGGGATGGCGCACGTTTTGGGGAGCATGGAGGAAGGAAAGAATCAGGCAACCACGATCCTGGTGACTCCGGTTTGGAGGGACTCGGTGAGATTGCGGGCTTTTGGACGGGAATTGTCGCAGGAACTGGCGCAGCGGGAGTCGGAGGTAAAATGGATCATTGCGGACGATGGATCGGGGTTCGGAGAGAAGGAGGCGCTTCAGCGGCTTTGTCGGGATTTCGAGATGAACTACCCGGAGGTGCGGGTGCATTTTGTCGAGAAGCACTACGGAAAGGGCTCGGTGGTGCGGGCGGGATGGAAGCTGGAGCCTGAGGCGGATTTCTATGCTTTTGTGGATGCGGATGGGAGTGTCAGTGCTGGGGAGATGCTCGATTTGATCGACAAGGCGAAGGCTTCGGGTCGGTCGACGATTGCGATTCGGAAGAATACCGAGACGACGACGGTGGATGAGGATTTTTGGCGCAAGCTGAGGCATTACGGGTTTCTAACAGCATGCCGACGGATCGTTGGGGTGAACTCGGAGGACACGCAGTGTGGTGCGAAGGTGATCAAGGGTGATGATTACCGGGCGATCGCAGAGAATCTTCAGGAGAATGGCTTGGCGTTTGATGCGGAGTTGCTGGCGGAGCTTTCGGCGGCTGGGTTTTCGTGGAACGAGGTGCCGGTGAACTGGGTCAGGAAAGGTGGTAGCCGGGTGCATGCTTTGGGGGATGCGGTGGATATGCTGGTGGCGCTTTTTCGGATTCGAAAGAATCTGGGGAAGCGTGTGCCGGAGTAAGAGCCCCATCTGGTCCGACTTTTGCGTCGGGGAGCGCGATGAGATTGTTGGGCTGATTTTGGAGCGGTTGATTTTTGGGGATTTCTGGTAAAGGGGCGGTGTGGCGAGAGGTTTTTCATTCAGGAATCGGAGTTCGAGTAGCTCGGGGCCGCCGTTGATTTTTGGGATCATCTGGACGGCGTTTAGCTCGATCTTTGTGGTGATCGGTTTGATGGGGACGCTGAATGAGGGGAAGTTGCAGGACTGGGACGAGGTGCCTTGTATGATTGAGAGGTTTGAGATCACGGCTTCAAAGAAGGATGATCCGCCTTTCCGTCCGGATGTGCTTTTCTACTACGAACATGGTGGTGGAAGGCATGAGGGGACGAAGTTGTGGCGGGAGAAGGAAGGGGTGGATGAGTATGAGGATCTCAGTGAGTTGCGGGAGAAGCTTTGGTCGGACCTTGAGGTGACGTGTCGGGTGAATCCTGATGATTCGGGTGAGGCGGTGCTGCTTGTGGATCAGAGTAGTATCTGGGGTGGGCTTGCTTTTGCGCTATTTGGCGGTGGGTTTGTGTTGGTTGGGGTGGGGTTGATCGTGTCGTCAATTAAAGGGAAGAAGGCTGTAAAAGCGAAAACGGCGGAGAAAGAGGATGGGTTCGGTGGGCTGTTAGGATGTGGTTTTTTCGGGATCTTTGCGATGGCCGGCCTGGGGATTTTCTTTGGTTTGGTGGTGCCGAGTGGTGTGACCTATTTCAGCATGAAGAGCTGGGTGGAGACGCCAGCGGAGGTGATTTGGAGTCGGGTGCAATCGCATTCGAGTGATGACGGCACGACCTACAGCGTGGACATTTTCTACAACTACCGCTTCGACGGTCGCGAGTTCCGTTCGAATCGCTGGGGGCTGGCGGGCGGGAGTTCGAGTGGGCGGAGGAGCAAGGAGGAGGTGGTGAGGGCGCATCCGAGGGGGAAGCAGATCACTTGTTATGTCGATCCGGATGAGCCATGGCGTGCGGTGGTGATGCGTGATCTTGGTTGGTCGGCTTTGTTTGCGCTGTTCCCGCTGCCGTTCATGGCGGTTGGGTTGGGAGGGTTATGGTGCACCTTTATTCGTAAGCCGAAGAAGGAGGCTGCGGCGAAATCGGGGAAAGTATCCAAGCTCAGGGTGCCGATGAATGAGGCGAAGGTGGGGTCAAAGGCGGTGCCGAAAGTTGGGGGCAAGCGTCGGGGGCGGGTGTTTGGTTTTATAGCTTTGATTTTCTTGGCGGCTTTCTGGAATGGGATCACATCGGTCTTTGTGGTGATCGCTTGGAAGAGTTGGCAGAAGGGTAACCCAGAGTGGTTTCTGACCATCTTCTTGGTGCCCTTTGTGCTGATTGGGGCAGGCCTGATTGGCCATGGGTTCTATCGGTTTCTGGCGATCTTTTCTCCGATCTATGATGTGAGCTGGGGTGATGATGATCTGATGCCGGGTGATCGGGTGCGGGTTTCGTGGAGGCGGGTGGGCGGAGGAGGGCAGCCGCAGCGATTGACGATCTGGTTCTTGGGTCAGGAGGAGGCGACTTATCAGCGGGGGAGCAGTACTTCGACGGCGAAGTCTGTTTTCCATGAGGCGAAGTTATTCGAGACGGATAAGCCGCAGATGATGTCGGCTGGGACTTGCGATTTGATGATTCCAGTGGATGCAGTGCCGAGTTTTTCGGGAGCGCATAACAAGTTGCGTTGGCTCGTGAAATTGAAGGCAGAGGTGCCGTGGCGACCGGATGTGAGTGACGAGCATGAGCTCGAAGTGGGGAAAGGAGGCGCACGATGAATGGGACGGCGAAGATCGAGCTAGCGAGTGAGGCGGTGAAGCCGTTTGAGGCGCTTGAAGGGGTGGTGAGGTGGCAGCGATCCGAGCGGCCGCCGGCGCTGGAGTTACGGGTTTTCTGGATGACGCGCGGGCGCGGGACGGAGGAGGTGAGTGTGGAAGCGGTATCGCCGGTTTCGCTGGGGCCGGATGCTTCGGCGCCTTTTTCGATGGTGCTGCCGGGCTTGCCTTGGAGTTTTGATGGGCAGTTGATCAGCGTCACGTGGGCGGTCGAGCTGGTCGATGATCAGGGCGAGGGCTGTGCGATGGCGGAGTTTGTTTTATCGCCTGATGGGGTGGTGCGGAAGTTGGGTGCGATCGATAAACCGCAGAGCAAAGGTAAGAAGAGCCGCTTTGGCACAAAATGAATGCGTCACAGAATCCTTTTGCCACGGGACGGGTGGAGCGGTTGTTAGGTTTCGATCCTGAGTTGATCGGAACGAGCTGGGAGACGATTGATGAGCGGTGGCATGAGCTTGGTCGGCGGGCTTGTGTGGTGGGGCATCATGGGTCGGGGAAGACGACTTTTCTGGATGCGATGGCGAAGCGGCTGGGGGGAAGGGTGGATCGGCTTTTTTTCAATGATGGGAAGCGGCGATTGTCGGCAGAGGATCTCAAGGTGTTAGATGGTTGCGCTGGGGCGTTTTTACTGGTCGATGGCGATGAGTATCTGGGGTGGATGGAGAGGCGTAGATTGCTCCGGGCGTCGGCTCGGGCGAAGGGGACTTTGTTTGCGCGGCACCAAAGTCGGGGTTTGCCGAAGTTGCTACGGCTGAAGGCGGATCCGAAGCTGGCGAGGGTTCTGTTAGGAAGGATTTCGGAGGAGTGGCTGCAAAAGTTCGAGGGTGCATTGGACTCACGATTGGCACAATTGGACGGGAATCTGCGTGATCTCTGGCTGGACTGCTTTGATTCAGCGAGGAGGGCGGACAATTCATTAGGATTTTAAAATATTTTGCTTATCCGTAATGATTTTGATATTCTCGGGCGCATGAACCGTCGCGACTGGCTTTTGCTTTCCGTTTCAGCGCTCGTGCTGCCTTCCTGTGGTCGTCAAATCAAGGCGCGGCATGAGGTTTCCTATCACTTTAAGAAGGGGGAAACGGCGAAGATCATCGACGGTCTGGCTTATGCACCGAAGAATGCGCCGAAGGCGGTGAAGTTAGCGATTCAGGCGGGCAATCGATTGCAAAACAAACCCTACAAGTGGGGCGGTGGGCATGCTCGTCTGAATGACGACGGGTATGATTGTTCCGGAACGGTTTCCTATGTGCTGCGTGCAGCGGGGCTGATGAAGGGGCAGCTGCCCTCATCCGGATTTTTCAGCTACGGGGAGCGCGGGGCTGGGAGGTGGATTACGATCTATGTGAGAAATGGTCATGTCTTCATGACGATCGCCGGGCTGAGGCTAGATACCGGCTGGGGAGCAGATCGTAGCGGGCCCCGTTGGCAGACGCGGACACGTCCTGGCTCGGGTCATGTGATGCGGCATCCGAAGGGGATGTGATCACAAGGTGAAGTCTTCGAGTGAGCTGATCACTTTGTCGGCGATGGAGAAATCGAGTCCGGCGGTGGTGCGGTTGGGGACGGCGTAGACGTTGAGGCCGGCTTCTTTGGCGGATTTGACGCCATTGAGTGAGTCTTCGAAGACGAGGACATCCGAGCCGGGAAGATCGAGGCGGCGGAGGGCTTCGAGCCAGAGATCGGGGGCGGGTTTGATGCGGGGGGCATCGCCACGGCAAACGATGGTTTCGAAGTACGGCATGAGTCGTAGTTTATCGAGCCAGGTATCGACCCAGGAGTGGGATGAGCTGGAGACGACGCCGATGCGGATGCCGCGGGACTTGAGGGATTCGAGAAGGGTGATGACACCGGGCATGGGGCCGGCTTTTTCGAGGTCGCGGCGGATTTCGATTTGGCGGTCTTCGTCGAGTTGGTGCCAGTCGAAAGATTTCCCGGTGAGTTCTTCGAGGTGGGTTTTGGGAGACCAGGTATCAAAGTCGGAACCGATGCAGCGGGTGTAGATATCGAGGGGAAGGTCGTGGCCGTGGGCTTGGAAGGTGCGCAGCCAAGCTTCGTAGATGGCCCATTCGGTATCGACGAGCACACCATCGAAGTCGAAGAGCACGGCGGAGAATTTCATGCGCCGTGGATGAGGGGCGAAGGCTGGGGGTGCAAGGAAGAAGACGGAGTCGATGGAGGGTGCAGTCCGGGTGGGGCGTGAAATCGAGCTGAAGAGAGTCGATCCAAAATCCGCTGAGAATCGGAATGGCTGGAATCTTCGAAAAGTGGATGATGGCGATCGTCCGGATGCTTCGTTCTCGATCCATCGGGTCAACCCCGCTACGAATACGACGATGAAAACTTGGATGCTGCTTTTGCTGTTTTTCGCTGGATCATTGGTGCCTCTGGCTGCCGATGAGCAGGCAGCTGCGGAGCCTTTGGCGGTGAGTGAGAATCACCTGCCGGGAGTGGCCGTGGCGCAGGGAATCACGGAAATCACGGGGGTGGCGATTTCGCCGCTGCTTGGGGTTTCGGCGGTGGGTTCGTGGCAGTATTTCAAGTCGCCGGCGGAACTGCGGGATGATCTGCCGTGGTATTGCCAGCCGTGGGCTTGGGGGACGGGTTTTACCTTGCTGGCGATGATTTTTCTCAAGGACACGCTGGGTGCGGCGGCTCCGGGGATTTTGAAGAAGCCGTTTGATATGGCGGAGTTATTTGAGAACAAGGCGAGTGCTTTGGTGGCGAGTGCGGCCTTCGTGCCGCTGGTGGCGCGGGAGATGTCGAAGGGGATGGAGAAGGTGGACGTGCCGACGGCCATGCTGGGGCATGAGATGATGGCGTCGATCGATCCTACGTGGTGGTTGGTGCCGACTTCCGTGGTGGCTTTTGCGATGGTGTGGGTGTGCAGTCATGCGATCAATGTGCTGATCATTCTTTCGCCGTTTTCGCTGGTCGACAGCATGTTGAAGATCGCGCGGGTTGGCATGCTGCTGATGATCGGCCTGCTCTATTGGATCGCTCCATGGTTGGGTGCGGCGCTTTGTGTGCTGATCATTTTGGTCGCGGCATGGTTGGCTCCATCGGCGCTGCGTTTGATGATCTTCGGCACGCGTTTTGCGGGAGATGTCTTGTTGCCGTGGCGTGCGAAGACGACGGCGACACCGGAAAGGCCGCATGTCTTCACCCTAGGCAAGGTGGGCGGGCTTCCATCGCGGACCGGTGGGCGCTTGGTGATGAATGAAAATGGAGGCGTGGAATTTCGCTATCGCCGGTTCTGCGTGATGCCGGAGACGGTGGTCATTTTGCCGGAAGGAGAGCGCCACATTGCGAAGGGATTGATTTCGCCGGCGGTCTTCAGCGGGGAGGAAAAGCAGTTGATGCTCTTGCCTCGCTATCGGGGTCACGAGGAAGTGGTCGTGGAGACTTTGCGCTTCAAGGAAGTGCGGGATCATCCGCTGAAACGCGGATGGTCTGCGGCGAGGGGATGGATCAGGGGCGTACTGGTGGGGAGGGCACGGGTCAGCGGCTGACTGGGATGGAACGGACAAATCCCTTGTCGGATTGCGGTTGGATTCGCAGGCTTTGGAAGCTCACTCAGAGTTCCGATTTATGATGAAGAAACTAGTCATTCTAACAAGTCTCTCGATCTCCTCATTGTTCGCGGCCCCGACGGAGCAGCGGGATTGGAAATCCACGGCAGGCACGACGATTACTGCTGAAGCGGTGAAGGTGGATGGAGGAAAGGTGACCTTGAAGGCGGCGGATGGACGGGAGTTCGCGGTGCCGCTGGATAAGTTCGTGGAGCAGGATCAGGAGTTTCTGAAAGAGCACTTTGAGATCAAGCCGCCTGAACCGGGACAGCCGATGGGGAGTTCGAGCACGGTGATCAAGGATGGTTTGGCGCATCCTGTAGGAAAGGTTTCCGGGCCAATCGATGCGGGCGGAGGGTCCACTTATTTCGTCTATGTGCCGAAGTCGCTGCGGGAGGGCAGGAAGGCCCCGATTCTTTTCTACAATAGTGCGGGGCGTGGCAGTGCGAATACGATCCAGCGCTATTCCGAAGGAGCTGAAGTGAACGGGTGGGTTCTTGCGGTCTCGGTGGAATCGAAGAACGGGCCCGATCATCCGGAAGGAAACCATGAGCATACCAAGCGTTGCCTAGCTCATTTGTTAGAGACACTTCCGGTTGATGAAGATCGAGTTTATTTTTCTGGAAACTCAGGTGGTGGCGCGATGTCGTTCTACAATGCCCTGCGGATCAAATCGATGGGCAATATGCCATTCATCGGCTACTCGCCGGACAAGGAGTATCCGAAAGGCCAGTACTGCTACGGGATCGGCGGGACGAATGACTACAACCGCTACCTGACCGCGAATGCGGTGGATGAATATGGTGATCGTGGGATGCACCGGCTGGGTGTGGGTGGGCATTCCAACGGGCCGGACTGGCTTGGTGATGAGGGCATCACTTGGCTGAACGGCCGCTATCTCGGTGATCGTCGCAAGGAGGCGACTTTGGCTGACGAGCGTCTCAATTTTGAGGCATCGTTGATCGCTTGGATCAGAGACCTCAAAGAGAAAGCTCCCTACCGTGCGCACTATTGGTGCAGTTTTTTGCAGGAAGAATATAAGATCTCAGGAGCCAATGCGGAGATCGTGGCAGGTTTTTTCACGGAGCTCAGTGACGATCGGAACAACGTTCTCTACACGGAAGGGATAGAAGCGATCGATGAATTCTCCGAGAAGTATTACGCCGGCGAAGGGGCTGGCGGTGGGTCGCAGTTCAACCATACGACATCAGGTATCGAGAGTGCGGCGAAAAAGCTCGCGGCGAAGTACGCGGGGGTTCCTGAGATCGAGGATGTGGCGAAAAAGCTCGGGGAGCCAACGGTGAAGAAGTAGTGGTGGCGGCGACCGCCTTGCCGACTTTCTTACTTGTCGCCTCTCGGACCGCGGTCGTGGTCGAGGATGAATTTTTTGCCGCGTAGGGTGGAGCCTTTGCAGACTTCGATCACGCGGTCGGCGACGTCTTTGGCGACGTCGATACGGCTGTTGCGATCGAAGAGTTTGACGTGACCGATGGATCCTTGGGGTAGGCCGGCTTCGTTGTAGAGCATGCCGATGATCTCACCGACTTTGACGCCTTGCTGCTTTCCGAGGGAAAGGAAGAGGGGGGTCATTTCGGCGTTGTCGTGCTGCTGGGATGAGCGCTCACGGCGTTCGCGGCGGTCGCCTCGCTCGCTGCGGTCGCTGCCCTGAGGCTTGCGCTTGTGAGGTTCGCCACCTCTGCGCGGGCCGCGTTGACCGGGCTCTTCGCGGTCTTCCTGGATTTGGTTGAACTCGCGTCCGCCTTCTTCGCGGAGCATGGTGAAGAGCACGCTGGCGATGTCGGTTGGGGTGAAGCCTTGCTCTAACAAGCGGTCGACCTGTGCTTCGTAGGAATCGAAACGGCCTTCGGCGAGGCGTTCCTTGAGGCCATCGAAAAGGCGATCGGCAAGGCGGCCTTCGACTTGTTCTTGGGTGGGAACGCGGGCGCGCTTGATCGGGCTCCGGGTGTAGCGCTCGATGGACTCGAGGCTGTGGATTTCTCGGCCAAAGACGAAGCTGACGGCGCGGCCGCTGCGGCCGGCACGACCGGTGCGGCCAATGCGGTGAACGTAGTCCTCGGGGTCCTGGGGCAGGTCGTAGTTCACGACGAGGTCGATTTCATCGATGTCGAGTCCGCGTGCGGCCACGTCGGTGGCGACGAGCACTTCGATGGTGCCTTCGCGGAAGCGGTTCAGCACGCGCTCGCGCATTTGCTGGGTGATGTCGCCGTGGAGGCGATCGACGGCGTAGCCGCGCGCGAGCAGGGCTTCGGTGGCCTCATCGACGGTGCGTTTGGTATTGCAGAAGACGATGGAAAGACGGGAGACCTCGATGTCGAGGAGGCGGGAGAGGACTTCGACCTTCGAGCGTTGGCGCACTTCATAAGCGCACTGGTCGATGCTGGTGACGGTTTTGGCTTTTTGCTCGATCTGGATGATTTCCGGGTCGTTGCCGAAGCTTTCGATGAGGTTCTTGACGCCGCGATTCATCGTGGCGGAGAAGAAGAGTGCCTGACGCTCGGGTGGGAGCGCGGCGAGGAGTTCCTCCATTTCATCACGGAAACCCATGTCGAGCATGCGGTCGGCTTCGTCGAGGATGATGGTTTTGATCAACTTCGGGTCGAGCGAACCGCGGCGAAGGTGATCGAGCACGCGGCCGGGGGTGCCGACGACGACGTGGGCGCCGGCGCGGAGGGCGCGGAGCTGACGGTCCATCGGCGCGCCACCGTAAACGGGGACCGCGTGGAGCTTGCCGAGGGCCGAGCCGAGGCGGTGGACGTCTTCGCAGACCTGGTTGGCGAGCTCGCGGGTCGGGCAGAGGATCATTGCCTGGGTGCGATTGAGATCGAGGTCGAGGCGGGCGAGCATCGGCAACGTGAAGGCGGCGGTTTTTCCTGAGCCTGTCTGGGAAAGTCCGAAGATGTCCTTGCCGGCGAGGGCGGGCGGGATGGCGAGAGCCTGGATGGGTGACGGGCGCTCGAAGCCGAGTTTTTCGACAGCGGCGAGGAGTTCAGCGGGTAGGCCGAGTTCGGAAAAAGGAGGTGTGTCCATGACAGAGGGGCCGCATTAAAGGGCCATTGGGTTAAACAGGAGGGCTGCGGTTTTTGACTCGCGCGCGCTACCGGGCTGCGGAGATGGCTGGAATTTGCGGTTCTGGCAAGCCGGGAGTTTGTTGTTCGGAACTGGAGGAATCGACTTTCTCATCGTTCTCTCATGTTTCTGATGCTGGAATGACACATCGGAGCTCCGATTTTGCCATGCGCTGTCTGTTAGTTGAAGATTATACGCCCCTGCGCCTGAATCTGGCCGAGTGCCTGACGGAGAATGGCTATGTGGTCGATGCGAGTGCGACGGGCGATGAGGGCCTGTGGTTTGCCGAGAACCATACCTACGATGTGATCCTGCTGGATATCATGCTGCCGGGGATCGATGGGCTGAAGATCCTGCGGAAATTGCGTGAGCTTCAGGACAAGACGCCGGTGCTGGTGATCAGCGCGCGGGACTCGGTGGACCACCGGGTGGAAGGTCTCGATTCCGGGGCGGATGACTATTTGGTGAAGCCTTTCGCGCTGGCGGAAATGGTGGCGCGGGTGAGGGCGCTGGTGCGGCGGAATTACGATCACGAGTCGCCGGTGATTCAGGTTGGCGATCTTTGTATGAATGCCACGACTCGAGAGGTGACCCGCGCCGGGGTGGAGATTGTGCTGACGCGGCGTGAGTATGCGTTGTTAGAGTATTTGATGAATCGCGCGGGTCAGGCGGTGAGCCGGACGGATATTTGGGAGCATGTTTACGAAGACCAGGAGGGCGGGTCGAGCAACACGGTGGATGTTTACATCGGCTACCTGAGGAAGAAGTTGAATGTCGGGGATGGATCTGAGTTGATCCAAACGGTGCGCGGTTACGGCTACATGCTGAAAGAGGCGGAAGCATGAAACGGCCATCAATGCGTCTGCGGCTTTTGGTGGGGACCGGGCTTTTTGTGACGGTGGTGCTGCTGATTTCCCAAGTGATGATCTATCAATCGATCGCACAGATGCTGCGCAAGGAGATCCGGATGCAGTTGCTGGAGAGCGCGTCGATTCTGGCGAAGTCGGCCGAGCTGGAAACCGACAAGGTGGTTTACGAATGGCAGGAAGCTCTGGAGTCGAATGCTGATGCTTCGATTGCCGGCTTGTTCCAGTTCTGGGATCTGAAAACCGGAGTGGGTGTTGGTTCGCCAGCCTTGGAAGGCGCTTCGCTTGAGATTTTTTATGGCGAATTGAACCAGCCGATCATCCAGCCGATCACGCTGTATGATGGTCGTCCGGCTTTAGCCGTAGGTTTGAAGCTTTTGCCGTTTCTCGATGCCGGGACACTTGGGGAGATGGAGAAGATTGGGAAATTCCTAAAGCCTGAGGACTTTCCGCAGGTGCTGGTCTGCGCGAGGGAGACGGCCACTTTGAATAATAAGCTTGGACGGATGAAGTGGCATCTTTTCCGTGCGGGATCGGCCACACTTTTGACGATCTGGCTTTCGATCCTTGCCATCACAATGTGGACGATGAAGCCGATCCGTGAACTTGAGCGGCGTTTCGAAGAGCGTGCCAAAGACGACAGTGGGCCGCTTCCTGAGATTCCTGATGATCTGCCGGTGGAGCTGCGGGGATTGACGGAGGCATTCAATCGGACGCTCAAACGGGCCGAGGCCGCGCGCGACCGTGAGCGGGATTTTGCCATGCATGCGGCTCACGAATTGCGCACGCCGATTGCCGGGATTCAGGCAACGCTTGAGCAGGCGCTCCTACGTGATCGTCCGGCTGATGACCTTCGTGACCGAATTGGCAATGCCTTGCTGGTCACCGAGGGGATGCGCGGGACGATTCAGAGTTTGATGAAGTTGGCGCGGGTTCGCGGCAGGATTGAGAAGGTCGAAATCGCGGCGTTTGATCCTCGTGTGCTGGTGAAGGAGATGGTCGAAATCGAGCGTCCCCGTTTTAGGGATCGCAAGCTGGAGCTTTCGGAGGACATCATCGGTCCGAGCAAGGGCTTTGCCAGCGATGCCCAGCTTCTGAAAATCGTGGTGGCCACACTTTTGGACAATGTCGTGCGGCATGCTCCGGAAGGCACGGATGCGGATATCCGGCTGGAGTTGCTGGATGGGATGCTGTTGCAGATCAGCAATGCTTGCCGTGGCTTGAAGGCCGAGGAGATGACGCGCTTGTTTGAACCCTTTCAGCGCGGTGCATTGGCCGGAGGAGAAGGTGCAGGGCTTGGCTTGAGTTTGGCAAAGGAGATTGCCGGATTATTGGGCGGAGAGCTGAAGATGGATTTGAAAGACGATCGAGTGACGGTCGAGCTGCATCTTCCTTCTTTGAAAGATTAATTGGGAAGTCTCATCATTTTCTCACGCTTCTAGAGATAGGAAAGGATTCGCATTTGCGAGAAATCCGTTCCATTGTGAGAGCTACTGAATCCAATTTCGAGGCGGCAAACGCCGTCCAACTGTCGTCCCGCCAGCGCCGCTTCGTCGGCATCAGTATCGCCGTGCTGCTGGCGCTTCGGGTTCTGGGGATGTTTTTCGTGCCCTATACGGATACCACCGAAGCACGCTACGCCGAGATCGCGCGGAAGATGATGGAGACGAATGATTGGATCACGCCGCAGTTTGATTACGGCGTGCCATTCTGGGGCAAGCCGCCGCTCCACACCTGGGTGTCGGCGTTGGGGATGAAGATTTTCGGGGCGAATGAATTCGGCGGCCGGATCTTCATCTTTGCCATCGCCTGCGGGATGGTGGCTTTGCTTTACCGTTGGGTGAAAAAGGAGCGTGGCCGGGACATGGCGATGCTTGCCACGCTCGGACTGCTTGGCTGCGGTATCTTCTTTGTCTCGATGGCGGCGGTGATGACGGATCTCGTCATGCTCTTTGGGACGAGCCTTTGCATGGTCGCGTTCTGGAATGCGCTTGAGCGGGAAAAGAATCGCAGGCTCTGGGGCTATCTTTTCTTTGTCGGCTTGGCGATCGGGCTGCTGGCGAAAGGACCGGTGGCAACGGCTCTAACAGGTGTTCCAATCGGCATGTGGGTGCTGTTTCAAAACCGCTGGAAAGACACGTGGCAGAGGATTCCTTGGATCAAGGGAACGCTGCTCATGCTGCTGATCGCGGGTCCATGGTATGCACTGGCCGAGCACAAAACTCCGGGTTTCCTCAAATACTTCATCGTTGGTGAGCACATCGAGCGTTTCCTAGTCAAAGGCTGGTCAGGCGATCTTTACGGACGCGGTCACGCCAAGGCGCGGGGGATGATCTGGGTTCTCTGGATTCTCGCGGTGTTGCCATGGACGCCGTTCTATCTTGCTCCCTTCAGGCGCACCAAGACGATCATTCAAGGCATGAAGGGTGCGGAGGGATCATGGCCTTTTTATCTCCTCTGCTGGGCGACTTCGCCGATGCTTTTCTTTACGGTCGCGACGAATATCATTCCGACCTACGTGATCACCGGAGTGCCGGCTGGTTGTATTCTTGCGGTCGAACTGTGGTCGATGGTTGCCAATCGGGACCCGGTTCCGTCACGACTTGCGATTCGATTCTTCGCAGGAACTTCAGTTGCTGCGACGGCAATCTTCGCCCTTGGATTACTCTCCTTCAATGGGTTCATTGGCCTCTCAAGAAAGAAGTCTCAGAAGCAGATGGTCGCGGATGTGGAGGCGATGAGTGTCGATAGTCCCTCGGTCCTGAACTACTGGCCGAAGAGGATCTACTCGGCAGAGTTTTATAGCCGGGGTGCGGCGAAGGCCGTGGTCCAGCCCGAGGAGATCGCCGCCTTGTTGACGAATGACGAGCGGGACTTCCTCGTGGTTCGGAAAGCTTATCAGTCCGCGATACCGCAAGATTTGTTGGATAGCTTCACGGAAGTGGAGGAAGTGGGAGGAGATGTTCTCATGCTGGAAAAACCCCAAACTCTAAATGCTCATGCGCTCGCTCAGTAATTCATCCGCGGTGCCCGACTACGGTTGGGCTTCATCTGGGATTCTCCCTTTGGAAGTCATCGAAGCTCCGGCCTTGCCCGAGGTTTCGTGTGTGATTCCCGCCTTCAACGAAGAGGGAAACATCGCCCACGCGATCAACGAGGTGGCTAGGGAGATGGTCGGGCTCGGGCGGCACTATGAGATCCTCGTCGTCGATGACGGAAGCAGCGATGGCACGGTGGCAGAGGCGAAGAAGCTGGTGGATCGCTTGCCCGTGCGCGTGATTTGTCTTTCGCGAAACTTTGGCAAAGAGAATGCGATCACTGCGGGGTTGCAGAAGGCCCTGGGCAAGGCGGTGATCGTGATCGATGCCGATCTTCAGGAGCCGGTGAGTTATTTGGAGGTGTTTCTCGAACACTGGGATCAGGGCTATCAGATGGTTTATGGCGTCCGTGCGAATCGTGACGACGAGTCTTGGCTGAAGCGCCGGGGAACGGCGGTTTTCTACTGGATGCTGAATCGTGCGACCTCGGTGAAGATTCCCGAGGATGCCCGCGACTTTCGATTGATGGACCGCAAGGTGGTCGATGCCTTGTGCGCTTTGCCGGAGCGCGATCGCTTCATGAAAGGGCTCTACAGTTGGGTCGGCTTCAAGTCGCTGGCGGTGCCGGTGGTGATCGAGGCGAGGCGTAGTGGGCAATCGAAGTTTAACTTGCGACGGCTGGCTGGGCTCGCCTTGAGTGGCCTAACATCTTTCACCGATTGGCCTTTGCGAATCTGGACGGGGATTGGTGCGGCGGTTTCGCTGGCGTCGATTATTTATGCTTTGTGGATTGCTTTGAGGACGATTCTTTTTGGCGTTGAACTGCCGGGTTGGGCCACGATTACGGTGGCGATCTTCTTTCTCGGTGGCGTGCAGATTTTGTCGATCGGGGTGCTGGGTGAATACTTAAGTCGGATTTTTTCCGAAGTGAAAGCCCGGCCCGGTCACATCATTGCCGAGGAGATTTCATCATCGGAAAGGACACGCGTGGATTGCACTGGATCATCTGGGCCTGACTGGCGTAATGATTCACTAACATGACGATCGATTTTCACTTGGTCGAATTGCGCAAGAAGCTGACTGCTCTGATTATCGGCTCGATTCTCTTTTCTGGCCACGCCCGTGCTGCCTCGATTTTTGAGACTCTCGAAATGAGCCCCGGGGAGCTGGCCCGTGCGGGCTCGCTGCCACCTGTTGCGTCGCTCGCCTCGCTGCCTGCTTCCGAGGCCGAGCGCGGGCTGCTCATTGATGCTCTCTTGGAACCGGGATCCGACGCCGCCACGGAAAGCCGATCCTGCTACGCGGCCCAACTCCTTGAACTTTGGGGCGAGCGCGGGAGGGCTCTTGAGATTCTGGAGAACGAGACTGCCGATGACTTCGATCGCGTGCATCTCATGCGACTTCTTTACCGCGACGGCATGCTAGACGCGGCAAGCGAGGTTTTCACCGAAATCCAGTCGATCGCTCCTCCAATCGGGCCGGTTACCGCGCTGCCCAAGAGCCGTATCAAGATCGCGGTTCAGCCCCTTATCGTGCAGGAAAATCTCGCGGAAATGGCCGAGTTCTTGGCGTGGCTCCAGCCACAGTGCAGGATCGGCGAATGGCGTTCGGCGGTGCTGGCACAACGGCTCAATCTTGCGCTTCATCGCGGCACTCTGGATACCCTGCTGGCGGAACTCGCGGGGGAATCGGCCATTACCCGCGCCCTCGCCGACCGGATGCTCGATCCCGATAGCCCCTTGGTCACTCCCGCCGCCGGGACTCCGGTCCTTGATCTGGCATGGCTCGTGGAAATCGACGGGTGCACGGATCAAGCCGCGCCATTCCTTCGCGAAGCGATCCGGACCGGTGCCGGCAGCGACGCCGAACGATCCGAGTTGCTCCGCCAATTCATTCGCAGGTTTAACGACCACGAGCCACGCACCCGCCTGCTTACCGAATGGATCGAGCGCGATGAAGAGTTCATCCGCCTGTTCACAGGTCTCGCACCGGTGATGAGCTTCTCCTCGAACTTACCCTTTGAGCCTCTCTGTCAACTCGCCGAACGCCATCCGCATAACGCCTATCTGAATTTCCTCGCGGGTTTCAACCAGACATCCCGCTACGATCAGGGGAGCGGGATTGTCGTGACCCGCTCGGCATTGGACTGTCTGGAGCGAGCCGTTGTTTCCTCGCCACTGCCGGTGGGAAAGCCAAATCCAGACGGTGATTTGAAGAATCAATCCTCGGGCTATTGGCACTATCCGTTCTGGAGAGATGATCCCGCTCGCTTCGCGCTGCAAGGACTCGCCAAGTGGATTTCTTCCAAAAAACTTCATGGCCTTTTGTATTCCCGCGAGGACTTCAAGGCACTGCCCGCCCTTGACCAGCTCCGCTATCTTGATGCGGCGGGGCTCGACCTGCCATTCATGGACGTGATATTTAAGACCGACTGGCGTGATCCGGCCAACGACGCTTACGGAGGCTATATCTCCATGCCTTCCTCTTACCCCCGCCAGCCTCCTCAGGAACTGCTGGAGCGCTTCCATGCGCTCTTGCCGGAGATCATCCTCGGAAGTCCGCAAAAACCGGCGGCACTGGTGGCGGCGCATTCGACACAACCCTTTCGAATCCTGTTTGGGTTCTACCAACGACCCACCACGGCCCAAGAACTCGAGCTGCTGCGCCGCTGGAATGCCGGCCTGTTGGCACGTGGCCCCGAGTTTGCGCGGCAGGTTCTGGCAGCGGGACAAAGATTCCCAGGCGTGAAGCTTGACTTCGAATTGATGAGCGAAGTGCTGGGAAGGAAAGCCGCCCAACGTGAAGTCCAAACTCAAGCTGAAGCGGTAGACATTGATGCCAAGCTGCGGGCGTGTTCGTGGTTTGGGCCTCTTGGACTCAGCGGGTTCCCGCTTGGCTGCGGTCCCGAAGATTACTACGGCCCGGAATGGGGCTTTATGGGTGATTTCGAGATCTTTCCTGCGGGGTGGTTGATGCCGCGCTATCCTGCGCTCGCCGATCTTTTGGAGGCGAACTACTTTGGTTGGCTGAAGGCAAGCTCGACGTGGACCACCGCCATTCGCTCGCAGCTTCCCGCAACGAGCAAGCTCGCGGTGGCCTATGATATCGCGATCGTCACGGGGCACCTTGCGGCTCCCGATCCGGCTTCTGCGGCACGTGCGGAAGCCCATGTCGGGGCGATGCTCAAGACCCGGACGGATCCTTATTTCGTCTTGTGCCGTGCGACCAACGGGATTCCCATCAAACACGGGAAACCGCCCACCGATCCGGCGGCGATTGAGGAATTGGCCAAGCTTCGGGATGAACCCACGCCGGTGCGTCGCGCCGCCGCCGAGCTTTTATGGAAAGCGGGCGGGGAGCGGAAAGAACGATTGCTGGCCGTTTTGCGCTACGAAGGAAGTCCTTTACCAAAAGCCAAATCACGCCCGCCCGGACCGAGTGACCCCACGGCTTTAACCTGGCTGCAGCTGACCGAGACTCTGAAAGCGAGTCCCGATCTGGAGGTGTTATGCAAGACACTCTCGGATCTATCAGATTCAGGACAGTTCGGTCCCTATTCCGTGGTCCAGATCCCTGAGGTCTTGTCCCGCTTTGAAAAGCCGCATCACGAGCGGCTCATGGACTTGCTTAGACTCGAACCGGAACCGATTCCCGGTGCATCGAGTAGCAACGACGCATCTCGCGGTCCCTCGTTTCTCGATGTCCGCCGTCTGCATGCTTTCTTCAAAGAACAGGATCCAGCTGCCGCAGCGACCTTTCGGGCACTGGCGATCGAGCGCGGATGGGCTGGTGACGATTACTCCGGCGAAATTGCGGAAGTGCTGCTCAAGGACGGTCAGCGCGAGGAGGCCATCGAATGGCTTGCGAACATGGTGATCCAGCGGCGATTTCCTCACCCGATCTCCGGCGGCCCCTATCGCTTCCCCACCATGCGAAGAGTCCCCTCCGATTATCTGCTGGATGAATATCTGCCCATTAAAGGCTTGGAACTCATTGCCAGGGAAAGACTCGCCTTGCCCATCCTCGCGATCATTGAAGCCATGCCCGGTATGGATGATCCCGTACTTTGCGGCTTTCTGAAGTTTTACGATTCGCCGAGTGTTGAGACCTTCGAGCGGCATCTCGGCGGACTGACTTCTCCCTCCAATCCCCATCTGTCGAACACCCTACGGCACCGTCTGCCCAATCTCCTCAGCAGGCTCAAACACACCAAGAATCTGGCTCAAGAGCTGAAAGAAGCTGCCACAAAGGAGTAGTATCTCGCAGCGAGCGTGGATTTCCCTAACTCGATCAGGGCTTGCATTGATTCTCCATGCTTCATTCCTTGCAACAAATGCTTTCTAGCCCGGATTTACTTTTATTTTAGGACAACCCCAGCGCCAAACTCGCCCTCTCCTTTTCCGTCCTGCTCTTCTCCTTCATTACTCCACCGCTCGCACTCTCAGCGCACGCAACGAAAACAAACCCACTGTCGTCTCGCCGATCTTCCGCGCACCGGCCTTCCGTTTCGCCCCGAAATGCTCCCTTCTCCCCGCAAACACCCCCTCCACAAAACTCCGGCTCCCAATCGCCACCCCATCGCTGAAATACCGCACCCGGCATCGCAGCAGTTCCGAGAGACTCAGCTGTCCTCCTTTCGCCAAAACCTGCTTCGCCTCCTCCTTCGAGATCCCTTTCCGTCCCGAGGATACCGCAGAAGCCTCCACCTCCACCCCTTCCCCAAACAACCAGCAGCGATACCACTCCGCAGCGCTTAGATCAGACGGCCCGGCCTTCTCGTTCCACGCATCCAGCGGCGAATCCACCACCCGGCACAGCCCACGCCGCGCCCGCTTCGAACCCGCCACCGCCTCCGCATAACCGCACCAGCGGTAGTCCTTCGGATCCTTCGCCAAGCCCGCCCGAACAGGATTGAGGTCGATGTAAGCCGCCATCGTCCGCAGCGCATCGCCATCCTGCACCAGCACGCTTTTGTAGCGATCCATCCACAGCGTCCCACGCCGTCCGTGATGCTTGTTGAACCAGCGTGAAAAGCGCTCCTTCAGCTCTTTGACAAACAGCGAAAGGTTGCAGAATCGGCTCCGATAACGTTCCAGCAACTCCTCCGCAGGCCCATGCATGCCTTTCGAGCGAAGGTCCGAAAGCTCATAGCGTAGCGCCGTCACATAGGCCTTCGAGTAAAGCAGCGTCAGGTGTTCCAGCAGCTTCTCCTCCCCCTCCGGCCCCTCGAATCGACGCAGAAACCTCACTCGATCCGGCACGCGAGCCAGCAGATGGAAATGGTTACTCATCACCGCAAAAGTCAGGATTTCCACCCCCGCAAACCGCTCCAACCGACGCATCACCCGCACGAAAGCCTCCTTTTCCACATCACCAAATAGCATCTCCCCACCCGCCGTGCGACTCATCACGTGGTAGCAATTCGATTGTCCCTCCATCCCCAGGATCCGCCTCCGCCCCAGCCCCTTCCCCCGCCGAAATCCGCCCGGCACCGGAGCCGTCGGAAGCCCAGCCTTTTCCACTGGGTCAATCACTTTCCCTTCGTTGGTCTTCATCGTGTTATGAAATCTCTAGCAAAGTTGGATCCTGCCGTCAATACACTGTTTGCCTGGCATCTTTTTTGGCACTTTTTTTTTGGCATGCTGTGCCCTGATACCAAGAGCGCGGGGCGGCAACGAAGACAAGCCGCCCGTCTCGGGCGCTCGATTTGGTGGCGACCCTACGAAATTCGGGAATCTTCGGGACAGCAACAACGCAAAGCACCTGACATGCCGAACACTTCTG
>CAZVMS010000334.1:0-26255 GCA_964628795.1 uncultured Haloferula sp. | reverse complement strand
GTAAAGCAGCGTCAGATGCTCCAGCAGCTTCTCCTCACCCTCCGGCCCCTCAAAGCGACGCAGAAACCTCGCCCGATCCGGCACGCGGACAAGCAGATGGAAATGATTACCCATCACCGCAAAAGTCAGGATTTCCACCCCCGCGAAGCGTTCCAGCCGACGCATCACCCGTACGAACGCCTCTTTTTCTATGTCGCCGAAGAGCATCTCCCCACCCGCCGTGCGGCTCATCACGTGGTAGCAATTCGACTGCCCCTCCATCCCCAGGATCCGCCTCCTCCCAAGCCCCTTCCCCCGCCGAAATCCGCCCGGCACCGGAGCCGTCGGAAGCCCCGCTTTTTCAACCGGATCGATCACTCTTTCTTCGTTGGTTTTCATTGTGTTGCGTAACTCGTGGCAAAATTTGCTCTCGACCTCAATCTACTTTTTGCCTGGCATCTAATTTAGGAGAATCCCACACACTGGCTTCACTCGTGAATTCATGGAAAAGGCACACCGCACGGGAGATCAACAAAGCCCTGAAGACCTCCGGCCCATTGTGGCTGCGTGACTACTTTGATCGAATCATCCGTGATCCCCGTCACTTCATTGGAGTCATCCGATGCATCCGCAGCAACGTCCGCCAGTATCCCCCCGCCATCCATTACGAGTCCGAATGGATCAAAGAGCTTGGGTAGCAGTATCCAAACGAGCGTCAGCATCAAGGAGCAAAGCATCAAGGAGCAAAGCATCAAGGAGCGGTCGGCTTGCAGCCACCGGGCAACCCCGGCCCGCAACCCCAGCGAACCACCCTTGAGCAAAACCACCCCAAAAGTCCCAACCCATCAACCCTCGGGGCATAAAATGCCCCGCTCCTTGACGCGGCAGAACAGCCACCACTCTCCGTCGCCGGGGTTGCCCGGTAGCTGCAAGCAACCGCTCCCTGAGCAAGCACTCCCCCCCAAGACCTCCGTCCCTGCGACAAAGCCGCAGATTCCTCCTTGTTCCACCCACGACAAATCGCCTTACCTCTCCCGTGCGGATCAAACTTACTCTCGCCTACGACGGGCGCTCGCTCGAAGGCTGGCAATCCCAACCTTCCGGCAACACCGTCCAGGATCTGCTCGAAAAAGCTGCCACCGCTACCGCGAAGGAGCCCATCCGCGTCCACGGTTCCGGCAGAACCGATGCGGGCGTCCACGCCCTTGCCCAGGTTGCCCACTTCGACGCCCCCGACCACCTGACCATGAACCCCTTCAACTGGGTTCCGGCGCTGAACACCAAGCTGCCCTCCAGCATCCGAGTTCTTGCTGCCGAAGAAGCCGCCCCCGACTTCCACGCCCGCTTTTCCGCCACGGGAAAAACCTACCACTACGACATCTGCACCGAGCCCGTCCTCTCACCCTTTCGAGCCGGCCTCGCCTGGCACCTACCCCGCCAACTCGACCCATTCCTCCTCGAAGACGCCATGAAAGTGACTCTCGGACGTCACCACTTCGAAGCCTTCGCCGCCAAACGCGGCAACGAAACCGAGTCGACCGACTACCACCGCACTTTAACTCAAGCGTCGCTGGAACCCCATGAACACGGCTGGCGCCTCACCTGGTCCGGCGATGGATTCCTCTACAAAATGGTCCGACTCCTCACCGGCGGCGTCATCACCGTCGCCCAAGGTCGCCTTCGACTCGACGACTTTACCCAGCTCCTCGACCAGCCCTCAGGTCTCCCCCACGGCCGCCCCCCCCTCTGCGCCCCAGCGGACGGACTGTATCTGCAATCCGTGGTCTACGAATCTGCCTCTCCCTTTTCGAACCGAGCACAACGAAGCTCAGCCGGCTAAGCTGGTCTCAGTCCCCCGAGTTTCGAACTAGCGGATGGGATACCGGCAATTTAAGATTCTCTGAACCTTTCCAACAAACCGTCCCTCGCGGACACAAATAAAGGAGGCAGGTGAAACACCTGCCTCCTTTGAAGGTTCAATAGAACCTAAACCTAAAGGTTAAAGGTATGAATTAACGGCGACGACGAACGAGGCCGAGAACGCCAAGCGCACCAAGAATGGCGACGGATGGTTCTGGGACGCCCAACGCGATCGTAGCCTGCTTAGCAGTCTGATCGGAAGCCGCGAATGGCAAGCTTGCACCGGGAGCGGGCATCACATACGATGGCTGCGTGTAGAAACCGTAAGTGTTTGTATCCCCAGTGGTGTTACCCGCAGAAAGGGTTGAATCAAACCAAATAACTGCGAACCCACGTCCTTCAGCGTCGGTCACACCTGGCACGTTGGTGATTAGACCACCGATTCCACCATTGATAGTCTTCGCAGGGCTAAGGAAAAGGAAGTCATCATCAGAACCACCAACGAGAGCGTTGTTAGCGAGACTGAAACTTCCCATGTAGCTATCAAATCCGTCTCCCGCTGCGTCAACAACGACACCCCAGGTGATTCCACTAGTCTGTCCTGCCTCACCCAAGAAACCTTGACTATTGAAGCTAAGGGTTACTGTCGCTGTGGCTGAGCCAAGCGCTACGATGCTCGCGAGAAGAGCGATTGCCTTTGTTTTCATAATTAATTAATAGAGAATGTTATTGGTTTACTTTCTAATATCAGAGGGTGCTCACAAAACCCGGCTCATCACTCCAGACAACGTCTGAGGCAGCACCTGAGGTTCGGTAGACAACGCTTGCGCCACCAGGAATTACCTCGGTAGTAAGCTCTGTGAGGAAGGTCGCATTGTACCAACGCTCAGAAGCAAACAGCGAGAAGGGGTTTCCATATTGGTAGATAGTTGTAGCGGCCTTGTTGAGACCAGCACCCGTGTCAAACACCAAGAGCTGATCATCAGTAGCCACTGGAATGTTAGCGTCCACAACCACCTCACCTACAGGAGACAAATACGCCAGCGGCGTATCCTGTTGGCCAGTACCACCCGCAATCACAGTTCTATGCTTCACGGTGGAGACCTCACCGGTGACAACAACAGAATTAACTGGGTTCGCTCCCGAACGGATAATTAGAGCCTCACCCGGGTAAAGGACTTCAGTTCCTGCTTCGGTCAAGAATGTGGCGTTGAACCAACGATCAGATGGAAAAAGACTAAAAGGATTTCCATATTCATAAATCACATCGGGAGCAAGGTTCACACCAGAACCAGTCCCACTAAATGCAAGCAATTGGGTTCCAACGGGCTGAACACCCAAGAAACTATCTAAGGTCCAAGCTGGTGACAGCTTAAATGAGTCTCCATCTGCTAGGCCTGTGAGCGTGTCACCAGCAACGGTCGTAGCTACTGTGATCGAGGTTGCATCGCTGGCGGTGACAACTAGGAGCTGCCCCTCGTTAGCCCCTGAGCTAACCAACGCATAGTAGCCAACCCATTGCCCCGCAGTATAGGCTGCTCCATCCACAGTCAGAACACTACCAGCGATCCCTCCGGTTGCTATCGAACCAACAGATTCGGTAGCGTTAAACATCGGAATAGAAACTCGTTGGTCTGTATTCGCGGGAACGGCCGGCAGGCCAACACCAGTCTCTCCAAGAGAAACATAACCGACAGGATCAGTCGTAGCAGCATTGGCTCCGACAGCGAAGAGGGCTCCTAGGAGCGCGAAGGGGATAATTGGTTTCATTACGATTTAGGTTTTAGGTTCAGATTCCTGCGGGGTCGAGAAAAATACCATTTCGATTAGTAACACAATCGTCACTCAACTCGTTTTATCCACGACTCTGCCGGTGTTCGCGTCAATAAACGCGGTCGGAGGCCCACCTCGCAAGTAAAAAGTTTGTCCGCTTTCAATTTTTTTTATGGCCTTGAAAGCCTGCAATTTCAGGGAATCCACGTGATAAATCAGGCTTTTAGCTACGATTACCACGAGCTCATGTGGCGAAATGCCTCGAGTCGAGCATTGAGATCGGCGCGGCTGAGGCCCTCCAAACGCTTGGTGGAAAAGGCCTCGCAGGTGAACGATGCCAGGACCGATCCTTGAACAACCGCCTTCCGAATCGCTTCAAAAGAAGGGTTTCTTTCCCCTGCGGCTGCCAACTGACCGGCAATGGCTCCCAAGAAAGTGTCTCCCGCTCCCGTGGGGTCGGCAATTTCACTCAAGGGAAAGGCGGCACAGCGAAAGAAGCAATCCGGGCAGAGTTCACTAGGAATCGTTCCTTCCCGCCTTCCAAAGAGCATCGCTCCGAACTCACCCAGCTTGATGACGACGTAGCGAGGCCCCTTTTCCAAAAGCCTGCGACCGGCGACCACCAGATTGGAAGTTTTTGCGAAATCACGAGCTTCGCTCTCATTGATCACAAAAAGATCGAGCTGCTTGAGCACTTCGTGGAGTCGCTCGTTCGCGATCTCGATCCAGAGATCCATCGTGTCGGCGATGACGAAGGTGGAGGCCGCTTTGCAATGTTCGAGCATTTGCAGTTGGTTGTCGGGCGACATGTTGGCGAGCACGACGATCTCCGATTGATTGGCAGGTGCGGGCACTTTGACTTCCCAGCTCTCAAGCACGTTCAAGCCAACCCGGTGAGTCACACGCTCGTTCATGTTCTCCATGTATTCCCCGCTCCAGGTAAAGGAGTCGCCCTCCGACCTTTCGATGCCGTCGAGTGAAATTCCGCGGCTTTCAAGCATGGCCAGGTGCTCGGCGGGAAAGTCCTTTCCGACGATGCCGACGAGATTGACCGAAGGGCAGTAGAACGACGATGCGAGCGCGGCGTAGGCAGCTGAGCCTCCGAGGAGGTTCTCGGCTTCGGAGCCGGGAGTTTTGACATTATCGATGGCGACGGTGCCGCCGACGACGACGGAGAGTGAATTGGAGATATCGGACATAAGGGATTTCGGAAGAGAATGGGGAGATGGGCGGCGGCAGATCAGCTGTCAACGGCAATGGTTTGATGGAAGATGGAAGATGGAAGATGGAAGATGGGAGATGGAAGATGGGAGATGGAAGATGGGAGATGGAAGATGGAAGATAACGGGCGGTCAGGCTTCCATCATGGCTCGGGCTTCGCTGACTGCGGTCGGGATATCGGGGGCAGTCAGCAAATCAGACACGATGACGACACGACGTGCGCCGGCTTCTCGAACTTGGACGAGGTTATCGCGTCTGATGCCGCCGATGCAGAAAACAGGGATCCTGCTTCCAAGCTCGGACTCGACGCCCGGGATATTTTCGATGCCGATTCCGGGTCGACCAAGTTTTGTGGGAGTGGGAAACAAGGGACCGAAACCAATGTAATCGAAGCCATCTAACAGAGCCTGACGCGCTTGCTCCGGGGAATGCGTGGAACGACCGAGAATCATCTCGTCACCGACGATGATCCGGGCTTCCGCGAGGGTGCCGTCGTCTTGACCGAGATGCAGGGCATCGGCTTCGAGCTCGAGCGCAAGTGCCGGAAAATCATTCACGACAAATGGCACGCTGGCTTCCTTGCACAGCGCAACGATCTTCTTCCCAAGCTCAAGAATCGCCGACACCTCCCATCCTTTGGCTCGAAGCTGGAGCAGGTCGACACCTCCCTTCAAGAGATCACGAGCGACCGACTCTGCTCGTTCGGCAGTGACGTAGCCCATGTCGAGGATGCCATAGAGGCGCGCCTCGTTGAGCGCAGTTCCGAGATCACTCATGACTCGTAAGGGCTCAGCCCTGCCGCTCTTCGAGGAAGCGAGCCACCCAGCCGATGTCGTAGTTGCCGGACTTGAAGTCAGGATGATCGATGATTTCCTGCTGGAAGGGTATCGTGGTCTTGATTCCCTTGATCATGAACTCACCGAGTGCGCGCTTCATGCGTGCGATGGCGATATCGCGCGTTGCTGCGGTGACGATCAGCTTGGCGATCATCGAGTCGTAGTGCGGCGGAACGGTGTAGCCCGAGTAGACGTGGGTATCGACGCGGACGCCTTTGCCGCCGGGCGCATACCAGAGATCGATCGTCCCGGGGCTTGGGGTGAAATTGTTATAGGGATCCTCCGCATTGATGCGGCACTCGATCGCGTGACCGCGCGGCTGGGATGTCAGGACGTGCTCGGAAAGCGGCTCACCGGCGGCGATGCGGATCTGCTCTTTGATGAGTTCGCAGCCCATCACTTCCTCCGTCACGGGATGCTCGACCTGAATCCGGGTGTTCATCTCCATGAAGTAGAAGTTCTCGGCCTTGTCATCGACGAGGTATTCGATGGTGCCGGCGTTTTCGTATCCGATCGCCTTGATCAAGTTCACCGATGCCTCAGCCATCTGCTTGCGCAGCTCGGGTGTCAGAAGCGGTGACGGGCACTCTTCAATGATCTTCTGGTTGCGGCGCTGCATCGAGCAGTCGCGCTCACCGAGCTGGATGAAATTCCCGTGACGGTCGGCGATGACCTGAAACTCGATGTGGTGCGGATTGAGCACCAGCTTCTCAAGGTAGCAGTCGCCATTTCCAAAGCAGGCCACCGCTTCATTCGAGGCCGCCTTGAAAAGCGCACGGAAATCTTCTTCCTTGAAACAAGGACGCATCCCTCGACCACCACCACCGGCGGTCGCCTTGATCATCACGGGGAACCCAATGCGCTTCGCCTCTGCCAGACCTTCATCTTCATCGGCAAGGATCTCGGAGCCGGGAGTGATCGGCACGCCATTGGCCACAGCGGTCGCGCGCGCGGTCGCCTTGTCACCCATAGTGGAAATCACCTGAGCCGATGGCCCGATGAATTGAAAATTGCAGCTCGAACAAATCTCCGCAAAGCGCGCGTTTTCCGAGAGGAATCCGTAGCCCGGATGAATCGCCTCCGACTCCGTGATCTCGGCCGCTGCGATGATCCGGTCAGCCTTCAGGTAGCTGTCCTTGCTCGCCGCCTTGCCGATGCAAACCGCTTCGTCGGCAAGCTGGACGTGCATCGAATCGACATCCGCTTCCGAGTAGACGGCGACCGATTCCACTCCGAGTTCGCGGCAGGCGCGGATGATCCGGAGGGCAATTTCGCCGCGATTGGCGACAAGAACGCGTTTGAACATGAAAATGGGATTCGAATTGGGGAAACGGCAAGCGGGAGAACCTTACTTGATGCCGAACAAAGGATCACCGAACTGAACCGGATTGCCCTCTTCGGCGAGAACCGAGGTAATCGTACCCGAGCGCTCGGCCTTGATCTCGTTCATGACTTTCATCGCCTCGATGATGCAAAGGGTCTGCCCGACACTGATCGTATCGCCGACATTGACGAATTCGGGCGACTCAGGATTCGGCTTGCGGTAAAAGGTTCCGACCATCGGAGACGTGATCTCTTCCCCGGCAGGGGCAGGCGCGGCAGCGGCAGGTGAAGCCACCGCAGCGGCTGGGGCAGCGGGAGCAGGCGCAGCGGGAGCCGCCGTAGGCAATGCCGCGAGCAAACCCTTCAGTGATTCAAGATCTTGTCCTTTTTTGAGCTTCAGATGGAAACCCTCCCTCGACATGTCGAAGTAGGTGAGTCCGTGCTCGTTCATCAACTCTACGATTCGGCGAAGTTCCTTGAGGTCCACGATACTTGGAAGGGAAATGGTTGGTCTGATTCCGAGGCGCAGGCGGCGTCTCGTTTGGAGAAGTTAGGGATTCCGAGGAAAACCCGTCAAGCGGGAACCCTTTGAACCGCCATTCATCGCATTTTATCCCGATTGAGCCAATAAATCAGCTTGTCAGGCTCGCTCCAGCCCCTTGCCTAGGGGCATCGATGACCCAGACTCAGGCCAGAACCCCGGAAACTCACGAGTTCATGCCCGCCGATTATTTTCGCCGGGTGGAAAAATCCGAGATTTTCCCGAAGGATCAGCCCTTGGAAGTCGATCTCGGCTGCGGCGACGGATCTTTTCTCCTGGGGATGGCAGAGCATCACCCCGAGCACAATTTTCTCGGGGTGGAGCGCCTGCTCGGCCGTGTGCGGAAAGTCTGCAAGCGCGCCAAGCGGGGAAACCTCGACAACCTCAAGGTCCTGCGCCTCGAAAGCCGCTACACCGTCGAATGGCTGCTCGGCCCCGGCTCGGTCTCGCGACTTCACCTCCTATGCCCGGACCCCTGGCCGAAAGTCCGGCATCACCGCCGCCGTCTGATCCAGCAGGCATTCCTCGATGCCGTCCACGCGGTGCTCGAGCCCGGCGGTGAATTTCTCTTCAAGACCGACCACGACGAATACTTCGAGTGGGCCGAGGAAAAAGTCGCGGATTTTGGCCGCTTCGAGTCGCTTGATTGGCCCGAAGACGCGTTTTTCTACCCGAAAACCGATTTTCAAATCCAATGGGAAGCCGAAGGAAAGCGGCTTCAGGGCCTACGTCTACGGAAAAGCTAAGGCTTCTCCAGCCTGACTTCCCTCGCGTCCAAAAATCCGCGCAGCACCAGTGCGCCCTCATCCATTACCACGCTCACCGCGCCGCTGTCCCCTTGATGGAAAACCTGGATTCCTCGTGATTCGCAGGATTTCCGCCACCATTCGGGAATCCGCTCGATCGAGGGAAAATCCGAGTGAGTGGCGACCACCACGCGGGCACCCGTTGCTTCCAAAAACCGAGCACCCAACGACGCATCATGAAGGTGTCGCCCTGCCACGATCACATCTGCCTTCAGGTCGGCGCCACTCTCCATCATCGCCCGCTCGATTCCCCACCCGGCATCGGCCATGAAAAGGATGCTCCAAGCCTTCCAATGCAGCTTCACCGGCATCACCCGCTGATCCGCCACATCGTTCCAATTCCAAAAATCCGGCTCCCATATCACCTCGATCTCTGCCCCTTCGCCCAACCCATAGCGCCTGCCTTCGCGCCCGCGAATCAGTGTCACACCCCGATCTTCGCCAACCTTGAGCATCGCCCTGAAGTTCGAACTCTTCGCCCTCAATACAGGGAGTAGACCTTCCGTAATTGGAAATGCATCCATCGCACCCACAACCCCACCGACATGACCACCATCCGGATGAGTCACCACGAATTGTTCAGGGCGAAGCGCCATCTCCCGTAGCGACGACAGCACAACGCGATCAAAACTCCGAACGCTCCCACCGTCAATCAGCACACAGGACTCCTCGCCTTTCCATACCGCCGCCCCATCCGCGCCTACATCATAAACGATCAGAAACTCATCCGCCGGACGGCCACGCGGCACGGCAAAGTTTCCGCCCGGCACCGCCGCCCCCACCTGCGCAATTTTCAGCGCCGATCGGGCGAACCAGGCGTTCGCCCAGTTGATCTTCTCCGAGGCACCCGGCAAAGGCGAGACCACCGCAGAAAGCAAGGCCAGACCCAGCAAAGGAAAGACCACCACGAAAAGAGTCACGCTCGCCAGAATCGAGATTGGCGTCATCAAGCCGAAATGCAGCGCCGTCAAGGGTGCCGAGCCAAGCCACGCTGAACTCGAAACCGTCAGCATGTCCGCCATCCTTCGCCGCAACCCGAGCCAGCGTTCCTGCCACACCCCGTAGAGGGACCGAGGAAGATAGGGCTCCACCCAGCGCATCCACTCAAACGCCCGACCCACGCCGCGATGCAGGTAGCCGATCGCCAAAACCACGCCGAACGACAACTGCACGCCCGCCTGAAACAGCAGGTCCCCATCGATCAACAGCATCAGCAAGGCTGCCAATCCCAGCGCATTCACCACATCCGGCCGACGCCGAAACCAAAACGCCCCAAGCACCACCGCCGCCATCCATGCCGCCCGCATCGCCGGCGGCTTCATCCCCGTCAGCCACGCGTAGCCGAACATCAGCCCAATCAGCGGAATCACCGCACCCCGACGCGACAGCCCCGACAGACGCAGCACGAACCACCCCATCAAGCCCACCATTCCCACATGCAAGCCGCTCACCGCAAAAACATGCAGCGTCCCACTGCGTCGGAACGGTTCGATCAGCACATCGTCATCCGGATGCTCGCCGAGCACGACCGCACGGATCACCGCCGCTTCACGGGAAAGGGGATCCAAACCACGGGTCACCGACTCGCGGAATCTCCCTCGAATGCCCTCACCCAGCGTGTGCCAGTGCGACGGCTTCTCGACGACCTCCATGCCTCCATTTGCCCGGAACGCCGCGAAAGCACCCCGCCTCGTCAACCACGGCCGCAAATCAAACTGGCCAGGATTGCGCGGTGCCTCGATTGGTTGATAGACGCCTTTGCCCGTCACCACCGCACCCGAGCTTGCTGCCGTGCCACGCGCCAAAAGCCAAACTCGATCGCCAGTCGCCGGAAGCTCGGCCAAAGCCGCCCATCCACCCGCCGCACTCCGCGGCTCCTCGAGCAAGCGCGCTTCAATCGGTCCGGACTTCCCTGTGCCCATCCTTTGAGCCAGCTCAACCCGCCTGGAGACCTCGGAAAAATGCAGAACACCCGCGATCAAGGCCAAACTCCCCGAGCCAAATAAGACGCCCCACTGCCGCGCCGAAATCAGAAAAAAGACCAAGCCGCCGAGGCCGATCAGCCCCACCACCCACCATCCATCCGCAGCCAGCACTGCGGCCGCCGCCATCATGGCAGCCCACAGCAACGGATGGCGCTCCACCGCCCGGCGAAGCGACTCCTCCATAAGCTCAGACGATGCCCCAATCGTGAAGCTTTGCCCGCGCATTCGCCGAATGGCGCGTCTCCGGGAACTGCTCCATCACCTGCTGCAAAATCGCAACCGCCGTTGCCGAATCTTCGAGGCTGTCGTGATGAATCTCCGCCAATCGGAACATCAGGAAAGCCGCATCGTTCTGCTCCCAAGCCTGACCCTCGACCGCCTGGCGCAAGGTCTCCGCAGCCCCCGCAGGGTTGGCTTGATGGTCTTTTTGAATCTTGGCAATTTCCACATAAGGCAAGCGGTTCAAAGGCTCCGCAGCCGCTGCATCTCGGAAAGCGGCAATCGCACCATCATAGTCGCCCTGCGCCATCTTCGCCCGCGCATCGTGCATGACATCCTCTTCCACCATCTCCGCACTATCGTAGACCGCGTGGGTAAACCGGTGCGCCATCGCAGGCAGCACATCAATGACAAAAACAATCCCCACCAGCCCCGCGGTAAGAAACGCCAGCAGGATCCCGGTCAGTGTCTTCGCACCTTTCATGCTTTCCACCTCCTCGCGCATCGTCGGCACCTTTTCCTGCTCTTCGACGCTTCCCAACATCTCGATCCGATCAATCTCGACCTCAAGCTTTTCAACCTCACTGTCACCAGATTTCATGAACCACACCCAACCACCGCCAATCGCAAGCCCGAGGACAACATAAATGAACCACTTCATGATGAGGCGGACCCTAGCAGAGCGACCCCACCCCACGGAAACCAAAATCGACCAACTTCGCCCCAACAGACCGCAATTGTCGCGAATTCACGAAATCCCTGACTAAATTGACCCATTTCTCCGGTCAACCCTCCTCCGAAAGGCCTCTCAGATCTTGCGGGCCGCCCGGCCCTCGTCGATGAGCTTCCAGAAATGCTTCGATTCTGCCAGCTCCTCATCCTCTGCGAGGGGAATCTTTGAGCGAAAAACAAAGTCAGAAAACGTCCCCTTGTGAAGGACCCGATGCACCACGATGGCACCATCCTTCACCTCAAAATAAACCCGCCAATCCTCGGCCCGGTAGCGGTAGAGCTTCTTCCCATCACGCTCGATCTTGCCAAAACGCTCGCCGTCCAGGCTGTCCAAATCTTCCTGAGTCACCTTGAACTGATCCATCAGCTCAAGCTGCTCAAGCGTATCGAGCCGCGATAGCTCGGCCGCACTAATCTCGTTGAAAACGATTTGGAACACGCCGGGAAATCTAGGAGTCCCCGAGCGCATTCCAAGCGCCAAGTTTGCTCAATCCAGCCAAAGGCAAAGCAAGCAGATCAAAGACTTCGCCGATATCGCCCGACTCGTTGAATCCCAGCCCAAGCTCTGGGAAGGACTCCCCGAAGCCTCCCATCCCAAATCGACAAACCCGCGTAGCCACCGCTCACCCCTCCCCATCCAGCGGATCCGGACAGCGCGCCCTCAAGCGACAGCGCCCACAAAACTCCCCTAGAAAAAGCTCATCCGTCCACTCCATCAGCCGCTTCACATCCTCCCGCTCATCAGTCAGGAAGCCGGCCTCGAAGTTCCGCTTGTCCGCGTGCTTAGCCCCCATCCCCGCACCTGTTAGATTCGGCGATCCCACAAACGCCCGACGCCCATCCGCGATCACCGCCTTCGTGTGAACCCGCGGACAAAGCGCCCGCTCGAAGAGATCACTCTCCACCAGCACCGGATAGCGATCAAAGTCCTCCCGGAACCTCGGCCCCGGCTCCTTCGCGTGGATCAGCCTCACCCCCACCCCGCGCTCCACCAAATCCGCCAGCACCGAAAGCAGCGGCACCGCCCGCCGCCCGCGCACCACGTGCAGATCCTTGATATCCGCCGTCACGATCCACAAAAACTTCTCCGCCCCCACCATCAGCCCCTCCACCACCCGGGCATAGATTTCCTCATTCAGCAAAAGCTCGCGCACGGACTTCCCTAAACCATCAAAGCCCAACCCGCGAGGCCGAAGGGGAGCAAGGGCGTTCCCGCCCTGTAGAACTACCATTAGACTTCCGCCATCGCGCCCAAATAAGTCTTCGGGCACTGGTACCGCTTTGCCTGCCACCTAAACTTCGTCTCCAGCACCCCTTACCTCCACCCAACCCGGCCGAGCCTTCTCAGCCTCTTTCGACTTTTCCCACTCAGCCTCCCGCTGCCGCCAGACCACATAATCGACAAGTCCAATGACCAGTCCGACCGCAGCGGCAGTCCCAAACGCCAGAGTGAGGTTTCCAGCCGACGATTTGGATGAATCCCATCTGAACAACGATTGAACCACCACGATCCCGCTAACCAAGGGAAGATTTCGACGAAGGAAAGGGCGGAGAAACCCAGCGCCACGCATCACTCCCCATTCTTCAATCCTGTCGGTCTTTGCCGCAGAAAAGCCTCTTTCCAAAGATCTGAGCAGTCGTTTCATCAATCCAAAACCTAGTCCTTCTTCGCCATCCTCACCTTCTTCTTCAACTTCAGCAGGGCAAGATCCCCGCTCTCCGCAAAGTCCCCGATAACCTCTTCCAGCACCCCGCAAAGCTCCTCATAGACCTTTACTGGATCATCTCCATGGATGCCGGTGATCAAATCTGGGCACTTCCCGATGTAGGTCTGATCCTCTTCGGACCACTCCACCCATTTGTGATATTGATCGATGGCTTTCATGATCTGCATCTCGTAAAACCACTTGGCGCCCGAGCTGTCCTGATCTCTAGCGGATCGCCCGGCCAATTCCAAGTTTCCAACTCGACATCCCCGCCGCTCTCAGCCACTTTCCCTCCGCGATGACTCTCATCCCCAGCGGCCTCCTTGAACTCCCCGCCCTCCTTCTAGGGCTGGCCACCCGCTGATTTTCCCTCTTTCCTACCGCCTGTAAACACGGCCCGCCGCTCACCAGCGGCCAACCCGCCTCATTGGCAAACCATCACTTTCTCTTTTCCTCCATTCCCATCTTCCCATGAACCCATCCGCTATCTCGAAATACCGTCCCTTCCCGCCTGTCAAACTGACCGACCGCACCTGGCCGGACGCCGTCATCGACCACGCCCCGATCTGGTGCTCCGTCGACCTGCGCGACGGCAACCAGGCACTCCCACAACCGATGTCGATCGAGGAAAAACTCGAGTTCTTCGACCTGCTGTGCCGCGTCGGCTTCAAGCAGATCGAAATCGGCTTCCCCTCCGCCGCCGACACCGAGTTCAACTTCTGCCGCCGCCTGATCGAGGAAAACCGCATCCCCGAAGACGTCACCATTCAGATCCTCGTCCAGACTCGCGAGCACCTGATCCGCCGCTCCTTCGAAGCCATCGCCGGCGCGAAAAGGGCGATCGTCCACATCTACAACTCCACCTCCCCACTCCAGCGCCGCGTCACTTTCGGAAATGCCAGCCGCGAAACCATCCGCAACCTCGCCATCGAGGGCACCAAACTCGTCAAAGAACTCGCCCCCACCATTCCCCAAACCGAAGTCGTCCTCCAGTACTCACCCGAATCCTTTTCCGATACCGAGCTCGATTTCGCCCTCGAATGCTGCAACGCCGTCATCGACATCTGGCAGCCCAGCCCGGAAAAGCGCATGGTCATCAACCTGCCGGACACCGTCCAGTGGGCCTCGCCTAACATCCACGCCGACATGATCGAATGGATGTGCCGGCACTTGAACCGTCGCGACGCCATCGACGTCTCCCTTCACACCCACAACGACCGCGGCACCGGCACCGCCGCCACCGAGCTCGGCCTGATGGCCGGAGCTGACCGCGTCGAAGGCACCTTGTTTGGAAATGGCGAGCGCACCGGCAACCTCGACATCGTCAACGTCGCCCTGAACATGAACAGCCATGGCATCGAAACCGGGCTCGATTTCTCCAACATCAACGACCTCCGCGTCGTCTACGAACGTGTCACCCGCATGACCGTCAGCGAGCGCCACCCCTACGCCGGGGAACTCGTCTTCACCGCCTTCTCCGGCTCCCACCAAGATGCCATCAAAAAGGGCCTCGACCTGCGTGAAAAGGAAACCAAAGCCGACCCGAACACCCCCTGGGGCGTGCCGTATCTCACCATCGACCCACAAGACATCGGTCGCTCGTACGAAGCGATCATCCGCATCAACTCGCAGTCCGGAAAAGGCGGCATCGCCTACATCCTCGACCGCGAGCACGGCCTCGACTTGCCGAAAACCATGCACCCGCAGGTCGGCAAAACCATCTACGACCTCGCCGACCAGTGCGGTCGCGAGCTCACCACCGACGAGATCCACGATGCCTTCCACGAACTCTTCGCCAACCTCGAATCTCCCCTTTCCGTCTCCGACTACGAACTCATCCACCACAGCAAGGAAAAGGGTCGCGTCGATTGTACGGCGACCATCGTACTCGACGGCAAGGAACTCCAGATCAACGGAACCGGCAACGGCCCGATCAACTCCTTCGTCCATGCTCTCGAAAACGCGGAGCTGAAGGACATCAAAGTCACCGACTACCGATCCCACGCCGTCCGCGGAGGATCGGATGCCCACGCCGCCGCCTATGTCCAGCTCCAGCACGACGACGGCCGCCTCCTCTGGGGCTGCGGCATCGACCCCTCCATCGAAATGGCCGGCCTCAAAGCCCTCGTCACCGCCTGGAACCTCCTGCGCTAGCGGACCAAGAAACCGGAACGCGCGACGCCGTCGCGCCCGAACTATCTCAGGACTACCACCCGAGCGCGACAGCGTCGCACGCTCCGATCCCATGGACAACGATCGATTCAAAGGCTGGCACAAACGCCGCTACCTTCCCCATCTCGACGTCCCCAACCGCCGTCAAGCCATCACCTACCGCCTTGCCGACTCCGTCCCCAAGGAAGTCACCGAACAATGGAAAGCCGAGTTCCAACACCTCGACGACCACGAACGCCAAATCAAACTCCACCGCCTCATCACACGCTACGAAGACCAAGGCCACGGAGCCTGCCACCTCCGCGATCCGGCAAACGCCTCCATCGTCGTCGAGAACCTCCGGCACTTCGATGGCACCCGCTACAAGCTCCTCGAGTGGTGCGTCATGCCCAACCACGTCCACATCCTCATTGATTGCCTCGACACCTGCCCTCTCGACCAGATCATCCGTTCCTGGAAAAACTTCACTGCCCGCGAAATCAACCTCCGACTCAAGCGCGTCGGCAGATTTTGGAATCACGACTATTATGACCGCCTCATCCGCGACGACGACCACCTAGCCCGCGCCCGTCGCTACATCCGCATGAACCCCGTCAAAGCCGGCCTCTGCCAAAACCCTGAAGACTGGCCATTCAGCAGCGCCTCGGCCCTATAGACCGGAGCGCGCGACGCTGTCGCGCCCGAACCACCTCAAGAATACCACCCAAGCGCGACAGCGTCGCGCGTTCCATCCAAATGCCCACCTCACCTCGCTCCACCCAACTCGATGGCTGGCGTGCCGTCGGGGTGCTCGGCGTGATCTGGCTTCACTGGGCACCTCGCGCCTGGCGCGGGCCCCTCCCTTTCGAGATTGGCCTCTACTTCTTCCTCTCTCTAACAGGCTTCCTCATCACCCGCATCCTTCTCAAGGAACGCAGCATCGGAGAGTCCAGCGGCAACCCTTGGAAATGGCCCGCCTTCCGCACGTTCCAATCCCGTCGCGCACTGCGAATCATGATCCCGTGCTACCTCGCGATGCTCCTCGCCATCGCTGCACAAGCCCCCGATATCCATCAGCACCCGGGGTGGTATTTCGCCCACCTCTCAAACATCCACATCGCCTTCCTCGCAGAATACCCGAGCGGCACCGCCCACTACTGGACCCTCGCGATCCAGCAGCAATTCTATCTCCTCTGGCCGATCTTGATCTTCCTACTGCCGCGAAAATGGCTCGGTGGCTTCTTCATCACCAGCATCGCCATCGCTCCGATCTCGCGCGCGGTCCTGGAAAACCACTTCCCCAACATCCATCACCCCGGTGCCATCACCACCAGCGCCCTCGACTACCTCGGTGCCGGCAGCCTGCTCGCATTGATCTTCTCAAAAGGAGTCCAACCCGGTGATCGACGCCTCAATCTAACAGGCTGGATCGCCCTCGCCTGCTACCTCCCGCTCTACTGCCTATCAGAAGCTGGAATCCACGTGTCCGTCATCGGCCATCTCCAGCAAACCTTCCTCTCCTTTGCCATGATCGGCCTGATCTCCGCCACCCTCGTCGGGCTTCCCGGCACCCTTGGTCGTCTCCTCGAAAGCCAGCCCATGCAGCACATCGGCAAGGTCAGCTACGGCCTCTATCTCTTTCACGCCACCGTCCCCATGGCCCTCGGCTGGATCGCCCCCTTCCTCTGGAACGGCGGCGACTCCCAGCTCATGCTCACGCTGCGCATCCTCGTCTTCGCCCTCTCTTCGTGGGCCATTGCCTGGCTCTGCTGGCGCCATGTGGAAGTGCCACTCGCCAAGGTGAAACAGCGACTTCAGTAGTTCCGTTAAAGAATGCCGACCCCACCAACCGAGCTTCCCTAAAAAATGGACCGCGCGACGCCGTCGCGCTCACCACCCCCCAGTTTATCAAGCTAAAAGGGAACGAGAACCACCAATGGACGAATTCCGAATCGCTCACAAAAGCCGAATCGATCCCTCGTTAGGTGAGTGGCAGAGGGATGGGAACTACCTCTGATCCGTGTAATTCAGTCGCCCACGCGTCACCTGCACCACTCCCATCGCGTTCTCACACATGATCGAGCGACCCTGATCGTCATCGCCGCAGCCGAGGCAGGGCAAAGGCCAAATGCTCTGTGACTCATTCTCGACACACCCGACCAAGACGTGACAAAGGGCCGGGCATGGATTAGGTCAGCAGAATGTTGACTCAAGACCATCTCGACCGCTGGGCAGAAGTGCTCGTCCGCCATGCCACCAAAGTCCGCCCCGGCAACATCGTCCGTATCAACGCCCAGTCGGCCGCCGAACCACTCCTTGAAGCGGTTTACCGCAAAGTCCTCGAAGCCGGAGGAAACCCGATCGTGAACTGCCGCCCGGATTTCCTCGGTGAAGCTTTTTACGAACTCGCCAACAACGACCAACTCGACTGGTCCAATCCTTTCACGCTCCACGAAACGCAGCACATCGACGCATCGATCAATATCGCGGCGACAAGCAACCTGCGATCCTTGGATAAATTCGACACCTCTGTCACCCAGCGGGCAGCGCGTGCGCAGAAAGACGCGCGCGAGCTGTTTTTCCAACGTGCCGCAGTCGCCGACGATCCAACCATCGACTCAAACCTCGCTCCCCTGCTCTGGTCGACCACCCTTTTCCCGACCAATGCCTACGCGCAGGATGCAGGCATGAGTCTCAGCGACTACAGCAATTTCGTGGTCAGCGCCTGCCAGCTTGCCCAGCAAGATCCCGTCGCTTTCTGGGAAAGCCTGGACCGCTGGCAGTGCCAGCTTGCGGAGAAATTGATGGCCGGAAGCGAGCTCCATTTCCAGACACCCGCAGGAACCGATCTGAAAGTAGACACAACAGGCATGCGTTGGCTCTCCAGCCCGGGCAGGAAAAATTTCCCTGACGGAGAGGTCTATTCCGGACCGAACCTCGACGCCGCGAACGGCGGCGCGGATGGGGTGGTGTTTTTCGACAAACGCTGCGTCTACCAAGGCCATGCGGTTCGCAACGCGCGTATCGTCATGGAAAAGGGTCGGGCCACCGATGTCACCGCCGAAGAGGGCGAGGATTTCCTGATCGCCATGCTCGACCAGGATGACGGAGCCCGCCGAATCGGCGAAGTCGCCTTCGGCACCAACCGCGCGATCTCGAAACCCACCGGACAGATTCTCTATGACGAAAAAATGGGCGGTTCCTTCCACCTCGCTTTCGGCGCGGGCTATCCCGAAACCGGCAACGTCAACAAAAGCGCCCTTCACTGGGACCTCATCGCCGGACTTGGCGAAGGCTCCAAGGTGACCCTCGACGGCGAGCCATTCTCCATCGACGGCGAATTTGTCACCATGCCTCCTGAGGTCAAGTGGCTCTAATAAAAAGGCGTGTGCGACTTCCATCGCACACGCCTTCAGAAACACGTTGAGTGATTAGGCTTCCAATCGCTTGATTCCAAGCGGGTTCGCATCCTGAAGCTCCGCAGGCAGCGCCGATTCCGGGAAGGACTGCCATGCCACTGGACGGCAGAAACGGAAGATCGCCATGGTGCCGACCGAAGTACTACGTCCGTCGGAAGTCGCGGGGAACGGCCCACCGTGAACCATGCTTGAGCAAACCTCGACTCCAGTCGGAAAGCCATTGAAGATCAGACGGCCGGCGCACTTCTGTAGTGCATCAACCAAGCTGCGGCTTGCATTGAGTTCATCCTCGGTGCCGTGAACTGATGCGGTGAGCTGACCTTCGAGACTGAGGATCGCCTGCTCGATTTTCTCGAGACTTCCACGAACGATCAGGGAACCCGGACCGAACAACTCACCCTGAAGGCTTTCATCTTTCATGAAGTCTTCGATCGAAACGGTGAAGACGGTTGGAAGCGCTTGCCCGTGGCCCGCTGCGGCACCGGCCTTGGCAAGCAAACTCACTCCTCCAGCGGATTCGAAATGTTTCGCGGCGCTTGCATAGGCATCGCAGATTCCGGCGTTCAGCAAAGTTGCTGGCTGCCCTGCCTCGACGAGACCTTTAAGAGTCGAGAGGAACTCATCTCCGCTCCCCTCAGGAAGGAAGACCAAGCCGGGATTCGTACAGAACTGGCCACCACCAAGAGTGAGGGAGCCGTAATAGGCCTCCGCCAATGCAGCCTCCCCTTTTGCCAATGCGCCAGGAAGGAATACCAGAGGGTTGACGGCACTCATTTCCGCATAGACCGGGATCGGCTGCGGGCGGGCCGCAGCAGTGGCCATCAGAGCAGTTCCGGCACCACGTGATCCGGTGAAGCCGACCGCTTGAATCACGGGATGCTTCACCACGGATTGACCGACGGTCCGCCCACCGCCGTAGAGGAGCGAGAAAACACCTTCGGGCATGCCCGTTTCCTTGGCCGCCGCAACCACTGCGTTGCCGACAATTTCCGCGATTCCCGGATGCGAAGAGTGTGCGATGACAACCACCGGGCAACCCGCAGCGAGTGCCGAAGCGGTGTCGCCACCTGCCACTGAGAATGCGAGCGGGAAATTGCTGGCGCAGAAAACCGCAACCGGACCGAGCGGGCGCAACATCGAGCGTAGGTCAGGCTTGGGAAGCGGCTGCCGATCCGGCTGGGCACGCTCGATCCTCGCATCGACCCAAGAACCTTCCTCAAGCAAAGTGGCGAACAAACGGAGCTGGCCGGTGGTGCGTCCGGTCTCACCGCGCATGCGTGGTTCGGGCAAGCCGGTTTCCTGTGGCCCGCGAGCGGCGATATCTTCCACCACCGCATCAATCTTATCGGCGATGGCTCGAAGGAATCCGGCACGGACACTGCCGGGCAGATTTGAGTAAACCGGAAACGCTCCGGCTGCCAGGCTCATTGCCTGCTCCAACTCTTCCTCAGTCGCGGCCATGTATTGCGGGGCCAGTTTTTCGCCTGAGGCTGGATTCACCGCCTGACCACATGGCTGAGTGCCAGCGGAGCGGGAGAAACCGATGAATGAAGTTCCATTGAGTTTTGTAGTCATAAGATCGTCGGTATTTTTCGCGGAGGCAGTAGTTGATACCCGCTTATCGCCCAGCTACCCGCCATGGTCAATGGCAGGCTTGATTTGCTTGCTGGCCAAGACGCTTCGATCAGTCATTGAGAGCCTGTCGAAGTTAGAGCAAGCGCCGGTCTCGACACAAATTCCGCACGCCGATGAAGAGTCCAAAGCCCCGATGGAGCCCAAGCCCTGAAGTTTCTTTCCGCTTTCCACCGGCAAATGACTGAACCAATCTTTCGTCATGGAGTTTCTCACCGTCGCAGCCCTCAAACAACAAGCGGGCGAGCAGCCGCAGCGACTCGCCGTGGACGCCGAACTGCAAGGCCGCAGCGAACGCCAGACCAAGACCGGCAAACCCTACCTCGTCCTCTCATTCGCGGATGCCACCGGAGGCTTCAATCTCAACGCCTGGTCAGACGCACCACTCTTCGATGCCGCTTCCCGCTTCACCGATGGCACCGTGCTGAGACTCGATGCCGACTGGACCCAGAACCAGTACGGCCTGAATGCCGGAAACCTCGCCTGGGAACGCCTCGATGGTGATGCCCTCGAAAGTTTCTACGCCGGTGATGCCGAAACCGCTGATCGCCAGCGCAAGGCATGGAAAACCATCAGCGACTTCTCCGCTTCCATCAACGACCCGCGCCTCGCCGCCATCACTGACCATTTTCTCAAGGAATACGGGGCCCGTTTCCGCCGCGCCGCCGCTGCGCGAAAAAACCACCACGCCCGCCGTGGCGGCCTCGCCGAGCACGTCGCCCAAATGATGTGCGCCGCCGATGCCATCTGCGGCGTCTACCCAAACCTCAATCGCGACCTAATGCTCGCCGGCGTGCTCTTCCACGACTGCGGCAAGCTCTGGGAAAACCAATACGCCGAGAAAGGCTTCGCCCAAGCTCACTCGATCTACGGCGAAATGCTCGGCCACATCCCGCTCGGCATCGAGCTCACCAACAAGCTCTGGCACGACGTCGCCGAGAGCCCCGCCGCCAAAGACTGGCTCACTGAGGAGCCACCAAGCGAACACGTCCGCCTTCACCTCCTCCACCTGATCGCCTCCCACCACGGCCAATACGAATTCGGCTCACCTACCCTGCCCCGCACCCCGGAAGCCGTCGCCCTGCATCACATCGATAACGTCGATGCCAAACTCGAAATGATGAAAGACGCCTATCAGGAATCCGCCGAAATCGCCGAAGGCATCTACGAAAAACGCTTCCCGCTCCCCGCCAACCTCATCGCCCCGCTGCCATCTCATGATGGTCGCACCCCGCCCCCCGCCGCGCCCAAGAGCGAACTATTCTAACAGTATGGAACGCTCGGCAGCCATCCTGACACGGCTGACAAAGCTCACCGACACCAGCTTGATCGTCCATTGGTTCACCGCCGATGCCGGCCTGATCAAGACCGTCGCCAAGGGCGCCCGCAACCCGAAGAGCTCGTTCGCCGGCAAGCTCGACCTGTTTTTTTCCGCCGAGATCAACTGGGCACGCTCACGCCGCAGCGAACTCCATTCCCTCCGCGAAGTCTCCCCAGAGAACTGCCGCCCAGCCATCCGGCGCGATTACGATTGCACGCTTCTCGCCGCCTATTTCTGCCGACTTCTGGAAAATGCCGTCGAAAGGGAGCATCCCGAGCCCGGCCTCCACGACCTGCTCGGCCGAGCGCTCAACCACGTCGACCAAGAAGGGGCCTCCACCCGCGCCATCCGGCACTTCGAACACGAGCTTGCCCATCGCCTCGGACTGGCTCACGAAAAGCGCCATGCGGCTCCCGCACTACGAGACGCCCTCGGCGGCCTGCCACCCTTGAGAGAGCAGCTTTTTGACCGCCTTGAGGATCGCGGGAGATTCCGCTTTCCTAGCGACGATTCCGGCGCTTAAGTGTCGATAAAACATGGACTCTTCTACTGCCAACCTCATCCAGATTCTTCGCAAGCGTGTTGACGACTTCGTCGCCCAAGGCAACTACGAGGAAGCTGTCCACGCCGCCACCGCTGCCGTCGAGAAATCCCAACAAGCCCTTTCTTCGGATCTCGATAGCATCGACGAGTTTGCCGACGCACTCGAAGTTCGCGGCGAACTCTACCGCTCGCTTGGTCGCTACGAAGAAGCTCGCGACGATTACAAGCAGGCTCTCGATCAACTTGAAAGCCGCCCGGATCGCGCCATGCAGGTCGGTCGTCTCTGTGCCGATCAAGGGGCCGTCCACGACGCCCTCAACCACGACGAGCGGGCGGTCGAATACTGGGAGAAGGCCCTCGAAATCTTCATCGAAGCCGAGCCACCCGCTCTGCTCGACATCGCGGCCATGTCGAACAACCTCGCTTACTTGAAAAAGGCCGCCGGCGACATCGATGCCGCCGAAACCCACTTCCTCAAGGCCCTCGAAATCCTCCACACCGAGCTCGGTGCCGAACACGAAGAGACCGCCATCGTCGCCAACAACCTCGGAGCTCTCTACCTCGCATCCGGCTTCTACGAACAGGCGCGCGAAATGCACATGATGTCGCTTGAAGCCCGCCGCAAAAACTTCGGCGACGACCATCCGGACACCGCCCAGTCTCATAACAACCTCGCCCTCGCCCTGCTCAACACCGGCGATCGCGCTTGGGCACGCCGCCACTTCGAGAAAGCTCTCAATGCTTTTGAGGCCCTTGGCAGCGCATTCCAAGAAGACCTCGAAGCCGTCGCCTCGAACTACTGCGACTTCCTCCGTAGCGAAGGAGAGTCCGCCCTCGCCGAGCGCATCGAGCAGAAACTCCAAGGCACCGCCTAACTTCCAGCCAATACCATCCTCCGCACCTCAGGAACTCTTCCGAACCGTGATCTTCTCTCCCGCCAACCATCGGCGGATGACCTCTTCGTTGCCGGTGAGAGAGCCGTGCACGCGGTAGTTCGAGCGCTTCAGCACCTCCGCCTCCTGCTCTCCCTCGTCGACCACGCACCACGGCCGTGATCCGGAGGAATGCACGAAGTGGAAACCATCCGGGCCGCTCACGAGGAACCCCACATGGGTATCCAATCCGACGATCCTCACGCCGGACCGAAACTTGCGGACCTCATCCGCATAGCTCTCATACGACACCCCAACCCGGCGCTCCAATTCCTTGCGAGGCAAGAAACTCAAAATGATATTTTCGGAGGGCTCCCGCGCTAGCTGATAGCGGTTCACTTTGAATCCAGCATCGCGCAGCACCGTCGCCACAAAGTACCCACACGCCACCTTGCCTTCACCCGGCGTCTCCGACGTGCCATTGAAATCCCACGGCGTCCCCAGCCAGCAGCTCATCAGATCCGGTAGCGCCAGCTCCAGAAACGAACGCGCCTCCGCAATCACCGCGTCTTTCTCAGCCTTATTCTTCGCCGCCTTGTAGCGCTTCCCAAGCTTCACCCGCCATCGCTCCGTCTCCGCCTTAATCACCTCATAGCGCGCCGGATCAGGCTGCGGCGTCTTGTTGCCGATCACCAACAAGGGCTTGCCGATCTTTTCCCAAGCTCTCGAAAGGTCCCCACGAAACCACCAACCAAGCGCGGCAAAACTAGCCACCATCAGCAGCAGGAGTTTGAGAAACAATCGCTTCATTCGTCAGCCTAAGCACCAAGCACATCTCGAAATCCGTGCGCTTGGAAGTCTTCGACGAAAAACCTCCCAGAAAAATTCTCCGAACGCGAACCTTTCGCCCGCCAACAACGACTGGAACTCTCCTCACCGCCGGTTGAAACAAGCAATCAAAAAGCCGCGACCCTCTCGGATCGCGGCTTTGGAAATATTCTTTCTGCTTAACGAGTGTTACCAGCCCTGGTCATCGTAGCCACCGCTACGCTTGCCACCACCACCGCCGCGACGACTTCCGCCGCCGCCGCCACGGCGATCACCGCCGCCACCACCACCGTAGCCGCCGCCGCCGCCGCGACGTTCACCGCCGCCGCCGCCGCCGTAGCCGCCGCCACCGCCGCCACCGCGACGATCGCCACCACCGCCACCGCCACGACGATCACCACCGCCACCACCGAAGCCACCGGCACGGGGCTCACGAGGTTCAGCAGGGTTGACGCGTAAAGCACGACCGCCCATGTCCTGGCCGTCGAGCGCTTCCGCAGCTTCCTTAACTCGTTCCTGATCGGCCAGAGTCACGAAGCCAAAGCCACGAGGGCGTCCGGTTTCGCGATCCGTCACGAGTTTCACTTTCTCCACCGCTCCAAAAGCGGCAAAGAGCTCGGCTACTTCTTCTTCGGTAGCGGTGAAGGGCAGATTGCCCACGTAGATGTCCATTGGTCTGTCAAACAAAGCGCCGTTACTTTCTGTAACACTCTCCAGGGAAATGGCGCCAAGACCCGGTGGAGCGAAGCTGATGATTCTCACCAATTCGCCGTCTCACTACCCAGCTAAATCCCCCCTAGCAAGCACCGAAATCCGGCCGCTACGGATATTTTGACCATCCTAATCGAGATTTTTAGAATTCCCTCCCCCGCAAGGTGGCAGAATTTGAAACCCCAAGACGCCAAGCTCGCCAAATTTCTTCCTTCAAATAGCCGGATTTTAAGCATCGGATCGAAACCATACCGCCAAAAAACCATGCCATACAGAACTTCGCGTCCTTGGCGTCTTGGCGTTAAAAAATGCCTCAAACCTCCGGCCTCACCGGAATCCCGCGCTCCGCAAAATAACGCTTCGCCTCGCCCACCGTGTGCTTGCCGAAGTGGAAAATACTCGCCGCCAGCACCGCATCCGCTTTTCCGCGGTCCAGCACCTCCACCATGTGATCCAGATTCCCCGCCCCGCCACTCGCGATCACCGGAATCCCCACGCTCTCTGAAATCGCCGCCGTCAGCTCACAATCATAGCCCGCCTGCGTCCCATCCGAGTCCATGCTCGTCAGCAAAATCTCACCCGCCCCCCGGCGCCACACCTCTTTCGCCCACTCCACCGCATCCAATCCCACCGGCGTCCGCCCGCCGTGGGTGTAAACCCCCCACGTCCCCGGTCCCTCGCGCTTCGCATCGATCGCCACCACAATGCACTGACTCCCAAAAGCCTTCGCCCCCTCATCCACCAGCCCTGGATTGCTCACCGCCGAAGTATTCACCCCCACCTTGTCCGCGCCCGCCAGCAGCATTTCCCGCATGTTTTCCACCGAGCGAATCCCGCCGCCCACCGTCAGCGGGATAAAGCAGTGCTCCGCCGTCCGCCGCACCACATCCACCATCGTCGCGCGGTTGTCCGAAGATGCCGTGATATCCAGAAACACCAGCTCATCCGCCTGCTGGAGATTGTAAGCCATCGCCGACTCCACCGGATCCCCCGCGTCCACGAGGTCCACAAAATTGACGCCCTTGACCACCCGGCCATCGGTCACGTCCAAGCAAGGAATAATGCGTTTCGCCAGCACCCCCGCAGCAAACGCCCCCGGAGCCAACGTGCCAAGTGAGAAGGACCAAGTTCCAAGAAAAGACCCCACCCCCAAGCGTTTGTCGTCCCGCCTTCTGGCGGACCGAACAACCACCGCACTCCCGCCATAATTTACCACCCCCATCTCACCAGCCCCTCACTTCTCCGGATGCCGCAAATCAATCTTCTACCCCTTCCCCCAAGCCGTCCCCCGGCCCCGTTTCGAGACAAAGCAGCATCCCCGCCCACTGGTATTCTACCGTTCTACCGTTTGCCTCGTTCTACCATTTGCCTGGCATCTTTTTCGCCAAGTCCATTGGAAGCGATCGCTGCTATGGGCGTCGTGCTCGTACCGAGGCGGGTGATCGTGGCATTGTCACCGTCGCTGAAGGTAATCGAGTAGTTCGCTCCCTCCTGCCCTGGATTACCGAGACCCAGCGCCGCCGTGGCACCTGCGAGATCTCCGATCGTGCTTGAGACAGAAAGGTCAGTTTCCATTCCAAAGGTGATAGTCGCCGCTTGGGTCGGAGCGTGAGTAGCGATGAGAATTGCGATAATTGCTCGGTTTTTCATGGGTCTTACAGAAGTGTTCGGCATGATGGCTGCTGAAAATGCGGTGAAGTCGTGAAAAAGCCCGCGATTATATGGAGGGAGGACACGACACGCGGTTTTGACACAGTGGCTCCGGGCGGCGGCGTGGCATCAGGACACGCGTCGCCA
>CAZVMS010000333.1:0-5168 GCA_964628795.1 uncultured Haloferula sp. | reverse complement strand
CGCAGTTTTCCCATAGCCTTCCTTCCCCGAGTCGGTCGCCCTTCCCGAGTTGGCCTCTGGTAGTAGTTTCGTTTCTTTTCTGGTATTCCTACAGGGGACTTGAACCCCATTTACAACGTGCCCATGCTGGGCACACACAAGACGAGACACAGCAACCCCTATCAGCCGCCTTGTTTACACGCCTTTTCGTAACCTCAACATCAACCCCGTGATCGACGCGCGCCCCCGCTGATAGGGTTGCGTGCTCTTTGACGATAGGCACAAAAATAAGATGATCGATTGGCGCATATCCCCAAATTACGAAGCCATCAAGGAGCGTGAATGGTATTTTCCCTCCTTCGAGATTCAAGAGTATCTTCTCCCGCAGATCAACGTAGGTAAGTCATACATCGATGAATACAATGACACGCATTTTACTACAGAGGACTGCAATCGATTGAAGGGCAACATAGAGTATTTGATCGATTCGAGGATTCTCAAAAAGATGCCAGGCAAACAGTATATTGACGACCAAAGCCGATTCTGCTAAGCCTTGCGGAACACGATGAATGTCAACGTAAAAAACGTGATCGATCCGGTCGAAAAGGCGGGGCTGCCGACGGCTCCGGTACCGGGCGGATTTCGGCGGGGGAAGGGGCTGGGGCGGAGGCGGATCCTAGGAATGGAGGGACAATCGAATTGCTACCATGTGATGAGTCGTACGGCGGGTGGTGAGATGCTCTTTGGCGATGTGGAGAAGGAGGCCTTCGTGCGGGTGATGCGCAGGCTGGAACGCTTTGCAGGGGTGGAGATCCTGACTTTTGCAGTGATGGGCAACCACTTCCACCTGCTCGCCCGCGTGCCGGATCGGGCGAGGTTTCTGCGTCGCTTTGAGGGGCCGGAGGGCGAGGAGAAGCTGCTGGAACACCTGACGCTACTTTACTCGAAGGCCTACGTGACGGCGCTGAGACACGAGCTTTCCGATCTGCGCTCGAAAGGGATGACTGGGCCTGCGGAGGAGTTGCTGGAGCGCTATCGGAGCCGCTTTTGCAATCTCTCGCAGTTCGTCAAGGAGCTGAAGGAACGCTTTTCCCGCTGGTTCAACAAGCACCACGGACGGCGGGGGACGCTGTGGATGGACCGCTACAAAAGCGTGCTGGTGCAGGACGGCGATGCGCTGCGGACGATGGCGGCTTACATTGATTTGAATCCTGTTCGGGCAGGCTTGGCGAAGGACCCGAAGGACTACCGCTGGTGCGGTTATGCAGAAGCCACGGCAGGGTCAAAGCGGGCGCGGCGTGGGCTGTGCCGGGTGGTGGATTCGCCGCTGGATTCGTGGAATGACAAGGCGGGGCAGTCTGATCTAACAGCTTCTGAGTGGTATCGCTGCTGGTTGTTTGGAGAAGGTGTGGAGGTAGAGGCTTCAGCGGTATCCGCGGGACGGAAAGGGATCTCGAAGGAGGAGGCGAAGCAGGTTTTGGCGAAAGGAGGGCAGCTGAGTCTTTCGGAACTGCTAAGATGCCGGGTGCGTTATTTCAGCGATGGTGTGGCGATTGGGAGTCGGAGTTTTGTGGAAGGGGTGTTCGCCGAGCGTCGGGAGCATTTCGGGGAGAAGCGGAAGGATGGAGCGAGGAAGATAGGCGAGACGACGGCGGGCTTGTTTTCACTACGTGCGCTGAGGGTGCGAGCGGTGGAGTGATATCTGAGAAAAACGGATCACCCAGAGGAGCCGCTGGGATTCCCCGCACGGATCAAAAGGACCGGATTCACCAAAAACCCACAATTCGACCACTCATTGACCAACAGCTATTTCGAATTGCCTTCCGGGATGTAGGAGACTTGCTACTCCTTAAACTGATTCGCCAAGCCCGAGATCGTCTCCTTCGCATCCCCGTAGATCATCCGGGTATTGTCGCGGAAGAACAGCGTGTTCACCAAACCCGAGAAGCCCGCACCCTTGCCCCGCTTCAGCGCAAACACCGTCTGCGCACGGTGCACGTTAATGATCGGCATCCCGTAGATCGGGCTCGTCTCATCCTCGATCGCCGCTGGGTTCACCACGTCGTTCGCCCCCACCACGATCGCCACATCGACCATCTCCATCGTCGCGTTGACGTCGTCCATTTCACAAAGCTGCTCGTAAGCCACATCCGCCTCCGCCAGCAGCACGTTCATATGCCCCGGCATCCGGCCAGCCACCGGGTGGATCGCATAACGCACTTCGGCACCATTTTCTGTTAGAAGCTCACCGAGCTCCTTCACCACATGCTGAGCCTGCGCCACGGCCATCCCATATCCTGGGACAAACACCACATCGCGCGCCGCCTCGAGCACGTAAAAGGCATCCTCCACCGAAAGCGCCTTCATCTCGCCTTCCACCGCAGCTCCCGCTCCATTCGCCGCCCCGAAGCTCCCAAAGAGCACGTTGCCAAGCGTCCGGTTCATCGCCTTGCACATAATCACGGTGAGAATCAGTCCCGAAGTCCCGACCAAACATCCCGCCACGATCAGCACGTTGTTCGCAATCACGAATCCCGCCGCCGCCGCCGCCAGTCCAGAACAACTGTTCAGCAAAGCGATCACCACCGGCATGTCACCACCGCCAATCGGAATCACCGCCATCACGCCGAGCACCAGCGAAAGCGCGATCACCGCATACAAGAGACCCGGCGAACCCGTTGAAATCCACAGCCCCCCGCAAACCAACAGTCCCACAAACAAGGCCGCATTGAGAACTTTCTGCCCAGAGAAAGTCACCGCGCTTCCCCCGATCTTTTCCGCGAGCTTCGCCCACGCCACCATCGATCCTGTAAAAGTGATCCCGCCGATCAGAATCGTCGCCCAAACCGCCACCCCCGTGAAGCCATCGATCTTGATGACCCCCGCCACCTCGGCCCAGCCGACCAGCAGACTTCCCAGTCCGCCGAAACCATTGAACAGGGCAACCAGTTCCGGCATCCCGGTCATCGCCACCTTACGCGCGCTCACCAAGCCAATCCCACCACCGAGCACCAGTCCAGCAAGCACCATGCCCCAATGCAGTTCACCACGTGAGGCCTGCCCGACCACCGTCGCCACCACCGCGATCAGCATCCCGATCGACGACAAACGGTTACCCTTCCGCGCGGTATCCGCCTTCCCGAGCATCTTGATGCCGAGAATGAAAAGGATCGACGCCCCAATGTAGGCGAGGTTCTGAATTTGTACAAAGTCCATAAAACCTGATCGTTACTTTTTCCCTTTTCTGAACATCGCCAGCATCCGGTCGGTCACCACATAGCCACCTACGACGTTTATCGTAGCCAGCACCAGCGCCGCAAAACCCAGCCAGCGACCGAGCTCCGAATCCCCCATCGTGGAAGTCGCAATGATCGCGCCCACCACCGTGATTCCCGAAATCGCGTTCGACCCCGACATCAGCGGCGTGTGCAACTGCGAAGGAACTTTTGCGATCAGCTCGAAGCCGAGGAACCCGGCGAGCGTGAATACGAACAACAGAAGAATGAGAGTTGATGGGTCCATGGTTACTTTTTGAATGCAGGGTGCTCGTTCACAAATTTTCCATCCCGGGTCAGAACCGCGCCCTTCAGGATCGGATCCTCTTCGTCAAACTTGAAGGCCGACGCTTCCTTGTCCCAGAAATGCTCCACGAAGTTCGCCAGGTTGTTCGCAAACATCCCGCTCGCATCGCGCGGCACAAAATTCTCCAGCTTCGCGTGTCCGATGATCCTCACGCCGTTCTCCGTCACGACTTCCTCGCCCGCCACCACGCCTTCCACGTTCCCCCCCGTCTCCGCCGCCAGATCGACGACGATCGATCCATGGCTCATCGACTTCACCACATCCGCCTTCACCAGCAGCGGCGCCTTACGGCCGAAAAGTTTCGCCGTGCAGATCACCACATCACTGTCCGCACAAACCTTACCCTGAGCCGCCCCTTGTTTCTCTAACTGCTCCGCCGTCAACTCCTTCGCGTAGCCCTGATCCGTCGCGCCTGTCTCACCGAGATCAATCCGCAGCGCCTTCGCCCCGAGCGATTCCGCCTGCTCAAGCGCCTCTTCCCGCGTATCGAATGCCGTCACCCGCGCACCCAAGCGCTTAGCCGTCGCAATCGCCTGCAAGCCCGCCACACCGACCCCGATCACAAACACCTTGGCCGGCGAAATCGTGCCGGAAGGCGTCATCATCATCGGAAAAATCTTATTCAATCGCTCCGCCGCCAAAACCACCGCCACATAGCCCGCGAGATTCGCCTGCGAACTGATCGCGTCCATCTTCTGCGCCAGCGTCGTTCGCGGCATCATCTCCACCGATACCCCCGTCACTCCCGCCTCAAGCATCGCATCGATCCGCGCCTTCGACGGCGTCTCCACCGGAGCCTCACCAGCTCCCAAATGCACATGGAAGGGCTCAAGAAAGCCCATCAGCATCGCCCCCCGCTTCATCATCCGAACCTCGTCCGGACCTAGCGGATTCACGCAAAAAACCATATCCGCCGACTTTAAACCCTCCTCTCGACCGCTCTTCTCCGCCCCTTCCGCCAGATAGAGAGCATCCGGAAAATCCGACGACTCACCCAGCCCCGCCTCGATCCGCACTTCGATGCCCAAAACCTTCAGCTTGCGCACCGTCGCGGGAGTCAGCGCCGTCCTGCGCTCGATACTTTCTAACTCATTGGGGACAAAAAGAAGCATGGCCATCGATCAGTGATAAGAGACGGCTGAGAGCATCCGACAAATCTCACCGCCTTGCCACGCAAAACGTCTCCGATTTTCCTCAAGTTGGCTGATTCACAAGATCTTCTGAATGAGTCACTCCCGTCTATGAGCTTGTTACAGGAGGAAAAGAAGGTTCTTGGATTCTGGATTTCTGCAAACAGGACGCATTGGAGAGGGAAAGTCGGGTCGATGGGTTCAATCCACCTCGTTCTCGTCCCTCCTCCTCGAACAAGCCGATCAAGTTAGGGAGATCTCCAAATCCCACTGAATTCTTTCAGACCATGATGGATAGGATGGGTAGGATTTTGGAGTCATTGCAGTCATTTTTTTTCAGCTAGACCCTATTCGAAAAGCCATTCGGGCAGGGTGATTTTCGAATTTTTAGTTGAAGCGGGCGGTCTGCAGAGGGTGCCGAGGGCTTGCGGGAGGTGCGCAGCGCCTTTCACTGGGAAAAATGGCCCAACACCTGCC
>CAZVMS010000332.1:0-18086 GCA_964628795.1 uncultured Haloferula sp. | reverse complement strand
TGGCGACGCGTGTCCTGATGCCACGCCGCCGCCCGGAGCCACTGTGTCAAAACCGCGTGTCGTGTCCTCCCTCCATATAATCGCGGGCTTTTTCACGACTTCACCGCATTTTCAGCAGCCATCATGCCGAACACTTCTGAGGGCAAGCTCACTCGGATCACTTCCAGCAGCACCTTTTCAAGTTCTCGTCGGTTGATCGGCTTGCTCAAATAGTGATTCATTCCCGCCTCCCGGCACGCTTCGCGATCTGCCTCCGAGGCATTGGCGGTCACCGCCACCACCGGCAGCTTGCTCGCCTCCTCTCCCGACTCGCCGGCACGTAGCCGCTGGGTCGCTTCGAGCCCATCCATCACCGGCATCCGCATGTCCATCAGCACCAGTTCGATGCCTCCACCATCACGCAAATGATCCAGAGCCTCCCGACCATTGGAGGCCAGCTCCACCGCGAAGCCCATTTTTTCGAGCATCAATTTCAGCAACCGGGAATTCACCGGATGGTCCTCGACAATCAGCACCTTCATCCCTTGACCATCGATGACTGGTGGACTTACGGGTAGCTCCGCATGGGTTTCGAAGTTTTGACTTTCCGGTAAGCGCAGTGGCACCTCGACGACAAACTCCGCTCCGCCAGTCGGCCTATTCGCCGCGCGGATTTCGCCTCCCATCGCTTCCACCAGCCGTCGGCTGATCGCCAGTCCCAGACCGGTGCCTCCATGGCGTCTCGTCGAGGAGAGATCCACCTGAAAAAACGCATCGAAAAGCTTTTTCTCATCCCCTTCAGGAAAGCCAATCCCGGAATCTACCACCGAAAATCGTAGCTTCTGATCTGGGGTCTTCATGGCTGAGACCACCACCGTGCCCTTGTCGGTGAACTTCACCGCATTCCCCACCAGGTTCATCACGATCTGACGTAGCTCCGCCTTCGCCCCGATCACCAGCGGAGGAAGATCTGCCGCCACATCGACCAGAATGTTCAGTCCCTTGCCATTGGCCACCGCTCGATGCAGCGCCACGGTCTCCTTAAGAAAAAGCCCTGGATCGAAGGCCTCGTCGCTCAAGATGACCCGCCCGCTCTCCGCCCGCGAGAAATCGAGGATGTTGCTGATCAGTCCCAGCAGCAAATCGCCACTCTTGCGGATCATTTCCACCGAATGCCGCTGCTCTTCCTCCAACTCCGATGTTTCTAGTAGATCGGTGAATCCTAGAATTCCGTTCAGAGGCGTCCGAATCTCATGGCTCATCGTCGCAAGGAAAAGCGACTTCGATTCATTCGCCAGTTCCGCCGCCTCCATCGCCTCACGGATTTCGCTTTCCTTGCGGCGCTGCTCGGTCACATCGCGGACGATCGCCTGAACTACATGATCACCCTCCAGGTCGAAGGCGTTCGCCCACACTTCCGCCACAAACGTGCTACCGTCACTCCGGGCAAACTCGCACTCGAAACGATGGCGCCCTCGCTCTGCCACCTCCTTCATCGCCAGACGGCAGGACTGCAGGGCACGCTCCGGGTGCAGCTCGGAAAGTTTCCTCGCGATCAGCTCCGACCGGTTCCATCCAAGCAACTTGCAAAGCGTCTCGTTCGCATCAAGGATCCGCCCCTCCAGATCGTGGAGCATGATGCCATCCAGCGATTGCTCGAAGACCGTGCGGAACTTCCTTTCACGCTCAATGACGGCCGTCTGAGTCTTCCGTCGATGGGTGATGTCCCTAACAATCGCATAGACGCGCTTCTCGCCCCCGATCTCAAAACTACTGCCCACCAGCTCAGCTGGAAACGCGGATCCGTCCGCGCGTAAAAGGTCTGCCTCGTAGTGACAGCGCCCGTCCTCCAGTGCCTGACGAAATCCACCGGTCGCTCGCTCAAGGGAATCCGCAGACACAAGATGCGTGAGCTCGCTGCGCAGTAGCCATCCGCGCGAAAGCCCGAACATGCGCACCGCACTTTCACTCGCCTCTCGGATCTTCCCTTCGAAATCAATAATCAGAATCGAGTCCACCGAAGCATGGAAGAGCGACTCATAGCGCTGCTCCTTCAAGTCCATCTCGGTCTTTGCCTCGATGCGCTCCACCTCGCCCGCCACACCACTGCCGACAAACTCGGCGATCATCCGGGTCAGCTCGTCCAGTTTCCGGTCCGGCCCGAGGACCATCACGATGACTCCCACCCGGCGCATCCTGATTTCCAGCGGGATCGCCACGTAGGTCACCCCGTTTTCCATCCAATCCTCGATCTGGTTTGCCTTCGCACCCCGTTTCCAGATCGGTTCCGTAATGGAACTACCATCCAGCCATTCACTGGTCCATTGAGGCTCGCCGCTGTCCTGTTCGAGCCTCACCGCCAGAGCGCCTTTCGCGCCTAACAAGTGGCCTCCCTCATTCATCAAACGATTCACGTTGGCTTCATGATTCTCGCCAAGCGAGAGAAGCACATTGGTCATCCGAAACGTCGTCTGCCGGTATCTTTCGAAAGTCTTCCCCTGAGCCTGCAGCAGCTTCTCCAGCTCTTGGTTGACCGCATAGAGTTCACCGCTTTTTGCCTCAAGCAAGCGCTCCGCCTCCCTGCGAGCGGTGCGCTCCCTCTCCAAACGACGCTGCATGCGCGCTGTATGGTCCGGCGAATCATTCATCGAGAACGAATCATAAAACGCGTGCCGTCCTCGATCGGCTTGCGCTCCACGGAACCTTCATTGTGGAAATACTTCATGCACCCCTCGATCAGGCCATGGCAAACATCATCGAGATGGCGACTTGAGCGATAAATCATTTCCAAAATATCGGGCCCATGACGCGTCGTCTCAAAGCTTGGCAGATGAGCGTCCGGGTAGAGCTTCAGCACTTCCACGTGGATGTAGTGTTCGACCTCTTCCAGGAAATCCAGAACCGAATCCGTCTTCCCGATGAACTGCGGATAGCCCGCTGCCAGCTTGCCAAAGAGGTGCCGGCCATAAATCCGCTGCAATTCTGGCACTTCCACGCCGCTGCGTTTGCTGAGCTCCACCACCAGCGCCACAATCTCCTGATGGTCATAGTTTCCCACCGCCGTGTAAGCCCCACCCGAAGGCAGGTCACAGGCATCAATGATGTCGTCCACCATGTCTGCATCCCATTTCTCCTCCACCAATCCAAGAAACTCTGTAAAGATTAGCCCTTTCATATGAACGATGAAAAACCATGTCGAATTCCCACACTGATGACAAGAGATCATCCCGAGATCACCACCAGCAAAAACCGCCAAATCGGCTTCGAAAAATCACAGCGAGAGCCGAAGACAAACACAAGACCTCTAATCGAAACTCAAACACAGGGCCTTCAAATACTCTGCTTCAGGAAAGGTCGCTTGATGATCGTCCGCATGACCGCTCATCCAGATCTCCCGCCACTTGCGGCCCGACCGTTCGGCTTGCTCACGGACCATGCTGAGAAAATCAGCTACCGGAACATGCGCCGAGCACGAAGCTGCCACAAGCATCCCGCCCGGCCTGAGCATCGAGATGGCGCGCGCATTCAGATGCCGGTAAGCCGCCATCGCCCCATCCTGATCCCGCGCCCGCTTCGCCAATGATGGCGGGTCCACAATGATCAAATCGAACTTTCGATGGGTCTCATCCATCCACTTGAAAGCATCCGCCTGCACGCATTCGTGCGGCACTTTAGCAATCCGTGGATCCCCCGCGTTGAGTTGAAAATTCCGCACCGCGCTCTCGAGGGCATGGGCGCTGATGTCGAGATCCGTCACGCTCTTTGCCCCCCCCCGCGCGGCATAGAGCGAGAAGCCACCGGAGAAACTGAAGACGTTCAGCACCTCGCGATCCTTGGCAAGCTCCTCGACTCGCGCGCGATTATCCCGCTGATCGAGAAAGAAGCCGGTCTTCTGACCATGCAGCACGGCGGACTCGAAACGGATGCCGTTTTCCTCAAATACGACAACCTGCGTACCAGCAGCGCCGCGAAATCCCTCGGTCTCACCGGATGCCTCTAACAAGTTCCGGCTCATCCGCAGGACCAGAAACTCCGGTTCGAAAACCTCGCGTAGGACGGACTCCACTTCATCCCAGATCCGCAACCATCCCGCCGTGTAGATCTTCACCACCAGCGTGCCGGCGTAGCGATCCGCCACCAGTCCGGGAAAGCCATCGCTCTCGCCATTGATGCAGCGCGCGCCATTCGTCGTGGCACTGAAAACCGATTCCCGCCGCCCCTTCGCCCCCTGCGCCCGTGCCAGCCACCACGTGCGATCGATCGTCGCCGGCTTCCCGCAATGCACGATTCTCACGCAGATCGGCGAATCCGGATCATAAAAACCGAGCGCCATGAAACGGTCCTTGCGATCATACATTACCGCCATCTCGCCAGCCTCGCCCTCACGGTTCTGCGACTTGATGCTGTCGCCAAACACCCACGGGTGACCTTTTCGCACTGCCGTCTCCGCGCGCGGAAAAAGTTGGAGCCGGAGCCGGGCTGGCGGTCGTGATTCGCTCATGCTGGCACCATCAAGCACCGTCTCCGAGCCTCCGCCAATGGCTTTCCCTAGGAATTCGCCGACTTTATTCGCATCTACCCCCCAATTGACACCATTGGGTTTGAATATCCTTCTATTTGGTTTAGCTTTTCACCACGTGGAACCGCTGCTCCGCCACCCGCTAAAGCTCACCCTCGCGATTCTGGCCTTGGTGCCCCTCAGGCCCGCTCAGGGGTTTGAAATCCGTATCTACAACGCGATTGATCACAAGCGATTCGACAACTTTCCCAGCGCACCCACCGTCAATCCCAACCAGCTTTTCGCGGCGCAGGACCTCAGCGGGATCGGCTGGCTCGCCACGTCGCCCGATATCCAATACGCCCTGATCTCTCGCCAGCACCTTGTCTTTGCCACCCACTTCGCCTCGGCGATCGGAAGTCATCAGGTCCGTTTCCTCAACGCCTCGAACCAGGTCATCGCTCGGACCGGTTCTTCCCTTGTCACCATTGAGGATGACAGCTCACCAAGCGATTTGAAAATCATCACCCTGAACGCACCGATCGATGAGGATCAAGGCGTCACACCGCTTTCTTACTACAACCTTACGCCGACAGACTTCGGTAGCGTCATTATTGGCATCGCCGGCAAACGCGACGAGAGTGGCGACAAATTCGGCGTCATCGGCCGAGATACGATCAGCACCGTGGAGAGCACATCCCGCACCGAAGACTACGGGGCATCCGGTATGCTCACCACTCGCTACATGAGCTTCGACTACTCGAAGAGAAACGGCGATGCACACGAAGGCCTTTTCGAAGTCGGCGACTCCGGCAGCCCGACCTTCACGGTCGTGGATGGGAAAGCTGCTCTGATCGGGACCCACAGCTACGTCGTGGAAATGCCGAGCAAATTCCTAAATTACGACGTCTTCGTGCCGCACTACGCCAGTGCCCTCGATGCCCAAATGGCCCCGCTCGGCTACCGCATGCGCCCAGCCAGCTTCTCTCCGACCACCCTCACAGGAACCACCTCCACGGTCCAGCCCACCCCACGCCAAGCCCTGCCGCTCGCCCTTGAGTTTGCGATCGAAAACACCGGAGCCAACCTCACGGGGAACCTCGAAGTCGAGTTCAGCTTCCCCACCGGACAAGCGCCCGATTCGATCTCCGCTGATGGCTGGGTGACCTACGGATCTGGAACCAAGTGGACCCTGCGAAAGGCTACTCTGGAAGCTGCAGCCAGCGGAACGCTCACCGCCAGCTGGACCGCCGCTCCGATCATCGGCGCCATCACCCCCACCATCACTTGGCGCTCGGACACCGTCGCCGACCAGAGCGCCACGCCCACCATCAGCCTTTCCCCCTCCTACACCGCCTGGGCCATCGGTTTGACGGAAGGTGGGCTCACCGATGACCCCGACCAGGACCAACTACTCAATCAGGTTGAATACGCTCTTGGAGGCGATCCCGAGAACGGCCTGGCCCTGCTCCAGAACGACGAAGAGCTCCTCCCCTCCATCGCATCCATCGGAAGCTTAGTGGTTTACACTTACCCAGAGCGCGTCGACAAGCTAGCACGCGGCCTCTCGTACGTTCTGGAATGGTCCACCGATCTTGCACCGGCCTCCTTTTCCACCACGCCTCCCGCTGGCTTCACCTCATCCACCGCAGCCTACGTTCCGGACGTCCCCGGATTTGTGAAACGGACCATCACCTGGCCCGCGAGCGAGCCCTTCCAGTTCGTCAGACTCGGCATTTCCCTCAGCGAATAGCCGCAAAACCCGAAGAAGATGCGCCAAATTTTCGCACGATCCGGTAGTTGCGAAAGTTCTGAATCAGTTCCAACATTACCGCGTCTTAACAATCTATGACTATGAAAATACTGTTGATTTCTCTCATCACCCTCGCTGCCACCGCACTCGGTGCCACCGCTCAGGACGCCGTCAAACTCGAGATCACCGGCAACGACCAGATGCAGTATGACAAGAAGGAACTCACCGTCACCGAGGGCCAGAAAGTCACACTCACACTCAAGCACATCGGCAAGCTCCCCAAAGCCGCTATGGGCCACAACATCGTGATCCTCAAAACTGGCACTGAGATTGCTCCCTTCGCCATGAAGTGCGCACCTGCCGCCGCCACCGACTACATCCCCCAGGACGAGGAAACGAAAAAGCTGATGATCGCCCACACCGACATGGTCGGCGGTGGTGAGTCGAACACCATTACCTTCACGGCCCCTGCCGCCGGTGAGTATCCCTACCTCTGCACCTTCCCCGGCCACTTCGGACTGATGACCGGCAAGCTCATCGTCAAGGCCAAGTAATTCTAACCGATTCGATCAAAACGCCGCATCCCTCAGAGGAATGCGGCGTTTTGTGTTCTGGGTTTGTTGGTTTTCGAAAACCGAAGAGCCCTCAGGCCTTCGTCTTCAAAAGATCACGGATCTCCGTGAGAAGCGCCTCTTCCGCCGTCGGCTCCGGTGGCGCTGGCTCGGGCTTCGCCTCTTCCCTCTTCATCCCTTCAATGACCTTCTTCACCACGATGAAGACCACAAAAGCCAAAATCGTGAAGGAAATGAAATCCTGAACGAATTGCCCGTAGTTGAGCGCGACTTCAGCCACCGCTGCCGTCGTGACCTCACCCGCTTCGTTCTTCTGCTCAGCCACGCTCGACTGAATCACGTACTTCATGTTGGAGAAATCCACATTCGCCAAGGCAGCACCCAAGGGCGGCATAATGACATTATCGACGAACGATTTCACCACCGTGGCAAATCCGCCACCGAGGATGAAACCCACCGCCATATCGACCAGGTTACCCTTGAAGGCAAATTCTTTGAATTCCTTAATCATTTTGTTCCGGTGATATCGAAGAAGCGTGCCACAGGCCTCAGGCCCTACCACTCGAGCGCTGAGAGTGCATTTACAGGCTGATCGTTCAATCTCTTTTCGCGATCCCCTACTCCGCCAATCGGAAGACTCGCTCTTTGACATCCCGGCCCCCCCGCCCCAACCTCCCCGCGAACCGCTAAAAAGCATCCCTATTATGGCATACGACCTCATCGTCATCGGAGGTGGACCGGCCGGCTACGTCGCCGCGATCCGCGCCGCCCAACTCGGAAAAAAAGTCGCCTGCGTCGAGGCAGATCGCGCCGGAGGCACCTGCCTCAACTGGGGCTGTATCCCGACCAAAGCCCTGCTCAAAAACGCCGAGCTCTACCACACCATGGCCCACCGCGCCAAGGAGTTCGGCTTCTCATTCGATCACCTCAGCTTCGACTGGTCCGCCGTCGTCGGCCGCTCGCGCAAGGTCTCCGACAAGCTCGCCGGCGGCATCGAGTTCCTCTTCAAGAAGAACGGCATCACTTACCTCCGCGGACACGGAGCGATCACCGCGCCCGGCAAAGTGGAAATCACCGCAGCTGATGGCTCGAAATCCAGCGAACAAGCCACCCACATCGTCATCGCCACCGGTTGCAAGACCCGCGACCTCCCGGGCCTGCCCTTCAACGGCAAATCCGTCATCGGCTCGAAAGAAGCCATGAACCTGCCGACCCAGCCAAAGGAGATGATCATCATCGGAGCCGGCGCCATCGGCGTCGAGTTCGCCTACATCTACAACGCCTTCGGCACCAAGGTCACCGTCATCGAAATGATGGACCGCATGGTTCCCGTGGAAGACGACGAAATCGGCGATGCCCTCCAGAAGTCCTTCACCAAACAAGGCATCCGTTGCCTCACCGGACACAAGGTTACCGCCACTAAGGACCTCGGCACCAAAGTCGAGATCACCGTGGAAGGTGCCAAGGAAAACGGCACCATCTCCGCCGACGTCTGCCTCGTCGCCATCGGCGTGCAGCCCGTCCTTCCCGGCGGCGAGCAGCCCGCCCTCAGCGAGCGCGGTTACATCAACGTCGACGAATGCTACCAGACCTCGATCCCCGGCGTTTACGCCTGCGGCGACATCACCGGTCCACCATGGCTCGCCCACACCGCCTCCTTCGAGGCCATCCAGCTCGTCGAAGGCCTCTACGTCGAAGGCCACACCCCACGCAAGGTGAAGAACTTCCCCGGCTGCACCTACTGCCACCCGCAGGTCGCCTCCGTTGGGAAAACCGAGCGCGCGCTCAAGGAAGAAGGCGTCGAATACACCGTCGGCAAGATCCCCTTCATGGCGATCGGCAAAGCGATTGCCGCCGGCGAGCCCGACGGCTTCGCCAAGCTGCTCTACGGCAAGGAGCACGGAGAGTTGTTAGGCGCGCACATCATCGGCGACAACGCCACCGAGCTGATCGCCGAAATGGGCCTCGCCCTCGACCAGGAGCTCACCATTGATGACATCCACGCCACCATCCACGCCCACCCGACGATGAGCGAAGTCATCCACGAAGCGACCCTCGCCGCCGAAGGCCACGCGATCCATTTCTGAGTCTGGCCGCTGCTTCCAGCCGCGTCGCCAAGCAAGTTCCAAAGGCACGCCGGTCACCCGGCGTGCCTTTTTGATGATGCAGCGTCGTTCTTGTCACTCGACCTGTCGCTGCCTTTCGCTGGGCAACTCCTTCCAGCATGTTAAGGTCAACAAGTGTTATCGCCGCCTTTCTCGCAGCCGTCGCCAGAGCCCACGTGTGCCAGGCAAGCCATGGGAAATCCTACGCCGGAGTGACCGGGACCATGGCGCGAAGCCGGGTAACGACCGGTGGAGCGAAGGGCGGCAGGAAGCTGGCAAGGCCGAGACCATGAGACGTGAAGAACCATCCGCGCCAGTTCCCGCAGGGGATCAACAAGCCAAAAAGGACCTAAGGACCTATCTTGGGAGGGGGTGACTCCTCGCGCTATGGCTACTTAGGGAGCCTTGGACCGGCCTGATTCGTCCAGAACTCCGTCTCCGTGCGTTTTCGTGCACCGAAATTAAAAGCCATCGTTGCTGCCATCATCGCGGGAATCATCCCAAGCGCACAGGAGATTGGCGTAAGGACGCCCCAGACCAAGCCCTTCGCCATCGCCCGGTGCATGAGCCCGGTGGGATTTTGATACATGCGATACTGGCATGTGTCACAATAGGTTCTCGTGCCGTGGCCATCGTAGTGGGCAGCCAACCACCCTTCCTGATCCAGGACGAGCCCGCTCATGCCACGCTCGTCGGCCCAAGTGATGTATCTTAGGCAGTCGTCATCCATCCCGGCGATTCGGTAAGACGAAAGGCCATGCTTGATGGGCCTGCCGAGCTCCCTCAGCTCGTAATGGGCAATCACCACCGCTGCTACCAGTGATAGCGCGAAGACACAGAAAGCGCCCCTTGAGGCGGCCGCACCCAGTGTCTTCCAAAGATTATTTCCCGCTTTCCCGCCTCGGAATCCCGCCCAAGCGCCGCCACCAGAAGCGGCCATCGCCATGCTTGATAAGACGCTCCACTGGATCCAGTCGAAGTCATTCATCGGATCCAGATTGATAGATTCATCAGGCGAAAGATGGATGGGATCCCCTTGGCCCCCACTGCGCTGGCCCGGCTCGCCTGCCGGCCAAGGAACCTTGGTTTATTTGATCCAAATATTCCGGAACTGGACCGGGTTGCCGTGGCCTTGGAGAAGGATGCTTCCTTCAGGCGTCTCGGGAAGATTTCCGCCCATGCCGGTGCCCTTGGGGAGTGCGACGTCATCGTGGATCTTCACGCCGTTTTGAACCACCGTTATCCGTGCGTTGCTCACTTTCTTACCGTCTTTGAACTTCGGAGCGGTGAAATCGATGTCATAACTCTGCCAGACGAGTGGCGGCAGGCACATCGGCACATCGGGGGTCTTGAATTTGTAAAAACTCCCGCACCACTGCTTGTTGTCCGATTTGTTCTTCCCGCCCCAAGTACTAAGGTCATAGTCGAGGCCGAAGCTGTCGAGAATCTGGCATTCATAGCGACCGAAGATATAGACGCCGCTATTGCCACGATCCTGATCGCTCAGCGGAGTCTCCGGCTTGAAGGGAAGACGAAATTCAAGGTGCAGCTTGAAATCCTTGAACTTCTTCTTGGTCGTCGGACCCGCCATCAGCCAGCCGTCCTCAATCTTTCCTTTATCCCATTCGTCGGTGTTGGTGCCATCAAAGAGAACGACGGCCCCTTCCGGGGCTTTGGTTCCGAGTGTTGGCACCTTGCGCTCAATCCGCTTGAAGCCTTCAAGTTGCTTCGCCACCAAGGCCGCGTCGCCGATGGATTTGCTGATCTTCGAGCCATCCCATCCGGCACCGGGAAGGCCTTTGGCGTATTCTGAGATTTGGAATGCTCCTTTACCCAGCGCAACGACTTGAGCGGCCCGGCCTTCGGAGATGTATTCGCCCTGGATCATGAAGTCGGGATTCTCGGCAGCGGCCTTGGCAGGATCGGTCCAGACCGGAGCCGCCAGCACGGACGAGGCGGAAATGACAAAGGCGAAGGAAGTAATGAGGCTTTTCATTTTCAAGGGTGGAATTTCCAAATGAGCGGAATGGTGATGGAGGCGACAATCCATAGAATAAGGTTGAGCGGCAATCCAACTTTCACGAAATCCTTGAAATGATAACCACCGGCACCGAAAACATAGGTATTCGTCTGGTAGCCGATCGGCGTGGCGAAGGAGGCGCTGGCACCGAACATCACGGCCACAAGGAAGGGGATTGGAGAGACATCCACCGCCTCGGCAATGCGAATGACGATCGGCGCCAGCACCACCGCCACGGCGTTGTTCGAGACCATCTCGGTCATGATGCTCGCCAGCAGGTAGATGCCGCACAGGATGCCCCACGGACCGAGCGGACCGAGCGCGTCCGCCACATGCGTTGCCAAGGTTGTGGCGGCACCCGTCTTATCCATTGCAGAGCCAAGCGCGAGCATCCCGATGATCAGCAGCAGGATCTTCCAATCGACCGCTTCATAAGCTTCGCGCGGTGTAAGGCAGCCGGCCAAAAGAACGAAAAGCGCGGCGAGGAACGCCGCGGCGAAGGTATCGAGGTGCAGCGGAATACCGATCCACTCGAAGTTGAAAGCGGCGAGGAAAATGAAGAGGAAAATTCCCGCCAAAGCGAAGGGCGCCCTTTTAAGGTTGAAGATTTCCGGGCGTGGTTCGGAAAGCGTGATGAAGTCGCGCTCCGACTTGAGTCTTTCGACACCTTCGCGGGAACCTTCAACCAGCAGCGTGTCACCGAATTCCAGTCTTAAAGTATCGAAGTCTTTCGTGATATTCTGACCTTCTCGGTGAACTGCCAAAATCAAGGCACCGAAGGACTGACGAAACGCCACTTGCTTGAGGGTCTTTCCAGCGAGTCTCGAATTTGGACCGATCATGCCTTCGAGCAGAACCGCTTCCCGTTCTTCGAGGGTTGCCAGATCCGACTCCATACCGATGCCGACATTGACCTCATCGCCTTTATGAAGCTCAGCGACCCCCTTTGTTCCCGTGCGGATGAGCAAACGGTCACCGACCTGCAGAATGATCGCATCCAGCGCATCTTCCAGGATCCGGCCCCGCCGCCGAACCTCGATGATCTTCAGCTTCCGGGAGCGGCCCTTGAGCACATCCAGCACACTCTTTCCGATCAACGGCGATCCTTCGGGCACCCCCGCCTGAATCAGGAACTCACGTCCGCGACTCGCATCTAACAGTGTCGCCAAGGTATCACGAGAAGGAAGCAGCTTCGATCCGAAGAACCAGAGATACGCACCTCCCACCAAGGCATAGATGATTCCCAGAGGAGCGATCGAAAACAACTCGAAGTCGCCGATTCCCCGATCGCGTGCGATGCCATCCACGAGAATGTTGGTCGAGGTTCCCGCCATCGAGCAGGTGCCACCGAGGATCGTCGCGTAGGACATCGGGATCAACAGCCGTGATGGCTTTGCGCCGCTATCGCGACAAAAGCCGAGGATGACCGGCAGGAGGATGACGACCAGCGGCGTGTTGTTGATGAACGCCGAGCAAACCGTGCAGACGACCAGCAAGGCCGCCAAGGCCCGCCGTTCGCTCCCTTTTGCCACCATATTGAAAAGGCGTCCGAGCCGGGCGATCTGGCCGGTCCTTTCCAGGGCCGCGCTGATGATGAAAAGCGCGCCGATCGTGACCGGTGCTGGGTTGGCGAACGAAGCCAGCAGGTCGTCCTTGTTCAGGATACCCGTAATCAGCAGTAAGCCCGCTGCGGAAAGCGCAATCAATTCCACCGACAGCTTCCCCCACAGGAAGGCGGCGAAAACCGCGACCGTCAGGCCGAACACAAAATACTGATGCCAATCCGGAGACACAGGTTGGATCATCATCTCTCAGACCGGGGGAACCAAGACCGAATTGTGGCGTCATTGCCCCAAATCTTCGACCGCCTCCACAGCCACTTGCCCGTGAACGACATGCTGCAGCATTGCGGCTCCAGCCATCCCGGCAGCGCCGATGATGATGTAGAACCAGCGCAGATTGCTGCGGTCGAGATTCCCGATCCAGTGATCCACGACCGTCGCCGAAATCGCGCTAGCCGTGAAAAGCAGCACCGACATCGCCCAAGTCCGCATCAATCGGGCCGGCATCCCATCGGGAATGGTGAAGCCACCGAGAAGCGCGAAGACCACAATCAGCAGGACAAGAATGGATACGCGGATTGAAGTTGAGGTCCATGGGATACAGGGTGGAAAATACCTGGGAAAGCAACTCTTTCGAAGCTGACGTCGCAAGACCGACGGAATCTGCTCGATCAATTGAGCCCAAAACGCAGCATCGTGACGTCGAGCCCGGCAAATTATCCATTTCACCTCTCAAACACCATGAATATTGGCGTCCCTACTGAAATCAAAGCTCAGGAATCCCGCATCTCGGTCATTCCTGCCACCGTCAAACAACTCACCTCACGAGGTCATCAGGTTTTTGTCCAAGCTGGAGCTGGCCTCGGTTCGGCTTACACTGATGCCCAATATGCCGCCGCAGGTGCCACCATGGTTCCCGATGCCAACGCCGTTTTCGAAGCCGCGCAACTCATCGTCAAAGTCAAGGAACCCCAGCCCTCAGAAATCGCACTTCTCAACGAGTCCCACACCATCTTCACCTATCTCCACTTGGCGGCATCCAAGACTCTAACAGAAGACCTCCTGAAAACCGGTTGCACCGCGATTGCCTACGAAACCGTGGAAGTTGGTGGCCGCCTGCCGCTCCTCGAGCCAATGTCGGAAATCGCCGGGCGCATGTCCTCGATCGTTGGTTGCTACCATCTTGCCAAGAACCACGGCGGGCGCGGGATTCTCCTCGGTGGTGTTCCTGGAGTCGCGCCAGGTCGGGTGGTGGTCATCGGTGGTGGAACGGCCGGTATCAATGCCGCCCGCGTCGCCACCGGAGTCGGGGCCGATGTCACCATTCTCGACATCGATCTCGAACGCATGCGTTTCCTCGACATCACGATGTCGGGAGCCCACACCCTCTATTCCACCGAGGCGAATCTTTCGGAGTTACTCCCGCGCGTCGACCTCGTCATCGGCGCGGTTCTCGTTCCAGGGGCCGCGGCACCGAAGCTGATCACTCGGGAAATGCTCAAACTCCTGCAACCCGGATCGGTTCTTGTTGATATCGCGGTTGATCAGGGCGGCTGTGCCGAAACCACGCGTCCGACCACTCATGAGAATCCCACCTACGTGGAGGAAAACGTTCTCCACTACTGCGTCGCCAACATGCCTGGCGCTTACTCGCGGACTTCCACGCAGGCGCTGAGCAACGTCACCGAGCGCTACCTGCTAACCCTCGCTGACCTCGGTGTGACCGAGGCCTTGCGCAAGGACCGCAACCTCGCCAAGGGCCTCAATGTTCATCAAGGCCAGCTGACCTCCGCGCCCGTTGCTGGAGCTCACGGGCTTCCCTTCATCTCGCTCGATGAAGCGCTGGGATAGCAGCGCCACAGAACTCTAGCTTCTCCCTAGCCTCCCTCGCAAGGAGCCATGCCTTTCGGCTCGCCGCTGGCGCTTGCAAGCTCCATGCTCCACCGCGATGAAACGCACCGCTCTCACCCTGCTGGCATGCGGATCCATCCTGCACGGCCAGGTCCGCCCCTTCGATTTCGCAGCCCTCCCGCCGAACAAACACGGCGGCATCGCGGAAACGGCGATCAGCACCGACCACGCCGCGGCCCTGCTCCCCGCCGTCCCCGGTGGCGAGGTCCGCACCTGGCAACGCGCCGGCGGCCAGTGGGTGAATGCGGGCACTTTCAACGAACCGGTCACCGCCATCGCCCTCTATCAAAACCAGCTCGCCCTCGGACTGCGCGGCCGCATCGACTTCCATTTCTTCAACGAAGGCGCCTGGAATTTCGGCGGCTCCCGCAGCCTACCCGGCGCCAACGACCTGCCGCGGCGGATCGAGTGGAACTTCCACGCGCTGGCCGTCCTGACCACCCCCGGCGACATCGGCGGCGATCTCGTCCACCTTTACCAGCGGCCATCCGACAGCAGCTTCGCGTTCACCCTGACCCGCACCCTCAGCCGCGGTTCTTCGTCCGACGTCGAGGCCATCGCCCTCTCCGGCACCCGCCTGGCGCTCAGCGGCAGCGAGTTTGTCAGCCTGCACGAAAAGGACTCCGGCGGACCCGCCTTCTGGGGCCTGACCAAGGTGATCGAGGCCCCTTCGTTGGGGTCATTCGGCAGCACGAGCCTGGCCCTGACCACCGACCATCTGGCCGTCCCGGGCTTCGATGCCGCCACGCTGGAACCGGTCGTGCAAACCTTCCGCAAGGATCTCGGCGGCAGCGGGAACTGGGGCGATGCCGGCCGGCTCCCGCTGCCTCCGGCCGGCGTGTCGTTCTTCGACGTCGCGACCGACCGCAACAACCGCCTCGCCGTGCTGGGCTGGCCGCCCCTCGCCGCCGGCACGCCGCCGCTGCGGAGCGGCGTGGCCCAGCTCTGGTTCCACACGGTCGGGACCGGCGGCACGCCGGTGACGCTGGAGTCGCGCCTCGACGCCGGTGAGATCGCGGGAAAGCACGGCGGATTTAGTCCTTCGATCTCCGGCGGCGCTTCCGTGCCACGGGTGGCGTCGATGACCAGCGACCGCCTGCTCCTCGGCATGCCGGCGGAGGACGATTCCGAAGGCCGCGCCTGGTCGCTCGGCAGCTTCGACCGCGGCGGCAGCAGCTGGTCCCAGGCCCAGCGCCTCCAGCCCGGCGGCGGCCCGGTCAATCTCGGCCGCTCGCTCGCGATCCACCAGCGCTGGATGGTCGCCGGCATGCCGCGCGATTTCCTCGCCGGTCCGCTCAGCGGGTCCGCGCTGGTCTGGCGCTGGGACACCACCCCGGCCGGCCAGTTCTGGGTCCCAGTCGCTTTCCTCAACAAACCGGCACCCCAGGGCGGCGAAGAGTTCGGCACCTCCGTCGACATCCGCGAAAAGCCGGACGGCTCGGGTGCGCTGGTGATCGTCGGTGCCCCCGGCGAATCCTCGCAACGCGGCGCGGCCTACGTGTTCGATATCGGCATCCTCGGCTCGATCTCCCCGCCCGTCCGCCTGATCCCCTCGCCGGGCATCTGGCCGCAGGCGACGGGCGACCGCTTCGGCCAGGCCGTGGCCATCGATGACAGCAGCGCGCTGCTCGGCGAAAACGGCTACCTCGCCGCAGTCGGCGCACCGGGCGACGACGACTTCTCAGCCGACGGCGGCTCGGTCTGCCTCTTCACCCTGCCGCCGGGCGGGCTCGGCGGTCCGGGCGAGTGGTCCTTCACCTGGAAACGCTTCCCGCCGCCCTTCGTCTCCGGCACTCAGCGCTACGGCATGGGGTCCAGCGTCGATCTCGAAGGCGACACGCTCGTCGCCGCGAACCCGCGCCAATATGGCGCGAACATCGGCCTTGCCGGCGTGTCGGTTTTCCAGCGGGACACCGGTGGCGGCGGCTTCTGGGGCTTGCGTGAAACCCTCGCAGTGCCCGTCGGCGGGCCGCAGGGCTACGGCGCGGCGGTCTCGCTGAATCCCTTCCGCCGTCTGTTAGTCGGCGCGCCCGGCGGCAGCGGACAAAACGGCCGTGCCTACCTCTACCACCCGCCCGCCAGTCCCACGGGAAACGCCACCCTCGCCCACACCCTCGGCGGCACCGCCACCTTCGGGCAAAGCTTCGGCAGAAGCGTCTCCTGCGATTTTGAGAACCTGCTGGTCGGCGCACCCGCCACCGGCCCGAACGGCAGCGCCTGGCTCTTCGGCCCGGCCACCATTCCCGCGACCGGGATTTCCACCGCTCCGCCGACCACCATGCTGGCGTCCTGGACCGGCATGGGCGGGGGCTCGCAGTTCGGCAGCGCCGTCGCGCTGTCGCTCTTCACCGGCGCGGTCGGCGACCCCACGCCCTTCGGCGGCGCCGATGCCCCCGGCGCACTGCACCCCTTCCGCGCCGGCGACTACGAACGCTTCGCCGCCACCCTGCCCGCCGGAAGCTGGAAGCCCGGTCAGGATGCCGATGGAGACGGTGCCGAGAACCTGCTCGAGTGGACCCTCGGTTCCGATCTCCTCTCCGCCGCCTCGCGGCCCGCCTTCGCCATGAGCCTCTCGCAAAGCACGCTCAACGACTCCGGCCTGCCTTTTGCCGAACCCTACCCTTCCCTGTTCTATCCGCTCCCGCTGCTCTCCTACCGCACCTTGTTGTTCACCCCGTCGTTCCAACGCTCCACCAACCTGCGGAGCTGGCAGAATGTCGATCCCACCGGCAGCGATTCCAGCGGCCTGCACTTCGAACGCAGTGGCCCGCGCGCCTTTTACCGGATGCAACCACTCTATCCCGCCGGGTTCTAACGGAAAGTGAGCGTAGAGACGGTGGAGATCGACCCGAGCAACTGGAGCAAAATCGAACGTGGGTTGCTCCCGCCACCCGATGATGAGAACTTCCTGAACCGGATTGCCGCTGTTCTCGCCCTGGGCGGAGAGCAACGGGTTGAACTGGCGGATATGGACTCCATCGCCCGTGGTCAGATTCCGGCGGATTTGAAGGATGATGAGATCCTGGCCAAGATGCCCGCCTTTTTCCGTGCGATTCGCGGACAGGAAGACACCGGCGAGGATTTCGAGAAACTGATCCTCAAAGGGAAAATAAAACCGCGAATGGACGCCAACGGACACGAATTCTGAATCGATTGTGAAAAGTGAATGCTGGAAAAACGGGACCCCTTTGAGCCCCTTTGAGCCCCTTTGAATATTTCACGGACCTTATTCAGGGGAATTTGAAAGAAATGTTAGTTAGCGGGAATCGTAGCAGGCCAGGATTGTAAGATTTACCGCCCCCTTCAGGAGCAGCGACCTTAGTGTCGCTAGACAACCCCAGCACCAAACTCGCCCTCTCCTTTTTCGTCCTGCTCTACTCCTTCATGACTCCACCGCCCGCACTCTCAGCGCACGCAGCGAAAACAAGCCCGCTGTCGTCTCGCCGATCTTCCGCGCACCGTCCTTCCGCTTCGCCCCGAAATGCTCCCGGCGCTCCGCAAACACCCCTTCCACAAAACTCCGACTCCCAATCGCCACCCCATCGCTGAAATACCGCACCCGGCATCTCAGCAGCTCCGACAAACTCAGCTGCCCTCCCTTCTCCAAAACCTGCTTCGCCTCCTCCTTCGAGATCCCCTTCCGTCCCGAGGATACCGCAGACTTCTCGACCTCCACACCTTCTCCA